>DATJMI010000001.1:0-2989 GCA_035508775.1 Methylacidiphilales bacterium
CGAAGCGACAAATTTGTAGCCGCTGCCAAACGGCAGAGGAGAATGGGGGGTGCGCGCGTAAAAATCGGCCAAATCGGGCTGATAGTGTTCCTTGAAGAGCGGAATCGGCCCGGTGTAATTGCCATAGGGGGTTACTTCCCACGCGCCCGGTTTGAAATCGCGGAACGGAATGCCCGAATCGTCTTCCACCACGCAGAAGCTGTTGTCGAGAATCCCGTCGCGGATGGTTGAAAAATAGTCCTCGTAGAGCAGATACGACGCGGCTTTGAGATAGGTGATGCCCGGCCCCAGCTTTTGCATCAGCCGGACGTAACCGGGATTGCTATGCAGACCGTCATTGCCAAGATCCGTCTGAAAGTAGAACAGATAGCGAAGGTCACCCCGGTCACCCTTGTCATAGGCGATCTGCACGCCCGGTGCGCCGGAGCCGTCGCCCCGGCGAACCAGGGAACCGTCATGCCGCAGCGTCACATAATCGATGGCGTCGATGGTGTACCCCTGCCGCGCCAAAAAGACGATGATCGCCGGCATCAGCCCGTCGACGAGTTGATTGTTGAAATCGGTCTTCATGTCTTTGGTTTTAAAAAAACTCGCCAATAAAATCGTGTAGAGCGACGCTTTCATTTCCGCGAGATAAGGGCCAAGCTTCCCTTCCTCCTGCAGTTTCGCCAGGTCGGGAGTGGAACCCACCGGTTCCAATCCGGCCATGAGAAGGTATCTCGAATCCGGAAACATCGTGTTGACGTAGAGAAAATCGGGACCGCTGAACGGATAGAAGACAGCGTTGCATCTTTGGCGCAGCCCGCCCAGTTCCGAGTTGGCCCAGTTGTCCATCGCGCTCAGGCGCACCCGTTCCAGGTAAGACCAACGCCCATCGATCGACTGTTGATAATCGCGCCACTCGGAGGCCGATTCCCATGGCGCGCCATCGGGGGAATGCTCGCCCGCCAAACCGTGAGCCGTGGCGTTTACGCTCGCGAACGTGTCGCCGGAGAGCATCGAAGGCGGCACCAACGGCGATGTTTCGTCACCCGCCGCTTGGATATGGATTTGCCCGGCGCAGAGTAGCGCGACAGCCAACGCGGGAAGGATCAAGATGCAGGGGTAGCGGCGGCCGTGAGGGATCGCGGTCATAGGGACGAGGCGGTCAGGTGGAGCTTTCCGGCACCGATTTGCCGCGAAGTTGTTCCTCGGGAACGTTCCGGCTAATCCACATATAGATGGGAATTCCGATCAACACCGTCGCGCCGCCAATCAGTGTTTCCCGCAGATGAATCTGAGAATTTTGCACCAGGCAGCAAATGGTGATGATCGCGAAGATAATCGGGGTTACCGGATAGCCCCAGGTGCGGTAAGGCCGGGGCAGGTTTGGCTCCCGGATGCGCAGAACGATGACGCCCACCACCGCCAAAAGCGACCAGAAAAGAATAATCGAACCGACATAATTGACGATATTGTCGGGCTTGAAAAAAAGCAGAACGAAGACCACGGCATACTGATAAATCAGCGAAACATACGGTACCCGGGTCCCGCTGGTCCGTCCTAACAGGCCGAGGGCGGGATAAGTTGCGCCGATGGCTTCCGTCACGCGCGAACCGACCCACATCATGCCGCTGACATTGGCCACCAGCCCCACGCAGATCAATCCGCTGACGACGCGCGCGCCCCCTTCACCGAAAATTTGCGTGCCGGCGACATGGGCGACTTCCAGCTTGCCCGAAAGCGCGCCCAGCGAAGTCGTGTAGAGGAACACGCCGTTCACCGCCACATAGAGCAGCATCACGAAGGCCGTGCCGAGAATGAGCGCGCGCGGCAACGCCTTGGCTGGATTCCGCACTTCTTCCACGATATAGGACGCCGCGTTCCAGCCCGAGTACGAGTACATCACCCAAAGCAGCGAGGAGAAGAACGGACCACTCACCAGAAGCGCCCAATCGGTTTTGTGCGGAAGGAAAGTCACGGCTTGGGCCGGCGTTGAGGTGAATCCGAAAGCGACAAAGGTCAGAATCAGCAGCACGGTTGCCGCGCTGGTGGCGGCTTGGAAAAAACCGGTGAAACGGACGCTCCGCAAATGCGCCGCCGTAATCAGCGTCACCAGAAGAAAGGCCGCCACATGCTCCGTGTTATTGGGTACCACATGCGCAATGCCCGGAAAGGCCCGGCAGAGATAGCTTCCGAAGACCAGCGCGCTGACCGCGATGGGCGCGGCGAACCCAATGGTCGCCGAGCAAAGGCCCGTGCAAAAACCGACCGCCGGATGATAAATCCGGGAAAGGAAATTGTACTCGCCGCCGGAGCGGGGCAGCGCCGTCGCCAGTTCCGCATAGCAGAGCGCGCCGCACAACGCGAGCACACCGCCCACCACCCACAGCATGATCAACGGAAAAACGCTCGAGCTGAGATCGGAGACTCCATCGCGGGAAAAACCAGCGATCTGGAAACCCAGCGACGTGAAGACACCAATGCCAATCATATTCGACACCACAAGAGCGGCGGCGGGCCAAGTCGAAACGAGCTGAGGGGTGGAACCTTTTTTCATCGTAAAATGGGGATAAAATGGGGAGTAAGATGCCGGGGAACGCCGCAAGCATCAATAGTTAATCTCTCAAAGACGCACAATTCTTACATTTAATGACAACCCCTATTCTCTCACATTTTTGACGATACGTCCAATCGCTGCATTCAGCTTAACTCATTGATGCCAAAAAAGTAACATAATTCAAGTAAAGAATTTACGCCGAAAAACCAAGGGGCATAGCCATCGTAAGAAGTGATATTTTTGAAATTGCCCTGCCATCTAAGGAGCGGTTTCTTTTCCGGCATTCTTGCGATAACCGGCATAGTGAGGGTCGTTTTGCAAGGCGGATTCATACTGTTCTGCCGCTTCATCAGCGCGGCCCAGGCGGAGCAGGAGATCGCCCAGATTCCTGTGCGCCTCGGCATCGTTGGGATTGATTTCCAGGGCGTTGCGAAACTCGGCCATCGCCTG
>DATJMI010000002.1:0-17394 GCA_035508775.1 Methylacidiphilales bacterium
GCGTGATTGTGCCGTCGCCATAAAGAAGCGCGGCTCCGCCAATCAAAGTGTAGATGATCCATTTCTGTTGGGAGACGTTTTCCTTCGCCAGGGCAATGAGCGCAAAGACGCCGCCTTCCCCGTGATTGTCGAGCTTGAGCAGATAATAGACATATTTCAACGACACAATGGCCAGCAGATACCAGATGATAAGACTGACGGACCCTTGAATATGCGCGGCATCGGGATAATTCTGAACGCATTGCCTGAGAGTATAAATCGGCGACGTGCCGATATCCCCAAAGACAACTCCGAGACTGCCGAGAGCCAGCCAGCGGATGGAAGTATTTTCTGTTTTCATCATCGAAAAAGAGATGGAGGACTGGAAACGATGGCCGTCTCCGTCTCCTTTGGCAAATCACCTGGCCCGCAAGTGTTGGAGACCTTCAAAGCATTGTCAATTGCGGGCCGTCCTTCGGGTAACAGCTTGTGCTGCTAAGGCACAATCAGCACCGTAAGACGCTTGGGGCCGTGCGCGCCGAGAACCAAAATGCGCTCGATATCGCCGGTACGGCTCGGGCCGGTGATGAAAGAAAGAAAGCTGGGCCAGCCGGGCGCGTAACGTTCCCGGGCCAGGGAGAGCGCGGCGGCCAAATCGGGCACGATCTGGCCGCGCTGCGCGATGACGATGTGGTGAGGCGGCAGAACCGAGAGCGCACGGCCCCCGGCGCTCCCACTGCTGACCAGAATACTGCCGGTTTGCGCCACCAGCGCATCGCAACCTGTGATCGCAGCGTGGCATTGCTCAAGATCAGGAACCGCATAGCCCTCGTTGGTGATCAACGTGGGCAACGCCAGTTTTTCCGCCGGCGGAAGCGCCAGCGCATGCCGATGCGTGGCAATTCGCCGCCAGCTATTTTCGCGGGCGAGAAGCGCGAGCTGCCCGGCCGCTTCATCGAGAGAGGACAGGATATGCAATTCCGTGCGAAGTTGCGCGCAATGGGACGCGAATAAAGCAAATTGCTCATCCGGGGATGGGCCGACGGCGGGGAGCCAATTCCGGAAAGTATTCGCGGCGGGCGGGCCATCGCCGGGCCCGGGGATGGCCCCGGGCGGGGACGGAGCATGACGATGCGGCGCCGCGCGGCGAAGCGCTTCTCGGATGCGGGAGAAAACCTCCGCGCGCTGATCAGTTGGCGGCATGGGGAGTCTTTCGTTCCGGTATTCTCTTCTTCCAATAGGCGTGGAAACTTTGTTCGGCCGGCGCGGGGAAATCACGCGTGCGGGTCCAGGCGCGCAGCGGATCCAAGGGGGTCTTTTTGATCATTCCGTGCAGCGGAAAGAAAATTCGAGTCAATTTTGCCGAAAGGCGGTAAAGCGCCGGGCGGCGCATGACAAAGACATAGCCGGCATAAAGAATTTTTTCCGGCAGCGACGGCTTGTCCTGCGCCGCGTTGCGCCGGTTTTGCAGCAGATGATGATGGAGGTCGATGCCGACTGGGCACGCTTCCGTACAAGCGCCGCAAAGCGAGGAAGCAGAGGGGAGGTGTTTCCAGTTTTGGAGGCCGCGCAGATGAGGCGTAATGACGGAACCAATCGGCCCCTGATAAGTCGTGCCATAGGTATGGCCGCCAACGTTGCGGAAGATCGGGCAGACATTGAGGCA
This sequence comes from Methylacidiphilales bacterium, assembly GCA_035508775.1. GTDB lineage: Bacteria > Verrucomicrobiota > Verrucomicrobiia > Methylacidiphilales > UBA1321 > JABDGH01. The sequence continues at coordinate 1,646 of DATJMI010000002.1, forward strand.
CGCGCCGCAGCGGATACAGTGAAGTGCGTCGCGTTGTTCGGCATCGGCCAGGAGTTCGGTGCGGCGGTTGTCGAGCAAAACAACATGGAACTGTTCCGGGCCGTCGCATTCGCCCGGCTGGCGCGGGCCGCCGTAGAGCGTGTTGTAGCAGGTCAGCGGCTGGCCCGCGCCGGCGATGGCGAGCATGGGCAAAAAAAGCGCCAAGTCTTCGAGGCGCGGGACAATTTTCTCGATGCCGACGAGAGCGACGTGGATTTTCGGCAGGGAGGTGCTCAGACGGGCATTTCCCTCGTTTTCGGTGATGGAGATCATGCCGGTTTCGGCGACGGCAAAATTGGCGCCGCTGATCCCCATATCGGCGGAACAATAATTTTTGCGCATGACGCGCCGGGCAATCATGGTCAGTTCCTCGGGATTATCGGTCGGTGTGGAACCAAGTTCATCGCGGAAAAGCTGGCTGATTTCCCCGCGAGTCAGATGCATGGCGGGAAAAACAAGATGGTACGGTTTCTCGCGCCGCAATTGCACGATGTATTCACCGAGATCCGATTCAAAGACGGTGCAGCCCGCGTGTTCGAGCGCTTCGTTGAGCTCGATTTCCTCGGCCGTCATGCTTTTCGATTTTATAATCGAGCGGACGTTGTTTTTCTTCGCGACGCCGGTGATATAATCCCGAGCTTGCGCGGCGTTGCCGGCGACGAAAGCATGTGTGCCGCGCGCCTCGAGCTTTGTGATAAATTCGGTCAAATAACGGTCGAGGCGATTAATCGCCTCCCATTTAATTTCGGAGGCCGCCTGCCGCGCCTGGCTCCAGTTCTGGAAGCGGCCCTTATATTCGTCGCGCTTGGTTTCGTAGCCTTTGAGCGCGCGCTGGATCAGGCCGCGGTGACGCAAATCCGCGGTATAGCGGGCCGCCATTTGTTGGAATTGGCGCGCGTAAGCGATCATGTTTGGGCGAGAATTTCGGCGAGATGAAAACACCGAGTCTTTTGACCCTGGCGGCTCAGCAGGCCCTGGATTTGCATCAGACAGCTTGAATCGTTCGAGATGACGTACTCCGCTTCGGTTTTGGCGATGGAAGCGCATTTAACTTCGCCCATGGCGGTCGAAATGGTGGGAAATTTGACGGAGAATGTGCCGCCGAAGCCGCAGCAGGTCTCGGCTTCCGTCATTTCGATCAATTTCAACCCCTCGACATGCCGGAGCAATTCGCGGGGCTCTTGTTTGATGCCGAGCTCGCGCAAGCCATGACAGCCATCATGAAACGTCGCGGTTCCGGGAAAGCGGGCCCCAACATCGCGCACGCCGAGAACGTTGACCAGAAACTCCGAAAATTCATGCGTTTTCGAAGCGAGTTGGCGCGCCTCGTCTTCTTGTTCCGTGCCATGGAAAAGTTCGGGATAAAAGATCTTCATCATCGTGCCGCACGAACCCGACGCGCTGACGACGGCTTCGCTTGGGGCGAACGTTTGCAGGGAATGCCGGGCGACGGCGCGCGCTTCGTTCCAGTAGCCGGAATTAAACGGCGGCTGGCCGCAGCAGGTTTGGCCGGGCGGATAATCGATTTCGCAGCCGAGCCGTTCGAGCACTTTCACCATGCTCACCCCGACCTGAGGGTAGAACTGGTCGACGAAGCAGGGAATGAAGAGTGAAACTTTCACCTCAGAAAAGCTTCATGCAGCCCACCATCGACGCCGATAACTTGCCCCGTCGTTTTGCTCAGCCGGTTAGTTAGGAGAAGAAAAATCGCCTCGGCTTGATCGGCAGGTGTGATGGGGCTTTTCGTCAGCGTGCGGTCGGCGTAGAACTGGGCGAGTTTGGCCGTCAGGTTTTCGGTGGATTCTTCGGTCTTGAAGGGGATTTTGTATTTGGCCAGAGAATCGATAACCCGCTCGCGTGGAAACATCGCGCTGCCCTGGATCACGGTGGCGGGCGCGACGCCATTAACCCGGATCAGGGGCGCTAGCTCGATGGCGAGTTCGCGGATGAGATGATTGGCCGCCGCCTTGCTGGTATCGTAGGCGATGCTTCCCTTTTTGGCCACAACCGCGTTTGCGCTGGTGGTCAAAACGAGGCTTCCCCGCAAGCCTTGCTCGTTCCAGCGCGCGCGCGCCTCATGGGCGACGAGGTAGGCGCCGGTCACATTAATGGCGAAGGTAAGCGCCCATTTTTCCTCGGAGATATTTCCCGCGGCATCGGGTGGAACAAAAATTCCGGCGGTGATGGCGATGGAATCGATTCCGCCATAAGCGAGTACGGCCTGCTCCAGCGCCGCGTGGATGCTTTCGCGTTTCGTCATGTCGGCGGAAACAGCCACTGCCCAGCCACAGCCGGAAATACCGCTGCCCGCCACGCCGATACCCGGGCCGTACTGGCTGGTGATGTCCTTCACCGTCGTCTCGACTCCCTCAGGATTAAGATCCACGGCGACAACATGCGCCCCTTCCTGAATTAAGCGCAAGGCGACCTCGCGCCCGATGCCGCTTCCGGCCCCAATCACGGCGATGACTTGCCGGGCCAGTTCCTTTTCGGGTGGCATGCGCTGGAGTTTGGCCTCCTCCAAAAGCCAGTATTCAATATCGAATGCTTCCTGCAAGGGCAGCGCGGTATAACTATCGGCCGCCTCCGCGCCTCGCATCACCTGAATGGCGCAGCCGTAAAACTCCGCCGTGACGCGCGATTCGCTTTTATCTTTGCCCCAGGCGATAAGGCCCAGGCCGGGTATGAGTACCACGGTGGGATTGGCATCCCGCATCGCGGGGGAATTGGCGTGCCGGCATTTTTGATAATAAGCTGCGTAGTCCTTGCGGTACTGTTCCAGGCCTGTTTCCAGTTTTTTCTTTAATGCGTCGATTTTTTCGCTTTGCGGATTCCAGTCGGCGTAAAGCGGTTTAATTTTCGTGCGCAGAAAATGGTCCGGGCAGGAAGTTCCCAGTTCGGCCAGGCGCGAAGCATGCGCGCTGTTGACGAACGTGAGCGTCGCATCGTCGTCCTGCCAGGTACCGATGAATCGGCGGTTCTGGCTGACGCGGCCCCGCAGCCAGGGAAGCAATTTTGCCAGCGTGGCGCGGCGCTCCGCTTCGGGCAGCGGCGCAAATTTCGCGCCGCCGAAAGTCTTGGGCCCTTGATCGTGAGCATCGAGGTAACGGGCGGCTTTTTCAATTAAACTGAGGCTCAGTTCGTAGCACGCTTTGTCGTCGCCGGCCCAGTTGATCAGGCCATGCTGGCCGAGAATCACGCCCTTGGCCTGCGGATTTTCCCGGCAGATCTTTTGCAGTTGCAGGCCGAGATCGAAGCCGGGGCGCTGCCATGGGGTCCAGATCACCTCGTCTCCGTAGATTTTTTTTGTGAGCTCTTTCGAATTTTTGGCCGCGGCAATGGCGATGACCGCGTTGGGATGCGTGTGATCGACGTGCTTGGCCGGAATGAAACTGTGGAGCGGCGTGTCGATCGACGGCGCGCGCGGGTTCAGGTTAAACGTGGCATGGAGGTACATTTCCACCATCGCATCCTCGATGGCGGTCTTTGGGCCGCGCTCATCCGCGGCCGCGTAACGGTCTTGCAAAGCGAGAAGCTTGTCCTGGTAAAGCGAGGAAAAGTTTTCCCGCTTCGAGGTGCGCAGATCGCCGCCCGAGCCTTTTACCCAGAGGACGGTGACCGGCTTGCCGGTGAGAGGATCGGTTTCCTCGAGTTTGGCCGAGGTGTTTCCGCCGCCGGTGTTGGTGATGCGCTGGTCGGAGCCGAGCAGATTGGAGCGATAGACAAGGCGGGCGACGGGGTCGAGCTTTGTGGCTTGCGCATCATCCCAAAGATAATTAACGAAGGAAAAATTGATCACGCTCATGCGGCGATTACGGTAGGGGATTAAAGACGCGAGTTGGGAAGGAAGCCTCGACAATGCGGCGCAGACGCGCCACCGATTCGAGATGGCCGAGAGCGAGCGCCTGGATGAGAACATTTCCCGCGGCGGTGGCCTCGACCGGGCCGGTGACGACTTTGCGTTTCACCGCATTGGCGGTGAGTTGATTGAGCAAATCATTGCGCGTGCCGCCGCCCACGATGTGCAGAGTTTCGATTTTCTGGCCGGTAAGATTTTCGAGCTTGGTCAGCGTGTCGGCGTAACAGAGGGCGAGACTTTCCAGCACGGTGCGGACGAACTGCCCCGGCGTGGAGGGGATGGGTTGGTTGGTTTCGCGGCAGTAGGCGGCGATTTTTTCCGGCATGTCGCCAGGCGAGAGGAAGCGGGAGTCATCCAGTGAGAAATGGGCCGGGGCCGGACCGTTTTCGGAGGCCAGGCGGGTTAAATCATCATAGGAATATTTCTGTCCGGCGGTTTCCCAGGCGCGGCGGCACTCCTGGAGGATCCAAAGCCCGGCGATGTTTTTCAGGAAGCGGATTTTTCCGCCCAGCCCAACTTCATTGGTGAAACCGGCCTCGCGGGCCGCTTCGGTCAGGACGGGCGAGGGTAGTTCCGTGCCGAGGAGCGACCAGGTACCCGAGCTGAGATAGGCCCAGGGACGGCCATCCTGCGCGGGTACAGCCGCGACGGCCGCCCCGGTATCGTGCGAGCAAGTGGCGATGACTTTTGCGGACGCCAGCGTTGCTTCTTCCCGAAGAGGCCCCGTGACCGGCCCAAGGACCGAGCCGCCCGGCACGATCCGCGGGAAGAACGAACCGGGGAGCCCGAGCGTGGCGATCAGTTTTTCGGACCAGGCATGGCGCTGGGGGTTGTAAATCTCCGTGGTGCTGGCGAGCGATTGCTCGGCGGCGGCGACACCGGAGAAGCGGGCATTAAAGTAGTCGGCGATGTTGAGAAAATGGCGGGCTTTCTGGAAAAGTCCGGGATCGGCATGCAGCCCGGCTTCCAACTGAAAGAGAGTGTTGATGGCCATGAGCTGGATGCCGGTTTCGGCATAGATTCCAGCCGGGGAGATTTTTTGGGAAAGGCGGGGGACGCTGGCGTTGTTGCGCGGATCACGATAACAACGGGCTTCGGTCACCGGCTCGTTGTTGTCGCCGAGCAGGACATAGTCGACGCCCCAGGAGTTGGCGCTGAGGCCGGCGATGGGCGCGCCGCGCCGCGCGGCTTTTTCAATCCCCGCGAAAATTTCTTTTTCGAGCTTGGCGAGGTCCCAGAAGAGGCCGGCGCCCTTTGCGACTGGGCCATTGGGGAAGCGATCGATTTCTTCCAAAGCAAGACGGTCCTGATCGAGTGTGCCCAGCATGACGCGCCCGCTTTCGGCGCCGAGATCGACGGCAAGGTAGGAGGAGGTGCTCATTTGCGCGGAGGGAAGATTTTTTGTGATGGGTGTTTTCCCGTATCTTTATCCAGAGGCTGTCCGAAAAAAAGGCGCAGGTCACGCGGAAAGGATTTTTGCTTCGAGGCGGGTGCCGCGCAGAATCTGCTGTCTGCGGGACCGGCTCGCAACGCACCCTTGGCTAATTTTGAAATAGGTTCTAGAATTAGGCATGGCTTCTTTATCTCTGCCGGATGTAACCGATTTCGAAACGCGCTTGGCGCAACTACGGAGGTTTCTTTGACCTTCCCACGCTGAAATCACAACTGGCGGCCTATGAGGCCAGGATGGCCGAAGCCAAATTCTGGGACGATCCGCAAGCAGCGCAAAAAGTCATCGGCGAAGCCAACGCCATCCGGGCCAAACTCGATCCGCTCAAGGAGCTTGAGCAAAAGATCGCCGATCTCAAAACTTTGCGCGAGCTGGTAATCGAGGATTCCTCTGAATTGGCCGCCAAGGAATTCCAGGCCGAGCACGATGCGGTCGCGCGGGAGCTTAACGCGCTTGAACTGCGCGTGCTGCTGGGTGGGCCGATGGACCGTAACAACGCGATCATCAGTCTCCACGCCGGCGCGGGTGGCACCGAGGCGTGCGACTGGGCCAACATGCTCCTGCGGATGTACCAGCGTTTCGCCGAGAAATCGGACTACAAGACCGAGCTGGTCGCCATCGAACCGGGCGACCAGGCCGGAATCTCCAGCGCCACCGTTTTGGTCAAAGGCGAGTTTGCCTATGGCCGTCTCAAGGCCGAGCATGGTGTCCACCGGCTGGTGCGCATTTCGCCCTTCAACGCGGCGGGCAAGCGGCAGACCTCCTTCGCCTCGCTCGATGTGTTGGCCGAGATCGATGACAACATCGACATCAAGATCGATGAGAAGGATATCCGGGTCGATGTCTACCGGTCGGGCGGCCCGGGCGGCCAGGGCGTCAACACGACCGATTCGGCGGTGCGGATCACCCATCTGCCCACGGGTCTCGTCGTCACCTGCCAGAATGAGCGCTCCCAAATCAAGAATCGCGCTACGGCCATGAGCGTTCTCAAAGCCCGCCTCTATGAAATGGAAATGGATAAAAAGCGGGCGGAAATGGAAAAGCATTACGGGGAAAAAGGCGAGATCGGTTGGGGACGCCAGATTCGTTCCTACGTTTTTCAGCCCTATCAGATGGTCAAGGACCTCCGCACCGGCGAACAGACCAGCGACGTGCAGGGTGTCATGGATGGCGACCTCGACGCCTTTATCGAAGCCTTTCTGCGCGGCAAAAAGCGCTCCGATGCGGACACGGACGAGGAATAACGATTCCTCGATTAGAGTGAAATTCGGCGTACAATGCGCTCTTGGCTCATTTTGTGATAGATTCTAGTCTGGTTAAGGCTGTCCCAACCCAACCATGAACAAATTAGCCGAAATCAACGCCTCGAAAACCGAGGAGATCAAGCGGCTCGAGCCGCACGCCGCTGAACTGCGCAAGCAGGCGCTCTTGCGAAACGATTTCCGGCCCTTTCATCTCGCCCTCAGCCGGGGCAATGAGGTGGCCGTGATCGCCGAGGTGAAGAAGGCATCGCCATCGGCAGGCGTTATCGCGGAAAATTTCGATCCTCTTTCGCAAGCGCGCGAATATGCCCGGGGCGGCGCGCACGCGCTCAGCGTGCTGACCGATGAAAAGTATTTCGGCGGTCATCTGAGCCATCTGAAACAGATCCGGGAACAAGTTGACCTGCCCCTGCTGCGCAAGGATTTCATCATCCACGAATTGCAGGTTTACGAGAGCGTGGTTGCTGGCGCCGATGCGATCCTTCTGATCGTGGCGAGCCTCGACGAGGAAATGTTGCGGAGGCTTTATCACCAGGCCAAGGGATGCCAGCTTGATGTCCTGGTCGAAGTGCACGATTTGGACGAGATGGACTACGCGCTCGATCTTGGCGCCGACATCATCGGTATTAACAATCGAAATCTAAAGACCTTCGAGGTTGACCTGGCCACGACCGAAACGTTGGCCGAGGAGATTCCGAACCATGCCCTGGCGGTGAGCGAAAGCGGGATCAAGACGGCCGCCGACGTGCGCCGCCTCCGCGCCTGCGGGATCAACGCCGTCCTCGTCGGCGAGACGCTGATGCGGGCGAAAAACGTGCCGGAGAAGCTGGCGGAGCTTCTCTTAAGAACCTAGAGACCGCGCGATCTTGAGAAAATGCGCGTCAAAATCTGCGGAATCACCAATCCCGGCGACGCCCAAGCGGCGGCGGACGCGGGGGCGGACGCGCTCGGCTTCATTCTGTATCCGGCGAGCAAGCGGTTCATCCCGATCGAGCGGGCCATCGAAATCGTGGCAACGTTGCCGCCCTTCATTCAGACCGTGGCGGTGACTGTGAACGCGAACAAAGAGTTCTCCGATCTCGGCTGGAGAAAGCAGCTCAAGCATTTCGGACTCGCGCAGCTTCATGGACAGGAATCGCCCGCTCACGTGAGGGCGGTGGGCAAATATTTGCCGGCGATCAAGGTTTTTCCCGCTCAGCCGGGGCTCGCCATCGCTTCGAATGCCGTTCCCGAGCACATGATCGAAACGATGAACAGGGTCGAGGAGATACGGGCTCAGATGAGGAAAGAACTGGGCCGGGAACCGGCGCTAGAGGAAATATCCGTCCAAATAGGTCATCCCGTGGAGAAGATTCGGGCTGTTCTCCGGATGGCGAACCATCACCAGATTGAAACCGGGCAGAGACCGGAAGAATATGAACCGCTGGTTTCCGCGTTCATGCTCGACACCCCCTCGGCGGACCATGGCGGCACAGGCCGCGTTTTCGATTGGGGACTGGCTGTGGCGTTCAAGCAACGCACCAGGAAACCGATGATTCTTTCCGGAGGGCTGAATGCCGAAAATGTTGCGAAGGCGATTGAAAAAGTGCAACCTTACGCTGTAGACGTCAGCAGCGGGGTCGAATCCTCCCCCGGAATAAAAGACCACGTGAAGCTGCGCGAATTTATCTGGATATGCAAAAAGTTTTGACCCAGGTTCCCGATGCGACCGGCCATTTCGGCCCCTACGGTGGCATGTTCGTGCCCGAAACGTTGATGGCGCCGCTGCACGAGCTGGCGCAGGAGTACGGAAAAGCCAAAACCGACAAGACGTTTCGCAGCGAACTGAAATTTCTGCTCGAGGAATACGCGGGCCGCCCGACGCCGCTTTACCGCGCCGCGCGGATGACGGAACGGCTCGGTGGCGCGAAAATTTATTTGAAGCGCGAGGATTTGCTGCACACCGGCGCCCACAAGATTAACAACGCCCTGGGCCAGGTCCTGCTCGCGCGGCGGATGGGCAAAAAGCGGGTCATCGCCGAGACGGGCGCGGGCCAGCACGGCGTGGCGACGGCGACGGTGGCGGCGCGGTTCGGCCTCGAATGCGTCGTCTATATGGGTGCGGTTGACATGGAACGGCAGGCTCTCAACGTGACGCGGATGCGCCTCCTGGGGGCGACGGTGGTTCCAGTCACCGCCGGGCAGAAAACGTTGAAGGAAGCGGTGAACGAGGCGATGCGCGATTGGGTGACCAATGTCCGCTCCACGCACTACATTCTCGGCTCGGCGCTCGGCTCGCATCCCTATCCGATGATGGTACGCGATTTTCACCGCGTCATCGGCGACGAGGCGCGGAGACAAATTCTCGAACGCGAGGAGCATCTGCCCGACGCGCTGGTAGCCTGCGTGGGCGGTGGCAGCAACGCCATTGGTCTTTTTTATCCGTTCCTGGAAGACAAGCATGTCCGCTGCATCGGCGTGGAGGCCGGCGGTTACGGCATCGTAGCCGGGCAGCACGCGGCGCGGTTTCAGGGTGGCAGCCTCGGCGTTTTGCAGGGTGCGCGGACGTTTATCCTGCAGGACAGCAATGGCCAGATCATGAACACCCACTCGGTTTCGGCGGGACTTGATTACGCGGCGGTGGGGCCGGAGCACGCCTGGCTGCGCGACGAGCAACGGACTGAGTATACCTTTTGCGCCGACGACGAGGCGCTGAAAGCGTTCCGCTTCCTCAGCGAGACCGAAGGGATCATCCCCGCGATGGAAAGCGCCCATGCCATTGCTGAAACGATGAAGCTCGCGCCGGCGCTGCGTCCCGACCAGACGATCATTGTTTGTCTCTCCGGCCGCGGCGACAAGGACGTGCAGCAGGTGTCGCATCTTTTGGGTTTATGAAGGAAGATACCGCGTTGCGCCGGATCGATTGCCAGCCGAGGCTGGCAAAAGGAAGACATCCCAAGCTAAAATAACGCCATGGTTACGGTCCACGTAACTCCGAACTTGCGGCGCCACGTCTCCGTGGAGAGCGCCTCCGTTGGCGGTGGCACGGTGGCGGAAGTTTTGCAGAACTATTTCCAGCGGTTTCCCATCCTGCGCGGCTATGTGTTGGAGGACAGCGGCGTTTTGCGCAAACACATGACAGTTTTTATCGACGGCCTGACCATCCAGGACCGGAAGAATCTGTCCGATCCGGTTCCGTCCAACGGCGAGGTGTTCATCATGCAGACCCTTAGCGGCGGATAGAATCGAACCGGATCAACAAATATTGAACGCATCATGTCTTCGCAATTCATAGCCGGCACCCGCAAAGGATTATTTCTCTATGAGCACCGGGAGGGAAAATGGGCCGTCGCTCAAACCGCATTTCTTGGCGCCCAGGTACCTATGGTGCTCCATGATTCCCGCGACCAATCGTATTACGCCGCACTGCACCATGGGCATTTTGGATCGAAACTGCACCGCTCGACCGATGGCGCCCAAACCTGGACGGAAATCACGGCGCCGGCCTTTCCGCCCAAGCCGGAGGATGAACGGGAGGTTAAATGTCCCATGCGCGGCATCCCAATCCCATGGAATGTTGAATTGGTCTGGGCTCTGGAAGCCGGCGGCGCGGACCAGCCCGGCACGCTTTGGTGCGGCACGATTCCCGGCGCACTTTTTCGTTCTCAGGACCACGGCCAAAGCTGGGAACTGGTCCGTTCGCTGTGGGATCGTCCGGAGCGGGCCAAGTGGTTTGGGGGCGGATACGATTATCCGGGAATCCATTCGATTTGCGTCGATCCGCGCGACAGCCGCCGGATCGCCGTGGGTGTTTCGTGTGGCGGCGTCTGGGCCAGCGACGATAACGGCGCGAACTGGCGCAATTGCGCCCAGGGGATGCGGGCGGCTTACCTGCCGCCGGACCAGGGTGGCGATCCCGATATCCAGGATCCGCACCGGATGGTGCAATGTCCGGGCGCGCCCGATCATTTTTGGGTCCAGCATCACAATGGCATTTTCAAATCGACCGATAACCTGGGCCATTGGGAGGAGGTGGAACGGGTTGCGCCCTCCGGTTTCGGCTTTGCCGTGGCGGTTCATCCGCGCGATCCCGCCACCGCGTGGTTTGTTCCGGCGGTCAAGGACGAGGTGCGTATTCCGGTGGATGGCAGGCTGGTGGTGAATCGCACCCGCGACGGCGGACGGAGTTTCACCGCCTGCGGCTGCGGACTGCCGCAGGAGGACGCTTACGATCTGATCTATCGCCACGCGCTGGCGGTCAGTCCGGATGGCAACCAACTGGTCTTCGGTTCGACCACGGGATCCCTCTGGTGCAGCGCCGATCAGGGCGATTCCTGGCAACAGGTGACGTCCCACCTGCCGCCGGTCTATTGCGTGCGGTGGATTTGATGGAGTGATCAAGCCATCATTGTTTTCGAAATCAGCGCGATTCCCAAACGAACCGCCACGGTTTGAGCGCCCATATTCCGGCGTAGTTTACACCGATGCGCGGGGTGCGTTTGATTTGCCGGGCGGGCGGGACGATGCCGCGATCTTCGATCCAGACGATTTCGCCCGCAAGGTCGTGGCCATTGTGGTGCAAGCCGATGCCGAGCGCGGCGCAAACCCGGCCCGGACCGCTGGCCCAGTCTTTTTCCGCCACGCGTGGCCGCCGTTGCCGGACCAGGTCATGTCCCGCGGTGATTTTTACCGCGCGGACAAGCACCGCCTGCGGCGAGCCGACCGGCCCGGTGACAATATTGAAAAGTTGGTGCATTCCGTAGCAGAGATAGACGTAGGCGACGCCGCCCGGCGCAAACATGACTTCGGTGCGGGCGGTGCGCCGGTTGCCAAAGGCGTGGCTGGCGGCATCGCGCGGGCCGCCGTAGGCCTCGGTTTCCGTCATCATCCCCTCGGCGTAGCCTTCCGGGGTTTGGACACAGAGAATTTTCCCGAGGAAGAAGCGGGCGGCGCGCACGGGCCGCGGGTCGGCATAATCGGCGCGGACTAGTTTTCTGCCGGGAATCATGATTAACTTTTGCCTTTTCCGGCCATTAATTCCATCCTGTTGTGATCAGCGCCTACTTTTCCGATAGCCTTTAACCTTATGCCCACCCCCACGCACACTCTCTGGAATGCCATGCCGACACGGCTGGCGCTCGACATTCTTCTCGCGGTGCAAAAATCGAATAAGAAACTCTACCGTACGGCGATCGAGGTGATGGCGCCCCGCATGGGTATGCGCATACCGAAACTGCTGGAATCGCCGAAAGTCCAGCGCCACTCGGCCTGGATTCCGATTCTTGCCCGGCCCGAGATGGAGGTGCTGAGTTTCAACATCCTTTCAAGCTGGCTGATCGAGACCCAGCGCCCGATGCTCTGCGCCTGGCTCGACGTCCTTGGGATCGAACACGCGGATAATGGCTGTGCCGAAACCTTTCCGCCCCAGCCCGACCCGGCCAAACTCAAAGAAGGCGTCGATCTCTTGCTGGAAAAATTCGACCCGGTCATCGTCAGTGTCTACTTGCAGAGCTTCAATCAGATTGATGAAACCCAATGGCCCATGCTCGACGAGATTTTGCGCAATGACGCGCGGTTGCAGCTTAAGTCTCCGGCCCCGGCAACTTCTTAACGTCAAAATAGTTACGGGCTTGGCGGCCGATTTGGCATTTGACGGATCACGCCGGGGCTTTACCGTTTTGTTTCTACTATCTCAAAACCCCTAACTGGAGAATCATATGGCACATAAATACGAAAACAAACAGGCTGCCCTTCTGGCCAAGGTAAAGGGCAAAACGGGCAAAATCTCCGACAAAACCCACGAGGAGCACCTCAAGCTCTACACCGGGTACGTCAACAAATCAAATGCGCTGCTCGAGGCGATTGAAAAACTGGGCGTTCCCGATCCGGCCGATGCCGCGGTGGCCAATCAGATCGCCTCGGTTATCCGCAACCTCAAAGTCGATTTGACCTTCGCCCTGGGCGGTCTCAAGAACCACGAACTCTATTTCAATATTCTCGGCGGCGACGGCAAGCCTTCCGGCAAAATCGCGGCGCTGATCGACCGCGATTTTGGTTCTTTCGAGAACTACAAGAAAGATCTCAAGGCCACCGGCATCGCAGCCCGCGGCTGGGCCTGGACTGGCATCGACCACGAAAGCGGAAAGCTCTTGAACTATATCGGCGACGCGCAGAACACCTATCCGATCTGGGGCGTTACCCCGGTGCTGGGCCTCGACGTCTATGAGCACGCTTACTATGCCGACTTTTACACGGCGCGCGCGGGCTACATCGACGAATTTTTGAATTTCGTCGATTACCACGCCGTCAACGCTCTCTTGCCGAAATCGTAAGCCTTCCACCTTGGTTGGGATGCCCTTGAAGCGCGGTGTGAATAAAGCCGGAAGATGCGGATCGATTTTCCGACTTGTTGCTTATTGCCGGATTTTAGATTCCGGCGCCGTCGCGGCTTCGTGGGCATCCATCCATCGATCCGCCCCCAAAATACAACCATAGGCGAGAATGAGGCCGGCGACTAGATCGATGCCATAATGCCAACGGCTGGCCATGGCCTCAAAAATGATCCAGAGGATGCCGGGCCAATAGAACCAGGAGAGCCAACGGCAATATTTGAGAGCGTACCAAAGAAAGACAAAGGATGCCGCCAAATGGAGCGAAGGCATGGCGGCCAGCCCCGCCACGAGGTATTTGCCCGTGTTTTTTTTCAGCCAGGGAAGGCCTCCGGCCACAAGAGCCTGGTGGGTAGCGAGCATTTGCTGCTGGGCTTGGGTGACATGATCGTTGACACCATGATGATAAATAAAGGGCCCGAGAGCGGGCGCGATGAGATAAGCAACGGCTCCGGTGGCTTGCACCAAGACGGAAGCGAGAAAAACGCGGCGAAATTCATTGGTTGATTTCAGGCTATGAACGATGAAAGAACAGAGAAACATGCATAGGAAAACTTCAAAATAGAGATTCTCGAGCCAATTGTAATGAAACTGTCCACGCCAGAAAATGAGGGGATTCATCCAAAAAAAGAACTTCTGATCGATGGCTTCATAGAGATGATCGTAAGAAGCCGGATTGATGAGAGGAGCCCATAATTTGATATGAAAATGAAAAACCAAAATGATGCCAAAGCATAACGTATAGTTTATTTGCCGGAGAATGACCCTGAGCGCTCGTTTGAACTCTCTTCGGAAATTCAGAAAAGGCAGGGGTAAAAGTATCCAAATGCTGACCAGGACAAAGGGAATCAGGTAAGTAAACCCGATAAAAAGAAAAGCTCCTTCGGAAGGAAACCGGAACGGAGCATGAATAACGAAACTCAGCGCAATGGCGATCAAAGCGAGCCCGGCCGCGACAACCCATTCTGGAGCAACACGCAAAATAGATTGTTTTAGCCGATGCACCTTCTCTCCCTTATTTTATTAAATATTTCTTCCCGAAATTATTTGTAGCTCCATGAGGCTGAAAAGCAACCGATCCAGCATGCAGAATGCGATAAATATTCTTCTTAACAATGTGCCATTTATGCGACCTTATGATAAAGGAATCGGATCAACTTTTATGATCGCCTAAGCCACTTTTAATTGGAAGAGAATGAAGGCCAACATCTATGAGAGAGGTTCGCTTTGGTTGAGAGACGGGGTCCTGGAAATTCCGGAGCCAGAGGAACAATGCACTTTCATTTTGAGTTTTAGCCACTAAATTCCGTTCCCATGCCCAAGCCCGATCCCGCGCGCGCACGCCGGACGGCCACCGCCGCTGCTGTGTTTGACAGTCAAGGCCGGATGCTTTTGCACCGGCGCAGCGATAATAACAAATGGGCCTTGCCGGGCGGCGGCATTGAAGTTGGCGAAACTGCGGACCAAGCCATCGTTCGCGAGGTGAAGGAAGAGACGGGCTATGATGTCCGGGTGATTCGCCTGATTGGCATTTATTCCAATCCCAAAGACACGACTATCACGTATCCGGAAGGTGATACGGTTTTTTATGTCAGCATTCTTTTTGAATGCACCGTGATTGGCGGAACTCCAATGTTGAACGAGGAATCGACCGCCATAGACTGGTTTTCGCCCACCGCTTTGCCAGAGCCGTTTCACGCCGGACACATTCCGCGAGTGCGGGATGCCATGGCGCGGCAGCAGGCGGCCTTTTATCGTTAACCCCCCTATCACATCATTATGAAATTCCTCAAAAATCACGCCGGATATTTCGCCGTCGCTTTGCTTGTTATGGGAACTGCCCAACTTGCGTTGCCCAGCCTCGCGCAGACGGCTAAGGCCGCTGTCACCACTTTGGCGGAGGGGCCTTATAAGGTCGTCAAGACTGCCCAATTCATGGGCGCTGGCAGGATCGATTACGTTTATGCCGACAACAAGGGCCGCCGTCTCTACGTTCCGCGGGGCAATCAGGTCTTGGTCTATGATCTCGACACGCTGCAACCAGCCGGCGCCATTCCGAATGCCAGCGCTCATGGGGTGGCAGTGGATCCCAAATCGGACCATGGTTTCTGCAGCAGCAGCCCGGTTGTTATGTGGGACACCAAAACTCTCGCGACGATCAAGACCATTCCCGTGCAGGGCGGCCCCGATGGCATTCTTTTCGAGCCGGCGACGGAACGGATCTATGTATTTAGTCATCGTTCGCCAAACGTGACGGTGATTAATCCCAAAGACGGCTCCATTGCCGGTACGATCGACCTCGGCGGTGCTCCGGAACAGGCCGCCAGCGACGGACGGGGACATCTCTATGTCGACCTTGAGGACAAAGACAGCATTGCAGTTGTCGATGTCCACACCCTCAAGACGACTGCGCAGTACAGTTTGGCTGGCCAGGGCGGCGGCCCCGGCGGCCTTGGTCTGGACGTGAAAAACCACATTCTTTTCGTTTTTTGTCATGATCCGGCGACTGCGGTTATTCTCAATGCCAACAATGGAAAAATTCTCGCCACATTGCCTATCGGTCACGGTACGGACAGCGGTCTCTTCAATCCCGCCACGATGGAAGCCTTCAGCTCTCAAGGCGATGGCACGCTGACCGTCATCAAGGAAAAAAATCCTGTCAGTTTCGAAGTGGAACAAAACGTGCCGACGAAGCCACGAGCTAAAACCTGTACGCTGGATACAAAAAACAACCAAATCATTTTAATTGCGACGGCGCCATCCCCGGTTCC
>DATJMI010000003.1:0-10567 GCA_035508775.1 Methylacidiphilales bacterium
TTTGCGGTCACACCATTCAGCAGAGGGAACTGTTCATCATACCGGATGCAAGGCGGGACGAGCGATTCGCCAATAATCCCCTGGTTAAGGCAGAACCGAACATTTGTTTTTATGCGGGCGCACCTCTTGTCAACGAAGATAACATCGCTCTCGGCGCCCTGTGCGTCATGGATCATCAACCGCATACTTTGAGCCAGGCACAAAAAGAGATGCTGCAGATCCTGGCCCGGCAGGTCATGACGCATTTGGAATTACACCGCCACTCTCACAAACTCATCGAGAGTGAGGAGAGGTTGCGTTTGGTGACGAATAATGCGCGTCTTGGGCTGGTTGTGGTTGACCGGGACCGGCGGTATATCTACGCGAATGACGCCTATTGTGAAATCCTGGGACTGCCCACTTCCGACATCGTGGGGAAGAGGGTGCCGGATGTGTTGACCGCCGTCTACGATGAGCAGATTCGCCCCCGCCTGGACCGCGCGTTTTCTGGAGAGCGTGTTGCATACGAATTGCATAAGCCCGACGTTTCTACCGAGGGCCATTATTATGAGGTTCGGTACGAACCCACCAAGACGGGCGATACGGTCACCTTGGTCATCGTGGTCATTGCCAATATTACCGAGCGCAAACTGGCGGAACTATCGGTCAAGCGTCTGGCCGCGATTGTCGAATATTCGGAAGACGCCATCATCAGCAAGGATCTCAATGGCATTATTACGAGCTGGAATCAAGGGGCTCAGACTATCTTCGGGTATTCGGCCGAGGAAATGATCGGTCTATCGATTCTGCGCCTGATCCCGGAAGAACGGCAAAGCGAGGAAGCGCAAATTTTGGCCAGCATCGCCCGGGGAGAAAGTGTCAACCACTTTGAAACGCAACGGCGCACCAAGGATGGCCGCTTGATCGATGTTTCTGTCACCGCTTCGCCGCTCAAGGACGCATCGGGGAAGCCCATCGGCGTTTCGAAGGTGGCGCGGGACATCACCCGGCGCAAAAAAGCGGAGATGCAAATCGCGGAACAGGCCGCCTTTCTCGACAAGGCGCGGGACGCAATCCTGGTACAAGACCTTGAAGGAAGAATCCTGTTTTGGAACAAGGGGGCCGAACGCATCTACGGCTGGGCTTCACACGAAGTTCTAGACCGAAATATCGGCGAATTGCTTTATAGCGTCCCGGCGAAATTCCAGGAACTCAACCGACAGACGATCGATCAGGGCGAATGGAACGGCGAACTCCAACATCTGACCAAGGACCGCAGGGAAATTATAGTCGAGGCGAGATGGACCCTGATTCGGAACGACGCTGGGCGCCCCAAGTCCATTCTCGCCATCAATACCGACATCACGGAAAAGAAAAAAATCGAAACGCAATTCATGCGCGCCCAGCGCATGGAAAGCATCGGTACTCTGGCCGGGGGAGTGGCCCACGATCTCAACAATATTCTGTCCCCCATTTTGCTGTCCATAGAGGTGCTCAAAATCCGCTTCAATCAGCCCGAGGCTAAAATCATTCTCGACACGATTGAAGTCAGCGCCAGGCGCGGCGCCGATATTGTCCGGCAAGTCCTTTCCTTTGCGCGGGGAGTTGAGGGAGAGAGAATCGAAATTCAGCCCAAGCATTTGCTGAAAGATCTCCAAAGCATCGTCAAAGATACTTTTCCCAAGGACATCCGGCTGGCTTTTTCCGTCCCCCATGATTCATGGACCATTCTTGGCGATCCCACGCAGGTGCATCAGGTTCTTCTCAATCTCTGCGTCAATGCCCGTGACGCCATGCCTCACGGGGGAAACTTGAGTCTCTTGGTGGAAAATTGCCATCTGGATGAGCAATACGCGGCCATGAATATCCAGGCGGTGCCGGGATGTTATGTTGTCATCAGCGTCGTCGACTCGGGCACGGGCATGTCCCCCGATGTCATCGACAAAATCTTCGAGCCCTTTTTTACGACCAAAGCGCCCAATAAAGGCACAGGCCTCGGCTTGTCGACCGTCATGGCGGTCGTGAAAAGTCACGGTGGATTCGTGAACGTTTATAGCGAGCCGGGCAAAGGAACGACTTTTAAGGTTTATCTGCCCGCGAGAGACAAGCCCTCCGAAGGCGGCGCAGAGGTTGACATCATTGAACTGCCCAGGGGCAACGGGGAAACCATTTTGCTTGTCGACGATGAAGCTTCCGTCCTCACCATTACGAGCCAGACCCTTCAGGCCTTTGGCTACAAGGTTTTGACTTCAACCGACGGCGCCGATGCGCTGGCGGTTTATGTGCAACATCGCCATGAGATCGCCCTTGTTTTGGCTGACATGATGATGCCCATTATGGATGGTCCAAGTATGATCTATGCGTTGAAGCGGGTAAATTCCGAGGTGAAAATCATCGCCGCGAGCGGACTCAATACGCATGAAAACGCGGTCAAGGCGTCAGGAGCGGGGATCCAACACTTTCTGACCAAACCGTACACCGCAAGAACGCTTTTGAAGACTGTGCGCGCTGTTTTGGATGAACCCGCTTTTCTTCGGTGATGAGACGGTAACGATTTCCTGTGCAAATGGCTGGATTTGAAATTTCGCGTGACTGGATTTCAGCTTCTCTGGGCCGGGATCAAGGCCGCTAACATCGTCTCCTTTAACCTTGATTATTTTCTTTGGAGGATGGCGATCCCAATCGCGCTCCGGTAAATGAGACTCCCAGTTGCCCGGAAGACGATTTTGCTATTTATTGATGGTAACTAGGCCCGGTGTTTAAAGATGAAATCTCGCGAGGATATTGAGCCGAGTCCCGAAGATTTTCAGATTCTGTTCGAATCGGCGCCCGGTCTCGATTTGGTTCTTCGTCCCGACCTGACCATCGTGGCCGTGAGCGACGCCTATCTGCGCGCCACGAAAACGCGGCGGGAAGAAATCGTCGGGCGCGGTATCTTCGAAATCTTTCCCGACAATCCGGACAGTCCGAACGCTGATGGCATGCGGAACCTGCGCGCCTCGCTCGAACGCGTCCTGGCGACGCGCACGCGCGATTCCATGCCGATCCAAAAATATGATATCCGGCTGCCTGAAGACGAAGGCGGCGCCTTTGTGGAGCGATACTGGAGCCCGGTCAACACGCCCGTCTTCAATGCCGCGGGCGGACTGACCTATCTCATTCACAGCATCGAGGACGTGACCGATTTTGTGCGACTCCAGCAGCAGGACAATGAACAGATTCGCGTGACCCAGGAACTGCGCACCCACACCGAAGAGGTCGAGTCGGAAATGGCGCAGCGGGAAAATCAATTGCTGGTGGCGAATGAAAAGCTGATCGCGACGAACAACGAACTCGCCCTCGCCTTAAAGGAGCTCGAATCGTTCAGCTACTCGGTCTCGCACGATCTGCGCTCGCCCTTGCGGCATATCCAGAGTTTCGCCAACCTCCTGGGGCGCGATACCGGTTCGAAATTAAGCGAAAAAGGGCAGCGTTACCTTGAAATCGTGCTCGAATCGTCCCGGCGGATGGCGATGCTGATCGACGATTTGCTCGCCTTTTCACGGATGGGCCGGGTGGAAATGCGGCGAGTCATGGTCAACATGAACGAAATGGTTCAGGAAGCGATCCGGGATGTTACCTCCGATCTCAACGGACGGAAAATCGAGTGGAGTCTCGGGCCGCTGCCCGAGGTTCGGGCCGACCGCGCTTTGCTCAATCAGGTCTGGATCAATTTGCTCTCCAACGCGGTGAAGTATTCGCGGCAACGCGAACTGGCCGAAATTGCCATTGGCTGTGACCGGCAGGAAAAAGAGATGGTCTTTTGGGTAAGGGACAATGGCGCCGGTTTCGACATGAAATACGCCGACAAACTCTTCGGTGTATTTCAGCGGCTGCACCATCAAAAGGAATTCGAGGGAACGGGAATCGGGCTGGCCAACGTGCAGCAGATCATCGCGCGGCACGGAGGCCGGACGTGGGCCGAGGGCAAGGTGAACTGGGGAGCCACATTTTATTTTAGCCTGCCCGCCGAGAGAACCGCCCTGGGGGCAGTCTGATAAACAGCGTTGCTAAACGGGTTATCCCGCTTTAAGCTCTCCTCTCCCTGCTTTATGAAAACGACGCTCAAATCCAAGAAGAAAAAGGCGGCTTCCCCATCCCTTCCTCAACGCGGTCCCACCATGAACGGCGCGGAAGTCCTCGTCGCCAGCCTGGAACGCGAGGGCGTCGATACCATTTTCGCCTACCCCGGCGGCGCCAGCCAGCTTCTGCATCAGGCGCTGACCAAATCGAAGAAAATCCGCACCATCCTGCCGCGCCACGAACAGGGGGGCGTTTTCATGGCCGGAGGCTACGCGCGCTCCACGGGGAAAGTGGGTGTGTGCATGGCCACCAGCGGTCCCGGCGCCACGAATCTGGTGACCGGCCTGGCCGATGCCTTCATGGATTCCATTCCGGTGGTTTCCATTACAGGACAGGTTCCCTCCTATAACATTGGTAAGGGCGCTTTTCAGGAAACCGACTTTTTCGGCATGACGCTGCCGGTGGTCAAACACAGTTACCTGGTGCTCGATGCGCGGGACATTCCCCGCATTATCAAGGAAGCTTTCTATATCGCGAATAGCGGCCGGCCCGGTCCGGTCGTGGTCGATATTCCGAAAGATGTGCAGATGGCGATGACCCAGCCGCTCTTTCCCGGCAAAGTCGAGTTGCGCGGCTATAAACCTGAAAAAAAGGCCGACGATCTCGCGCTCAACGAACTGCTCGGCTTGATCGAAAAGGCGGAGAAGCCTGTGCTTTATGTGGGTGGCGGCATCATTTCGTCCGGCGCAGCGAAGGAACTGCTCGAATTCGCCGAACTGACCAATATCCCGGTCACAACGACCCTCATGGGAATCGGTTGTTTCCCAGAAGATCATCCCCTGTCTCTGAAATGGCTCGGCATGCATGGAACCTATTACGCCAATCGCGCGGTGAATGAGGCCGATCTACTTTTGGCTTTCGGCGTCCGCTTTGATGACCGTGTGACCGGCAAAGTTTCCGAGTTCGCCAAGCACGGCACCATTGTTCATGTCGACATCGATTACGCCGAGTTCGACAAGAACAAGCATGTTCATTTGCCCATCCTCAGCGATGTGAAGTACGCGCTGGAACGGCTCAACGCGATCATCCGCAAGGAAAACCGCGCCCGGAAAACATTCCCGGCCTGGCAAAAGGACATTGAGACGTGGCGCGCGGCGCATCCGCTCAAATTCCACAATTATCACGACAAGATCGCGCCTCAGCTCGTTATTCAAAAACTCTGGGAAATGACCAAGGGTGAGGCGATCATTACCACGGGCGTGGGGCAGCACCAAATGTGGGCCGGCCAGTTCTACACCTTCACCAGACCCCGCACATTTTTGACTTCGGGCGGGCTCGGCGCCATGGGCTTCGGTTATCCGGCGGCGCTCGGCGCGAAGGTCGCATGCCCCAACAAACAGGTTATCGACATCGACGGCGACGGCAGCTTCCTCATGAACGTGCAGGAATTGGCCACGGCGAAGGTGGAAAAAATTCACGCCAAAATCATCATCCTGAACAACCAGCATCTCGGCATGGTGGTACAGTGGGAAGACCGCTTCTTCCAAAGCAATCGGGGCCATACCTATCTCGGAGATCCGTCCAATCGCTCGGCGATCTATCCCGATTATCCGGCGATTTTCAAAGGCTTCGACATTCCCTGCGAACGGGTGGGACACAAGCATGATCTCGACGCAGCCCTGCAACGTCTCCTCGACGCCAAAGGATCTTATGCGCTCGATATCATGGTGCCCTATACCGAGCACGTGCTGCCGATGATCCCGGCCAATAAGACCTTCAACGATATCATCACGGATTAGTACTTTTAATAAGAGTACTAGTTCAGCCGATTGAACCTGGCGGCGACTTTTTTCGGGAGTTAGCGCGGGACAAGTCCCCTTAAGTCCGTATAGTGTTACCCTACCCTCTCATGAGTCACCAAGGCTATCTCGCGCTGATCCTGCACGCGCATCTCCCCTTCGTCCGGCATCCTGAACACGACGAATTTCTCGAGGAGGACTGGCTCTACGAAGCGATTACCGAAACTTACATTCCGGTGATCAATATGATGGACGGTCTGCTGCATGACGGCGTCGATTTCCGGCTGACCATGTCGGTCACGCCGCCCTTGGCCGCGATGCTTGGCGACCAGCTTTTGCAGGATCGTTACGTGCGGCTGGTCGACAAGTCGATCGAGCTGGCCCATAAGGAGATCAACCGGACGAAGGGAGATCATCAATTCCACGAGCTGGCCTGGTTCTATCTGCACCGGCTGGAAAATTGCCGGCGCACTTTCGTCGATCAATATCACCGCAACCTGCTGACGGCCTTCCGCAAATTCCAGGACGCGGGCAAACTGGAGATCATCACCTGTGGCGCGACGCACGGCTATTTGCCGCTGATGACCGATTATCCGGAGGCGGTGCGGGCGCAAATCATGATCGCGCGCGATCATTACCGGGAATGTTTCGGACGCGACCCGCGCGGGATCTGGCTGCCGGAATGCGCCTATGCGCCCGGCATCGACAAATTTTTGCAGGAAGCCGAAATCCGCTGGTTCGTCGTCGATACCCACGCCGTCATGCACGCCGAGCCGCGCCCGCGTTATGGAGTCTATGCGCCGATTTACACGCGGTCGGGCCCGGCGGCGTTCGGGCGCGATATCGAATCGAGCGTGCAGGTCTGGTCGTCGAAGGAGGGATATCCGGGCGATCCGTGGTACCGCGATTTTTACCGCGACATCGGTTACGATCTCGAGTTCGATTACATCAAGCCCTACATCCAGTCCAACGGCCTGCGGAAATTCACCGGACTCAAATACCATCGCATCACCGGTCCGGGCGGATACAAGGAACCGTACCGGCCGAATGTGGCTCGGGAACGGACGGCGGAACACGCGGGCAATTTCGTTTTCAACCGCGGCAAACAGATCGAGCATTTGCACGGCGTGCTCGGCATCAATCCCATCGTGCTCGCGCCTTACGACGCGGAACTCTATGGCCATTGGTGGTATGAGGGGCCCGAGTTCCTCAATTACGTTTTCCGCAAAGCCCATTATGACCAGGGCGTTTTCCGCACGACGACACCGGGTGAATATCTCTCCAATTATCCGACCCAGCAACTGGCCATCCCCAGCGCGTCATCCTGGGGCGCGCAAGGCTATTACAACGTCTGGCTCGACGAACCGAACGCGTGGATTTATCCGCACCTGCACGTCGCCGCGGGCCGGATGATCGAGCTGGCGCGGCAGTTCCGCGACTGTTACGGACTTTACGACCGGGCGATGAAACAGGCCGCGCGCGAACTGCTTCTGGCGCAGTCGAGCGATTGGGCCTTTATCATGAAAACCGGCACCATGGTCCCTTACGCGGTGAAGCGGACTCAGGATCACATTTTGCGCTTCACCCGGCTTTACGAGCAGATCAAGAGCAATACCATCGACACCGATTTCCTCGGTAACTGCGAATGGCGCGACAATATTTTCCCGAACATTAACTGGCGGTACTACATTTAACTCCAGACCAGCGTCTCGCACGGTTGGTCCGGCGCGGTGTCGCGCAACTGCACAAAGGGACGGCCTTTTTCCGTTAGCTTTTTCGAGACCACGGCGCGCGCCCATTCCGGGCGGTTGCAATCGGCGCTGAGATGGCCGAGATAAATGGCTTCCATGGTATCGGTCGCTACCTCGGCGGCCACTTCCGCCGCCGCATCGTTGGAAAGATGGCCGTGCCGTGAGAGGATGCGTTGCTTGACCGCCCAGGGCCGTTTCGTATCCTCCTGCAAAAGCCGCAGATCGTGATTGGCCTCCAGCACCAGAGCCCGCGCCGCCCGCACCCGTTCGAGGACGAGCTTGGTCGCGTAGCCGAGATCGGTCAGAAAACCGATATTGCCCAGGGCGTGGTAAAACATGAATCCGACCGGATCGTAAGCATCGTGAGGCACGGAAAAGCTATTGACCCTTAAATCGCCGAAGTTGAGCGTCCCTCCCGATTCAAACAATTGCCAGGCGGCGTAACCCGGCAATTGCGGTTGCAGGCACTCCGCAGTCAGGCGGTTACAGTAGACCGGAATATGGTGCCGCTTGGCCAGCACCGGCAATCCGCAGACGTGGTCGCCATGTTCATGGGTCAGAAAAATCGCCTGCACATCGCCTATCGACCGGCCGATGGCGCCGAGCCGCTGCCCGATCTGTTTCGCGCTGAATCCGGCGTCGATGAGGAGGCGAACGTGCTCGGTCTCGAGATAAGCGCAGTTTCCACTGCTGCCGCTGCCGAGAATGGTGAAACGCAGCATGATCAGGCTAGGTATCCGATTTTTGCATGAGAAAGGCAAGCGGGGAAAACGGAATTTGCCGAGCCCGTTTCCAGTGGTCGAAAGGACAGGACATTTAATGAATGAGATTAACTAAAAATGGCATGAAGGATGCTTGATTATCGCGGGTGCATCGTTAAGCTAGTCTCGTGGCAGGAATAGGACTTCATCAAAATCTTTCGCTCGGCCAAACTCTTTCGCCTCAGATGCAGCAATCGCTGCAGTTCTTGCAGGCCCCGGCTCTTGAACTTCAATCGCTCATCCAGCAGGAAATCGAAATCAATCCCGTGCTGGAGGAAGTCGTCGAGGAAACCAAGACCGAAACGGAGAACGAGGAATGGGACAAGAAGCTCGAGGAACTGCGGCAGAAAGACGAAGAATGGCGCGAATACTTTTCCCAGAACAACACCTCCACGACCAGCTATAGTCCCGAAGCTGCCGAGCGCCGCCAATTCCTTTTTGATTCCCAGGTCGAGGCGCCTCATCTTTCCGATCACCTGATGCGGCAGCTTACGCTGGCCACCAGCAATGCGGACATGATCCGCGTCGGCGAGGAAATCGTCGGCAATCTCGACGATGCCGGTTTTCTTAAAATCCCGCTGGTTGAGGTCGCCCAATCGGCGCAGGTCGATTATACCGTCGCCCAGAACACCCTTTCGCTCATCCAGACCTTCGATCCGGTGGGCGTGGCCGCGCGCGATTTGCGCGAATGTTTGCTCATCCAGATCGACCGTCTCGGCAAGAGCGAGGAGATCGAAGCCGTCATGGTCTCGCAGTACCTCAACGAACTCGGACGCAAAAAATACCAGGACATCGCCCGCGCGCTCAAGGTGCCGCTGGACCGCGTGCAGGCCGCCGCCCAGTTCATCGCCACCCTCCAGCCCCGGCCTGGTTCCAGTTTCAGTTCCGAAGATAAGCAGAACATCGTCCAGGCCGAACTGGCCGTGCAAAAGAACGGCGACGACTGGACCGTGGTCATGAATGATGATCCCGTGCCGCGCTTGCGCATCAGCGACACCTACAAAGACCTTCTTGTCAGCAACGGGAACGATCCCAACCTGCGCGAGTATCTCAAGGAAAAGATCCGGGCCGGAAAATTTCTCATCAAATGCCTGCACCAGCGGCAGCAGACCATCTTCAATATCGCCACCGAGATCGTGAAGCGGCAGCGGACCTTTTTTGACCAGGGCGTGGCCCATCTCAAACCGCTCACCATGAACCAGGTTGCCGAAGTGGTCGGGGTCCACGAAACCACCGTCAGCCGCGCCATTGCCAACAAATACGTGCAGACGCCCTACGGCCTTTTCGATCTCAAATATTTTTTTACACCCGGCTACCAGACAACTTCGGGCGAAGTGATGTCCAATACCAGCGTCAAGGATGCCATCCAGGAATTGATCGCGCGTGAAAACCCGTCCAAGCCGCTTTCCGATCAGGAAATCGTCAAGATTCTCAGCGAACGCGGCATCCCGCTCGCCCGCCGTACTGTGGCCAAGTACCGCGCCGAGCTTGGATTGCTGCCGTCCAATCTTCGCCGGAGCGCTTGATTTTTCTACTTCGTCCCAGGCGCGACGATGGAAAGAAAATGCCAGTCGCCGCTGGCCAGGCAATAGAGAGCCAGCAGCAGATTCGTCACGCCGTGGGCGGTCATGACATCGCCCAGGTTCTTTTTTCGCACAAACCAGACGCCGTAAAGCAGGCCGTCGATGGCGCCCAGCGGCCATTCCGGTCCGTGTTCCGCGGCGAAAAGGGCCGTGGTGGTGAAAAAGGAAAACGGCTTGTACTCGCCGAGCCGCACTTGGGTGAAGTCCTCGCGGATCAGCCACCGCATCAGAAATCCGCGCCAAAAAAGTTCCTCCATTACCGGTACAACCAGCGCGATTCCGAGCAGCCGGAAAGCAAAAAGCGTCCCCGCCAAAGGAGCCGGGTAGAGAATGAACGGGTTGCGCCCAATTAACGGCAAATCGTAACGAACCAGGTAGCGATCAAGCCCGATCCACAAAATCACCCCGATTATGCCAATCAGGGCGCTCTGCAGAGGCGCGCTTGGCTTGAGGCTCGGTAGGGAACGCCAGTACCAGGCGATGATTCCGGTCACCAGCAGCGTCTTCAGCGGATAGATCGCGTAGTGTTGGTCCGGAAACCAGCCCTCCACCGCCAAAAAAACCATGAACAGGAAAAAAGGCGCCACGAAGGGCAAGGCGTGCCGGTTCATGGGAAAGAGATGTTGAGGGGC
>DATJMI010000004.1:0-9321 GCA_035508775.1 Methylacidiphilales bacterium
TGGCTTTTTCTTCATCTCCGGGTCTGAATGCCCGAAGCTCCTTTAATCATCGCATTTGAACGATGAAGGTTTCCAAACGTTTATGGGCTCAAATCCTTAGCAATAAAAATTTTTTCTATTAAAAGAGAAGTCTATCAACAAGATAAATTAGCTATATAATCTTCTCGTAGTCAGAGATTAAAATCGATGCAAATATAGTATTATCAAGTGATTGCATTACAGTTGCGATAAAATTGTTATTGCAATATTCTTCAATATTTGGCATCATACTCGACATTCGAAGCCAAGGAAACAATCCAATCAGTTTTATTAATAAACTAAAAACCTAATAAAAAACTTAACCATGCCAAAAATAATCAAATTCATGTTTTTGGGGCTCTTCGGTGGGATAGCCTTGACGATAAGCGCCTCGGCACAAATCGACGGAAATAACTGGTCCTCCCAAACCGTTTCGTATAACGTTCAGTGGCCCTACAACGTCTCGGAAAGCAGCCGTTTTTCCGATAGCAACGGTATTTATCACTGCTGGGTTTATTCCACCGATCAGCCCTTTGAGGAAGGGAGCACGACGCTGCCACGCACGGAAATGCGCTTTAATCCCGATTTGACCAGCGGCGAGCTTCAATACCAGGCCATGCTGATGTGCCCCGCCAGCGATAACAGCTATTGCATCATGCAGGATCACACCGGCGATGCTCAATCACCTCAATATGGCCCCGTGGCGATTATGTTCATTTGGCAAAGCAAAGACGGCGGCTCGGTTTGGAACGGTTATACCGGGCAGGAATTGGCCAAAAATATGGGCGGCGTCTGGTTCCAGCTCAATGTCGATCACAATCTCGTCACCCACACCATCAAAGCCTGGATCAATTCGCAGCTCGTCGTGACGGAACAGGACAACGGCGCGAGCGATTATTATTTCAAAAACGGAGTTTACGAACAGAACATCAGCACCCCCAGTTCTGTAATGGATACTTACGTCCAAAATATTCAGGAATGGACCAGTCCAGGGAAACAGACAAGTTTTCTCGGCACGTATGAATTGCAGGTCGAAGCCAGCGGATTGGCTTTGAATGTTGCGGGAGGATCCATGAGCAACGGCGGGGAGGTCGTCCAGTATCCTTTTGGGAAGGGATCTTCGAATGCGGAATGGACCATGAGCGAAACCAACAACGGTTACTACCAATTGGTCAATGGGCAAAGCGGGCTGGATGTCGCCGTGTCGGGCGCCTCGACGGCTCGCGAGGCGAAGATCGTTCAATGGGCGTTTGGCTCCACGGGCGATGACCAATGGAAACCGGTGGAGAATAGCGACGGCAGCTATAGCTTTTACAATCTCCATAGCGGTTTGGTCCTGGATGATCCCGGAAGCAGCACGTCCCAGGGCATCCAAATGGATCAATACACTTTTCAGGGTAAAACTAACCAGGAATGGGAAGTCATTAGTCAGTAAAACGGATACCTGACAATAGCGACGCGCGACCGGCGAACCCCGGCCGCGCGTTTTTGTTTTCTAACCCCAAGGCTATCGATTTGGCAACATCGCAATATGAAGGGGTTGAACGCTTCTTTTTAATCAATGCGCAATAGTCGATATCAATACAAAATAGTTGTTGCAATATTTTTATCTTTAGGCAGAACGGTTAACGCCTGAAACACTGCTCAGGCGACAAATATAACGACATTCAACCCCCTAAGATACAGAAACTAGAAAGACTCAATTATGCTAAAAACAACCAAATCAGTTCTCCTGGGGCTCTTCGCTGGGATAGCGTTGACGATGACTGCCTCGGCCCAAATCGGAGGAAGCGGATGGTCCTCCCAAAGCATTAGCTACAATGTTCAGAAACCCTACAATGTCTCCACCAGTAGTCGTTTTACGGATAGCAACGGTGTCTATCACTGCTGGGTCTACAGCACGGATGCGTCATTCCAGGACGGGAGCACCACATTGCCCCGGACGGAAATGCGCTTTAATCCCGACTTCACCAGCGGCGAGATCCAGTACCAGGCTATGCTGATGGCGCCCGCCAATGAAAATAGCTACTGCATCATGCAGGATCACACCGGCGACTCTCAATCGTCTCAGTATGGTCCCGTCGCGATCATGTTCATCTGGCAGAGCAAAGATGGCGGTTCGATCTGGAACGGCTATACCGGGCACGAACTGGCCAAAAACATGGGGGGAGTCTGGTTCCAGTTGAACGTCGACCACAATATCGTTACCCACACCATCAAAGCGTGGATCAATTCACAACAGGTAGTGAGTGAAAGCGACAACGGCGCGACCGACTATTACTTCAAAAACGGGGTTTACGAGCAGAACATTAGCACCCCCAGCGCCAAAATGGATACTTACATCCAAAACATCCAGGAATGGACCAGTTCTGGAAAAAACAGTGGCGGTGGGAGTTTCTCCGGCTCGTATGAGCTGGAGTGCGTGGCGAGCGGATTGGCGGCCAATGTCAAAGGCGCTTCGACGTCCGACGACGCGCCGGTCGTCCAGTATCCGTTCGGCGGCGGCAGTTCGAATGCGATCTGGACATTCGTTGCGACCAGCAATGGTTACTATCAGGTCCAAAATCAGAACAGCGGCCTGGATATGAACGTGAATGGCGCTTCGACGGCGAAAGGAGCGTTAATCACCCAGGCCCCGTTTGGCTCCTCCGGCGACGATCAATGGAAACCGTCGCAGAACAGCGATGGCAGCTACACCTTGACCAATCTCCACAGCGGCTTGGTCCTCGACGATCCGGGTGGCAGCACCTCGTCAAACGTCCAACTGGATCAATACAGCTCCCAGGGCGGAACGAATCAGGAGTGGGACATCGTTAGCCAATAAGGTTAACTGAGCCACCCGCAACAACGCGCGACCGGAAGACCGGTCGCGCGTTTGTTTTTGCCGTCGCATTGGAAAAACCGGAACCTTTAGCCATAGGCCATGAGGGCCAGCCAGAGTTTGCGCGGAAAGGAGACCCGGACGCGCCTAGGGTAGATCTGATACCCGGCGCGCTCGATTTCGTCCAGGATGGCGCCGTAGACCGTGCTCATTAACCGGGCGCAAAAGCGGGAGCCGTCATTGGGCAGAGCGGCGATGCCGCCTTCGGCCTGCGCATAGTAGGCGCGGGCGCGCCCGATCTGAAAACGCATCATGGCGCGGAACGGTTCGTCCACGCGCCGGGCGGCGATATCGGCGGGGGTGAGGCCGAATTGATCAAGCTCATCGAGCGGCAAATAGAGTCGCCCGCGGTCCCAGTCTTCGGCGATGTCGCGCAGGATATTGGTCAACTGCATGGCGGTGCCGAGATCGCGGGCCGGCTTGAGCAGTTCGGGCGCGGGCTCGGTCATCACGTGGACCATGATGAGCCCGACCACCGAAGCGACATGGTAGCAGTACCGTTCGAGTTCCGGCCAATTGGCTATGCGGACCTCGCCGCGATCCATGGCGACACCGGCCAGAAGGTCCTCGAAATAACTTTTGGAAATGGCGCGGCGGCGGATCGTTTCGATAAAAGCCGGCATCCAGCGCAGCGGCTTGGGATTTTCCCGGCCCACGAGGGGGATATCGGGGTCATAAACGGCATCGAGAAGAATCCTCAGCCATGCCACGGCCTTGGTGCGCGCCGCTTCGTCCTTCACGAGATCAACCTGGTCGTCGGCGTAGCGGCAGAAGGCGTAAACCGCGTAGGCGTCGGCGCGTTTTTGCGCGGGTAGCGCATGCGAGGCAAAATAAAAGGTTTTGGCATGGCGCCGCGTCATGCTCCGGCACGCTTGGCGTGAAAGCTGGAGCGGGACGGAATCGGACATGGGTGGAGGTCCCATCCCCCGCGGCTATTGTGTGCCGGTATGCTGGGTTTGTTGCCGGACGAGGGAAAAAGCTTCGCGCAAGCCGCCGCGCTGAGCGGGAGCGAAGGAAGAATGATCCAAGGCGGCCTCGGCTTTTTGGAAGAGGTCTTCCATCCGCTGGGTGAGAAGGGCCACCGCGCCCGATTTGTCGATCAACTGCTCGATTTTGCTGACCGAGGCGTCGTTGGAAGCGCGCGTGCTGAGACAAAGCTGGAGGAAACTGCGGTCCAGATCCTCGAGGTGGTCGTAAGCCACGCGCAGTAACAGTGTTTTTTTGCCCTCGAGAATATCGGTCTGACGAAGGCGGTCGATGCCCTTGAATTGATGATATTCGATCAGATCGTTCTGAATCTGGAAAGCAAGGCCGACCGGTTCGATTAACTCGGCGAGTTCTTGCAGGAGATTATCGCCGGCGCCGGCCAGCAACGCGCCGAGGACAAGAGGCGCCTCGAAGGTGTAACGCGTGGTTTTAAGCGTGTACATCCGGATGATATCGGCCTCGCTGACTCGGGCGATGTCGCGGGCCCCGAGGAGAATGTCATAAATTTCACCGGCGCCGGTATCGGTGATATAGCGAAGAAAATGGGCCAGGGCGGCATCGCGTATCGCGGGCGCAAAGTCCATCGTGCGGAGCGTGTCGAGAGCCATGGCGAAGAGAATGTCTCCCACGACCACCGCGACATTGCCGCCGACGCGGGCCGCTCCGTCCAGCTTGCCGAGCCGTTCTTCGACGAGTTTGTGGAAAGTGGGCAAGCCGCGGCGGCGTTCGGATTGGTCGATGACATCGTCATGGATAAGAATGAAGGCGTGGAGCAGTTCCAGCGAAAGGGCCGGACGGAGAACGGCATGGTCTTCGATCGGGCGGCCGCCGCCGAAAGCGCGATAAGCGGCCAGCATCAGCATCGGACGGATGCGCTTGCCGCGGCGCGCGACGAACTCCGTCAGGTCCAGATAGAGGGGGTCGAACAGATCGCCGTAGGCGTAACGTTCGGCGCTTTCCTGGAAAAAACGGGCCAGGAAATTCTCGAAAAGAACCGGAGCCTGTTGAAGTTCAGCGCGAAGCAATGATGCCATGGCGGCAGGCAGGCTAGACGAAAACGGGAAGCAGCGCAAATAGGGAAGTCGGCTACAGATTCCTGAGTTACTTCGGAATGAAGTTCGATTTCTAGCCGGACCGGCCATTTCCCGGTTAGATTCAGGGCAGCGGCAACTCGACGGCGTGGCCGCCCCGGGCACTGAGGTTGATTGCCTCGGTAAATTCGAGATACTGGACGCCGGTTTCGAAACTCGGCTCGGGATGTCCGCCGGCGACTACGGCGTCGATAAAATCTTTCTCGACCGTCCAGGCGCTTTCGAATTCGGGCGGAATGGCTAGCTGGCGCAATTCCTTGTCGCCGCGGCGCCCGCCAAAAATTTGGTCCTTGGAAAAATTATAGACGAGCGCGCCATCCCGTCCGTAGATGGCGAGCGTTTCGTCGGGGGCGAACTGGGCGACGCCGCTCCATTCCAAAATGCCTGCCAAGCCGCTGGGCCATTGGCCGAAGACGTGGACCACATCGGGGATGTGGACAACGTAGCCCTCGCGTTTGGGAACGGAGACTTTCATCTGCGCGTGAAGGCGGCGCGGTGAACCAATCCAACGCTGGATGACCTCGGCATAGATGCCGACGGTAAGGACATTATGGCCGCTGAGCTCGGTGCGCTGGCGCCAATGGGCCGGCGCCAAAGGGTCGGCAAACTGGCCATTGAGGGCGGTCAGGCGGAAATGCCAGAGCTCGCCCGCGTAGCCGTCCCGCAAAAGTTTCTGGAAAAAGCGCCCGCCTTTTAGTCCGTGCGGCGGGGGGCAAAGCATGGTGACAAGTTGCGGACGGGCCTGGGCGGTGGCCAGCATTTCGCGGCCTTCCCGCAGATTCATGGCCATGCGGGCTTGGCAGAAGACATGCTTGCCCGCCTCAAGCGCGGAGATCGTGATCGGAGCGTGAAGAACGGGCGGTGTGCCAATCCAGACGATATCGATATCGCGTCGCTCGATGAGCGCGGCCCAGTCGGGGATGACTTCGGGGATATGAAATTCCTTCGCGATTTGCGCGGCGGTTTCGGTCCGGGAATTGCAGACGGCGACGACTTGAACGTTGGGCAGAGCGACAAGGCCCGGAAGATGCCGCTGGCGAACGATGCCGCCCGCGCCAATGATCCCGACTCGCAATTTTTTTGGATGATGGTTACGGCTCATGCCAATGCCTGTTCCCGGAACGATTCTGGCATTAATTGGTCCGATGTCCATCCGCGAAGAGAGCGCTGGTGGGTGACCACTTGCCGGACACGATTCGCGATTTCCTCGAGGTCCTCGTCGCGAATGTGGGCTCCGATGGAAAAACGAACCGTGGCGGAAGCATGGCCGTCTGGCGCGCCCATTGCAGCGAGAACGTGCGAAGGCTGAACCGAGCCGGCGAGACAGGCGGAGCCGCTCGAAACCGCCAGTCCGGCGAGATCGAGCGCAATGAGAAAATCTTCGCCATGCAATCCCAAGAAGCTGACATTGAGCGTGTTCGCCAGCCGCCTTTCCGGGTGGCCATTCCGGTAGACTCCGCCGAGGGAACTGAGTTCCCGCCAAAGCCGTTCCGTCCAGCGGAACTGGCGTTGCGTCTCGGCCGGATCGGGATGGCCAAAGAGACGCGCGGCTGCGCCGAAGCCGGCGATGGCGGGGGCATTTTCGGTGCCGGGACGGCGTTCATTCTCGTGCGAGCCGCCTTCCATGAGCCGCGCGATGGGAGTGCCCGATTTAAGCCAAACCAGTCCCGTGCCGGGCGGACCGTGAAATTTATGAGCGGCGAGACTAAGAGCGCCAACCTGCCAGGTGGCGAGGTCGAGTGGTTCTTTCCCCGCGCTTTGAATCGCGTCGGTGTGGAAAAGAACACCGTGGCGCGTGCAGATTGCGCCCAATTCCCGCATCGGCTGGAGCACGCCGGTCTCGTTATTGGCGCTCATGATCGAAACCAAAATCGTGCCGGGGCGGATGGCGCGTTCCAGTTCCCCCGGATCGACGAGCCCGGTGGTGTCGGTATCGAGCCAGGTGATCTCGAAACCTCTCCACCGCTCCAAGGCCCGGCAGGCATTGAGCACCGCATGATGCTCGGTTTTCGCCGTGATCAGATGCCTCCCCTTATCACCATGGGCGCAGGCCAGGCCCTGCACGGCAAGGTTGCAGCTTTCGGTGCCGCCGGAAGTGAAAATAATTTCCGACGGTTTCACCTTCAGCCACGCGGCGAGAGAATCGCGGGCCGAATCAATTTCACCGCGGGCGCGGCGACCCTCGGTATGGAGACTCGAGGGATTGCCCAGTGTGCCCCTCAACAGCGGCTCCATTACCGCCTGCACGCGCGGATCGAGCGCCGCCGTCGCGTTTTCATCGAGGTAGAAGCGCGGCATGGTCTGCCTTTCGATGGCGGGTCAGATCACCCAATCCCCTCCCGGTCGCTGGCTCGGGTGGATGCTGAGCTGCTGGGCTTCGAAAACGACAACCGAATCGGCCGGAATCGAACGCATAAGCCAGACATTGCCGCCGATCACGGTGCGGTCGCCGATGACGGTGTCGCCGCCGACAATGGTTGCGTTGGCGTAAATGGTCACGTCGTCGCCGACGGTGGGATGGCGCTTGCCGCCTAGCGCATGGCCTTGGTCGTCGCGCTCGACGTGCTTGGCCAGGCTGCGCGCCACGAGGCCGACGCCCTGGTAGAGCCGGACGCGGTTGCCGATTTTGGCCGTGCCGCCAATCACCACGCCGGTGCCGTGGTCGATAAAAAAATGGGAGCCGATCTCCGCGCCGGGATGGATGTCGATCCCGGTCCGGCCATGGGCCCATTCGGTCATCATCCGGGGCAGGAACGCGACCCCGAGTTGATGAAGCACATGGGCCATGCGGAAGACGGCGATTGCTTCAACCCCGGGATAGGCGAGAACCACCTCTTCCCGGCTTCTCGCGGCGGGGTCGCCCTCAAAAGCTGCCTCGACGTCGGTCTTGACGAGCGAGCGGACCTGGTGCAGTTGGCCGAGAAACTCCAGCGTGATCTCGCCGGCCTCGCGGCCCGCCACCGGTTCCATGGCCAGGCTCTTCGCAATCTCGCGCTTGAGTTTCTGTTGCAGGCTGCCGAGCTGAATGGACAATTCATGCGGCATGTCGCGCATGCCGATCTGCTGTTCGGCGATGAATCCCGGGAACATCACATGAAGCAAGTCCTGCGTGAGCGCGGCAATGGCCATCTTCGACGGCAGTTTTCCCCCGTCGAGATGCTTGATACCCCCGCATTCGATATAGGACTCAAGCATCTGCCTAACGATCTTGCCTAACGGATAGCGCATAGCCGTTTAGCCTATCGAAAAAGGAGCCGGGCTGCAAATGGTGTACTCAAGGGTGGTAAGTCGGTTTGCCGGTTTGTCGAAAAATTAATGAAGCAACATAACAAATGGGTGGTGTCTGTTGACAGGTGAGTTGAGATATCTCACCCCGCCTCGGAAAAAATCGCGCCGACCTCATCCTCGGAAAAGATATCGGTGTGCTGGGCGCGGCATAATTTGGCGTAGAGGCCGTTGCGGGCGAGCAGATCATCGTGCGTACCCCGTTCCACGATGCGTCCCTTTTGTAGGATCAAAATGAGATCGGCGTGCCGGATGGTCGAAAGCCGGTGCGCGATGACGAACGAGGTGCGTCCGGCGAGAAGCCGCCGCAGCGCTTGTTGAATGAGCAGTTCCGTGGCCGCGTCGACGCTGGCGGTTGCCTCATCGAGAACGAGAACGGGAGGATCTTTTAGGAGCGCGCGGGCGATGGAAATGCGCTGCTTTTCCCCGGCGGAAAGTTTAACTCCGCGCTCGCCGACCTGCGTGTCATAACCTTCGGGCAATTCGGAAACGAAATCGTGGACGCAGGCGGCGCGGGCCATTTCCTCGATTTCGGCCCGCGTGGCGCTGGGGCGCCCGAAGCGGAGATTGTCCAGAATGGAGCCGTTGAACAGAAAAGTCTCCTGAGAAACGACGCCAATCTGTTCGCGCAGCTCATAGAGCGGAATGCCGGCGATGTTACGCCCATCGAGGAGAATTTCACCTCCGGTCGACTCGTAAAAGCGGCTCAGAAGCGAGACAAAAGTCGTTTTGCCCGCGCCGGTGGGGCCCGCCAGCGCCACGCATTGGCCGGGCTGGACGATGAGATCCAGATCGGACAGCGCGGAAACATCGGGCCGGTAGGCAAAGCTGACCCGGCGATATTCCACCCGGCCCCGCGCCCGGGCGATGGGCTGGGCAGTTTTTTTTCCATAATTTTCCGTCGCGGCGTCAAGAATTTCGGCCACCCGTTCGCCGGCCACGCGGCCCGCCTGGTAAAGCTGGTTGATCTGATGCAGCCGCCCGACCGGATCGTAAAACATGCCGACATAAAGAAGGAAGGCGACCAGTTCGCCGAACTTCATCGTGCCATGGAGAACG
>DATJMI010000005.1:0-34370 GCA_035508775.1 Methylacidiphilales bacterium
CGCGGGTTGATAGCCATACTGCGTCTCGTTGCCGTTGGCGTCCCAGATCGCCGTGACCACGCTTTGGGTGTTGGTGGTGGAGATCAGGCTCGATACCGGCTCCTGCTCGATGGAAAGCTTGAGTCCCGGCTGGTTGGCCACCGTGATGGTGGACGGAATCAGGTTCGTATTGCTCGAGGCGCCCTGGTATTGATAGTTGATCGTGTTGCCAAGCCGGTCCACCGCCTTCACCAATTGGGCATACTGATAGGTCGTGGTGTATTGGCTCCCGGTCAAGCGGTCATTTTCAATAGGCTGGACCAGCGGGGTGATTTGGTAAGTCAGCGTCGCCCCGTACTTGCGCGTGAAGACGTAAGTCGAGGCGTTGGCCGTCAACGATTCGAGATTGGGAACCTGCGCCTCGTTTTTGGCCGTGGGCATCGGGAAAAATTGCGGAGTGCCGTTGGTGTCGTACCAAATAAAGAACGTGTGCACCGCGCCGGTCTCGTCGGTGACGACGGCTTCCGGCGGCGTGGTGCTGCTGGGATCGTTGTTGTAGCTGAACTTGATGTTCGGGGCGAGATTGCTGCTCCAGCCCATGCCGAACGGCAGATCGGGCTGCTCGTGGGGGCGCAGGCCGCTGCGGTTGTTCCAAACCTGGGAGCGGAAATCGCGCCGCGCCGACAGCGAGAAATCGCTGCCCGAAACCGGCATGTAGGCGTCGGTCGTGCTGTGATGCAGGCCGAGCGTCAGCGCATCGACGTAGGTTTCCTCCTTTTCCTGGTCGCTCTCGGCCGATTGCTGCGGTTTTTCGTCCGGCATCGGCTGCCCGTTAAGCGCGATCTTCCGGTAGCGCGCGCCGGAAGCTTCGTCGATTGGCATCGAGAAATCGGGTTGAACAGGATTGTAGGTAAAGAGCGAGCTGTCGGTGCCCAATTGCTCCTGACCGCCTCCTGGAGTCGCCGCGGAGGTGGTCAAGGTCAGATTAATCGAATCGTTGTTTTGAGCCTGGCTCGTGGCAATGACATCAAATCCTATAAAGCCAGGTTCCTGTTGTTCATTGTCATCCGAAAGGCTAAGGAGAACGGTTTCTCCGTTCGATATCTGTTCCCATTGGGCTGTAGAACCATTATAATAATTGCCCCAAACTTGCAGAGTGTTTGCTCCCGTTCCGGACCAAGTCAGGGTTTCTTGTCCAGATTCTCCAGTAGTACTCTCCCAATCTCCTCCAAATTCACCTGCCGTCATATTGAATGAAGCCATGGGCCCCGAATAATTGTTAAGCGCATCACCAATTGATTCCCCCGTTGACACAGGCACCTGATAGACCTGAGCCCCGGTCTGCGCTTTTTCCTGACTATCCAAAAACGAATTACCATCCGTTACTTCCAATTGAGAAACAGGCAATATGAAATAGTTGCCAAATTGATTGGGATAGTTGAGCGGGTTCAAGGTATAAATGGAACTCTGTGATCCCGATGAACTGTTCACGGTATAACTGTGAGTCTGCATGACTTCTGGAGTGTCATCTATGCCAGGACTATAGACATCCGCCCATTGGAAATTGACGTTATTGGCGGGATAAAACTGAAATTGATATTCCGCTGTCTGAATTTGATATCCAAAACCACCCATACCGTCATTGTAACCATAAAAACTTGCCAGCCAATAATACGGCCACGTCCCGACTCCGTAATAGCCGCCGTCGGCCTGCGACACAGTTGAGGCCCATTGCCCATACGGTCCCCACGGTGTCCCGTTCGCCCCCCAATCGAAATAAATGGGATTCCAAGGGCCGTAATCGGGCATGGAGGCTATAACATCGCCCAAACACATATCTTGCGTATAGGGACTTGCATAGGATATAGTGGGGGGACCTGAATTGGGCCCTGAACCGGTAGTCGAAACATAATTAGCAGACCACTCTAACACACCTTGTCCTGGAGATATATATGTTGGCACGGGAGTGTAGGTGGTTGTTGCCGAGGCGCCATTGGATTGAATGATTATTTCCGTCAGGTAATCCATGTTGTTATTTTGAATTGGTCCACCGTTACTTCCGGCGCCGCCTTCAGCACTACTAGTCGCCACATTGACGTATTGTATTAGCGGCACTTGATAGCTAACCGGGGCACAGGGATCGGCCAATATGGGGCTTCCACCGCCAGGATTACTCATGTAGGGACTCACCCGGTATTGGATCTCTTCGTTCGCGAGGAGCCCCGAGTCGGTGTAATTGGTCGTTGTCGAGTCGTCTGGCGCGTTATAGACTTGTGTCCAATTTCCGGTGCTGACTTTCTTTTCGACCAGATAGCCGGCCACATTGGCGGTATTGCCGCTCCAAAACACAGTTACATTGCTAAGGTTGGGAGGATTATCACCATTATCTTGGGTGTAAGTGTCCGTCGGCTCAACCTGAACCGATCCATTCCAAGGCTGGATGGTGGGATCGACTTCCGGCGGTTCGGGTTGGCCTGCCGTAGGACTGGAACCGGAACCAGAGCCTGAACTGGTCAGCGCGCTCAAATAGACGGTGGCTTGCGGCACACTCGATGTCGCCAGGCACGAAGCTTCGTTATCGGGGCCGCTGCCGGGTTGCATATAGACCGTCGCCTGGCCCAAGCCATCGGTTGTGACATTCAGGGAGCTGCCAAAGGAACCTCCCGCCGAACTGCCAATGCCGCAATCGGTCGTCGTCAAAAGCAGCGGGGTGCTGACGGGCTGCCCGGAAGCATTGGCGGCCTGAATGACGAACGGTTGCGGCAAGGTTTGCCTTGCGGGCCCGCTCTGGCCCTCGCCGCTCAGCACGGTCAGGACCACCAGCGAATCACCCGAACTTGTTCCGCCGTCCAGGCTTGACGTTTCCACCAGGCTCACCGGCTGGGCCGTACCCGCGCTTGCCACCACCGTGGTATTGCCGACAGTTTGCGGCAACACGAAATAGGCCGTGGCGATGCCCGAACTATTTGTCACCACCGTCAGGGTGCTTGAGGTTGGAGGATTGCCCGTATTGGTGGCAGCCAGCCCGCCGGTGGACGGCGGAACGGTGAACGTGACCAGCGCATTGGGCAAAGGCGCGCCGTTGTAATAGGCCTCCACCTGCAACGGCTGGGGCAAAAGCGCACCGGGAAGCCCCACCTGATTGTTGCCGCCATTGGCAACTACCTGCAGGCTGGTGGCGGGTGTGACATTGTCGATATTGAACGTCACCGCCTTGGCGCCGGTGCCAATCGAATTGGTCGCGCTGACCATGGCCACGGTGCTGCCGACCGTCGAAACCGAACCTGTGACGGCCCCCGTGGCGCCATTGACGCTCAACCCGGACGGCAGGCCGGTGGCGGCAAAATGCTGGGGATTATTGCTGGCGGTGATGGTGTAATTGATGGATGAACCGACCGTCGCCGTCACCGTCGTCGCGCTGGTGATCACCGGCGGGCCCGAAGTGCCCAGGGTGTAGGTCACCATCAATTCGGGATTTTGATTCGGATTGGAGGCATTGGTGACGAAATTGATGTAGTCGGGGTTATTGCCCTGTTCTGCCGAGGGGGATGCCAGGGTAAGATAGAGGTGGGCGCCGTTGTTATAAGCCTGCTGGACCGCCTGGGCCAAAGCGCTGCTCACCGGGAACGTATAGAAGGAGGAGGTGGCCGGATTGAGCGCAAGCGATTCCAGCACGCTGCTGTTGTAGCCGCCATTGCTGTTCCAAGTGGCCGACCCGGAAGTGAACGATCCATTGGATTGATGCGTCTCCACCGTCAGCGGCGCCCCTGGAAAATTGACCGCGCTGACGTTGACCGCCAAGGCCGCGCTGACGATGGTCGCGTTGGGCGGCAAAGCCGACAAATTGAAATCCAGCAAGGCCCGGCTCGACCTCGTGGCGGTCGCTTGGCCCACCGTGAGGGCATTTGTGGTGGTAAAGCTTTCGTTGGCCACCGCGGAATTTGTGGAATCGGTTTCCACGATAGCCGAAGGAACGGGGTAATTGGCGGCGGGACTGACGTCTTGCTGGAAGTTCATGGACGCCGACGTTCCGCTTGGATTCGGTTCGATAATCAAAAGCAGGGTCGAGGTCTCCGTGCCATTTTGATCGGTCACCATCAACTTGATGGGTACGGTATCGGCCGCCACCGGCGTTCCGGTGATCTCGCCCGTTGTGGGATTGATCGTGAACGGATTGGAGGCGGTGCCCGGAGGCAGATTGAACGCCTGATAACTGGTTGCAGTGTTGTCGGTAACGTAGAATTGAACCGGTTGACCCACATAGGCGATGGCTGTGGCAGGACTGGTGACTGTCGATGGTGCAACCGTCAAAGCCAAGTTGGCGGTGCTGGTGCCGCTCGAATCCTTCGCAATGAGGCCGATCGTATAACTGCCAGGTGGGGGACCAATCCCCGGATTGATTTCGGTGATTAGTTCGGTCGCGGGATTATAGGTCAGGTAGGGTGTCAAGGAGGAAGGAATTTCGGCGGCGGTGCTGGTTTCGGTGCCGGTCACCGTCTGTAGCTGGTAGGCAAAGCCGGTCGCATCCGCGACCATTTGCGCGGTCAGCGGACTCGAAATGCCGGGCCCGTTGTAGACGATGAAAGTTATGGTGGGCGTGGCTGAATTGCCGAGAGTGTCCACGACGCGGATGGTTGCGCTGGTTGTCACGCCCGAGGATGACCCATCCGTCAGAGTCCCGGTGATGCTGCCGGCGCTTCCTGCATCGTTATTGGTGTCATCCATGGACAGCTCCGCTGGCAGGGAACCGGAATAGATGGTGCAGGAGCTGATACCTGGCCCCTGTGATACGGCGTTACCCACCGGCGGATTATAGGTGATTTGACCGACGGCATTAACGTCGACGGATGAATAGGAGGTTTCAGTCGAACAGCATATGGTTTGATTGCTCACCGAAAGGACGGGAGTTCCGGCAATCGAAATGGGCAAGTCTGTGGAAGGACCTTGTTCTCCCGGGTAATTGGTGGCATATACGCTAACTTGGTAGGTTCCGATTGAGGTTGGGACCGAATTAGCGCCTGCTCCCGTAATAATTCCATCGGTCGAATCAAAGCTTAAAGCCGCCGGCAGCGACGATGATAGGCCATAGCCAACGGCGCCGTCTTCCCCTTGAATATGATAACTAAACGGCAGATCCGCATTTCCGGTTATAGTGCCCGAGGGAGGATCAATGACAGGCGCAAAGGTGATGAGGAACTGTTTGGATGGTGCGGATCCGAGCGCATTGTAAGCACCGATGGTCACCTCAGCCGACTCGGCGACGGTGGGTGTTCCCGAAATGATGCCGCTGGTCGAATCGAGCTTTAGCCCCGGCGGCAAATTCGAGGCGGAAAAACCGGTCGGATTATTGGTGCCGGTGATTTGGTAGAGAAAGGGTGCATTGGTGGAAGCGCCCACCGGCGCCGTGCTGCTGGTGATAACCGGTGCCGATCCGACGGCAATAGTAAAGGTCGCCGTTCCCGATAATGTTGTCCCTGCTCCGGTTACGGGCGTCGAAACCGTGACCGTCACAGTATAGACGCCAAAGTCCGATGAATTTGGTGTTCCAGAAATCAGCCCCGTCGCGCTGTTGATCGATAAACCGCCCGGCAATCCGGTGGCGGAAAAGGTCGTATTCGCATTGGTATCGCTCGCGGCGATCCGGTAATTAAACGGCGAATAGCCGCCGGACAAGTTGATCGGAATCGTCTGCGGCGGCGGTGTGATAATCGCCGGCGGCGACGCGCTCTGGTAGGTCAACAACAAGATCGGAGGGTCGCCGGAGTCGGTGGGCATGTCCTCGTTGTCGAAATAAAAGTCATTGACCGTGGAACCCGATTCGATCCCCGGCGCCCGCACCATTAAATACACCGGGCTCCGGCTATTATAAGCGTTCTGGATCACAGAGACAAAATTCGCGCTGCTGGGCCAGGTCTCAGGTGTTGCCGCCGTGGCTGGTATCGAAGCCGAAATCGAACTCAAAACATAAGCCGATCCGTCCGTATTGGTCGTATAAGTGTTGTTGTTCGTCCAACAAGCTGTGCTGGGGCTGAACGGGCCGGGTTGGTCCAATTCCAGGGTATAGGTTCCCGATGAGGTTGATCCGGTTGGTTCGGTATTCAGGATCAACTCGGCGCTGGTAATCGTCACACCCGGCGGCAGGGGAGACAAATCAAAGCCCAGCAGAGTCCGGTTTATTTGGGTCGGACTCGTCCGGCCCACAAAAAGTCCGCCAGCGGTTTGCGTTGCAATGGCGCTATTGGTGGTATCTGTCGCTATTCCGGCGGATATGGTTTGATAATTGGCCGAAGGGCTGACGCCGTCTTGCAGCGCCACGGTCGCGGTGATGGCGGTGGTCCCCTGAATCACCAGCACAAGCGGCATCGTTGTCATTCCGAGCGAATTGGTCGCGTTGATGGTGACGTTATCCGTGCCGACTTCGCTAAGCGTGGGTGTTCCCGTAATCACTCCCGTCGTTGTGCTATAGGTAAATCCGCTGGGCAACCCGGTGATATTAAAGCTCGCCGTGCCGTTGTTCACCACCGGCGTATAGCTAAAGGCGATTCCGGCGGTGGCATAGGCGACATTGGAACTAGTGAGGACCGGAGCGGGAGCGACGCCCGTAACCGCGTTGGCCACGGTCAAAGTCAGCGTGGCGATGCCCGATCCCTGGGCATTGGTGGCCGTCAGATCAATGGTATAGGTGCCCGTCGCCGTGGGCGTGCCTGAAATCGTTCCGCTATTCGAATCGAAGGCCAAACCCGCCGGAAGCGCTCCTCCATTCGGTCCAGTCGCGTTCAAACTCAACGGGGAATTTTGCGCGGTGATCGTATAGCTGTAAGATTGTCCCGCCCTAGCCGTGTCGTTGGTGGCGCTCGTAATGACCGGACTGCCGTTTGCCGCTCCGTTGACCATTATGACTAGGTTGCCTTCCGCCGCCAAACCGGGAGAGGTGGCGGAATTGGTCCCCGTAATCAAAACCGTTGAGAAGCCCGGCGCCGTGGCAGCGC
The DNA here is from genome assembly GCA_035508775.1 of Methylacidiphilales bacterium. GTDB lineage: Bacteria > Verrucomicrobiota > Verrucomicrobiia > Methylacidiphilales > UBA1321 > JABDGH01. The sequence goes on from DATJMI010000005.1 coordinate 6,969, forward strand.
CGCTGATGATATTCGTGCCATCGAACGTCAAGCCAGCCGGTAAAGTACCGACCGTGTATACGACGGGATAGCTATTCGTCGGTGTAATGGTCGACGTGATGGTATAAGTAAAAGGCGCTCCCACGGTGGTGGTGGCCGTTAACGGGCTGGTGATCGCGGAAATGGTCAAATTAAGCAACGCACTGGTGGTGCCATAACTATTGGTGGCGCTGATGATAACGTTGCTAGTGCCTCCGGACGCCGGCGTTCCGCTGATCAGGCCGGTCGAGGTATTGATGTTCAATCCAGCCGGAAGGCCGCTCGTGCCAAAGGAGGTCGGGGCGTTGGAAGCTGCAATCTGGTAGCTAAATGACTGGCCGGCCATGCCTGTTGCCGTCGGACTGCTGATGATAACCGGAAGCGGCCCCGTACTCTGGCCGCCGCTCGGGTTGACCGCCAGGGTGAGCGTGGACGCGCCCGTGCCGGCCCCATTGGTCGCGCTGAGGCTTATCGTAAAAGTTCCCGTTGTGTTCGGCGTGCCACTGATCACGCCGGTGTTTGCGTTGAATGATAATTGACCGGAAAGACTGCTCGGAATATTTGCGCCAAACTGAGTCGGATTATTGCTGGCGGTGATTTGATAGGCAAAGGAAGATCCCGCGGTGGCCACCGCGACGGTTGGGCTGTTGATCACCGGCGCGGACGTGCTCTGCACAATATTGAACACCACCACGCCTGTGCCCGTCCCCGCGCTATTGGTGGCGGTCAGGGTCACGCTGCAAATTCCGGCGGCGGTGGATGGGGGTGTGCCGCTGATCGTGTAGCCATTTAACGAAAGCCACGAAGGCAGGTTGGACGCACCATAAGACGTTGGATTGTTGCTAGCCGTGATGGTATAACTGAATTGCACGCCGACGCTGGCTGTGACGGTGGCCGGGCTGGTGATCTGCGGAATCGGAGCGGGCTGCCAGGCCGAAAGATCGAAATTAAAAACCTCCTTGAGCTGGCCAACGTTGGCCACGGCATGATCGGTATTGGTGTCTTGCTCCAGCCAGGACGGGGCCGCGTTGGTGTAGCCGGCCGCGACAAGCTGGCTCCAAACCAAGTTGCCGATGTATTTAACCTGACCAACATTTTCCACCTGAAAATCGGAGGGTTCATAGGGCCGGGTCGGATTGGCCGGGTTGGTCGCGTAACCATTGGTTGCATAGTCCGCCGCCCAGTTGCTGACCATGCTGTTGAGATTGGTTCCGGCTCCATCGGTTAGATTGGCGTTGAGATAGTCGACGGCACGAACCGTGAACTGCTTAAGCTGGCCCTGGGTGATAACTGCGTAGTCATTGGTTATGTAGTTGGTCGTGACGACGCCATTGTTGGTGACAACCTGCTCCGGAACAATCGCGCTGGGCGCGCCATTTGGACCCGGTGTAGACCACCACGAGGGATCCGATGCGTATGCCGTCAGGGCAAACAGCCCGCAACAAGCCAAGATCAGCCAGAAGCTCTGGACGATGGCGGCCGAACGGATGTCCTGCCGGGATTTGACGTCGGGCTTCATGGCGCGATAGACCCTAAGAATCAACGGGCGATAACCCGGCTTATTGCCCCGTGTACATCGGGATGCTGCCGCCCGGTTGCGCGGTGATGATGCCATTTGCGGTAATTCCTGCACCTGTGATTAGCGTACCGCCAGCGGTTACATTACCACCCGTCGTAACATTTCCCTGGACCGCCGCATTCCCATTCTTGTAAACCACCAAGGCATCCGAGTTGCTGGAGGTGCTTCCGTCGCCAATTTCAAACAAGGGATCCCCCGTCTGCCACGAGGTCGAGGCTCCCCCGCCTACGTTGTAACGACCGATGACAAATGAATTGTCCGCTTGAGCGGTGGCCTCGTATCCTATCGCCGTTGACCAGACGCCAAGGGCGCTCGATCCGTCACCCATCGCCGTCGAATAGTGGCCGCTGGCCGTAGTCTTGTAGCCCATCGCCGTCGAATAGTGGCTGTTGGAGACTGTTTTATAGCCCATCGCCGTTGCCCCGGGGCCGCTGGCCGCCGCCTGGTCGCCTATCGCAACCGAATAGCTGCCGCTGGCGCTTGACCCATGACCTTCAGCAATCGCGTCAGCCGCAGAGGCGCTTCCTCCAAAGAAACTCATCGTCGGGCCTGAGCCGATTACAATATTAGAATCCAAGGTGGTGACGGAGGAGCTTAAGGAACCGACGGTGGAATTGAGCGAGTTTACCGCAGAGAGCGAACCATACGACAGGTTGGCCATGCCTATCGTCAGGATACTGCTATTCGTCGATCCAGTTAGGGTCTGGTTTGGCATCGTATTGTTCGCACCTTCAAATGTGATGGAACCGCCAAAGGTGGCGGAATTGGAAGTATAGAGAGTATCGGCCACTGCTTTGGTCAATATCGTACTGGGACCAGGACTCACCGTGCTTTGATTCGGCATGGTGTTGTTGGTGCCGTAAACGGTCATGTTGCCGTTTTTGGTGATGAGCAAGGCGTCTGAATTTGTCGTGGTTCCGTTACCGATTTCAAAAAGAGGATCGCCGCCAATCCATGCATTCGATGATGTTCCTGAAACCACCGCATTCGAGCGGCCAATGACGAAAGAGTCGTACGATGGCGCCACGGTGCCCAAACCGGCAGCTGAGGAGAAATAGCCGCTGGCCGTCGTCCATCCTCCCATTGCCGTCGCATAAGAACCACTGGCGGTGGTGTGCCCGCCTATCGCCGTTGCAACATAGCCTGAGGCAGTGGTGTCGTCTCCAATGGACATCGCGAAGCCACCACTGGCAAGTGTTCCATACCCGCTGGCCATAGCTCGGCTGCCGCTGGCGGTATTTTCTCCGAGTGCGATTGATGCGGGACCTTGGGCGTGAGATCCTTGTCCGATCGCTGTTGCGCCATTGCCGGTCGCGGAAGAATCAGCCCCAAGCGCCAGCGAAATATATCCGCTCGCGGACGACTCAAAACCCACAGCTGTGGATCTAGTCGAGGCGCTTGCTGAAAGTCCCAAAGCCGTTCCATAAGCAGAGGCGCTGCTATAAGCTCCTATCGACGTTGCGTCAGAGCCAGATGCAGAACCCATTATCGCTACATCAGTGGACCCGGTTGCGCTTGTAAATCTCCCCAGCGCCACCGAGTACTCGCCACTCGCGCTTGCATTTCTCCCCATTGCTACCGTATATTTGCCGCTAGCGGTAGTACCATAACCTTCGGCAATGGACCAGGCTCCGGCGTTATATCCTCCATTGATGTCCATCGTTGGAGCAGTGTTGGTTCCACTGCTGACGGAGCCAATCGTGATATCAGAGGCCAAGCTGTTAACTTCAGAGAGCGAGCCGTACAGCTGGTTAGCCATGCCTATTGTCAGCACGCTGTTGTTGCTCGATCCAGTCAGGGTCTGATTCGGCATCGTATTGTTGGAACCATAAAACGTCGCTCCGCCCGAACCTAAACTGACCTCTGTCGCACCTGTCGACGGATTGTAGAGCACCAAATTACCACTGCTATCGAGCGTCATCTGGGTCTGGAGACTCGTGTTTCCGTTTTGCTGCCAGTACCATTTATTGCCGCTGCGCGTCGCCTGGAAATAGATGGCGGAATTGGTCCCGTCGATGTAAAGAGTTTCCCATCCTGGATTGGTCGTGCTGGTTTGGCTGCCCATGCTGAGCGTATCACCGTATATATCCGTCGTACCCGTCACCGTCAGATTGCCGTTGACGGTTTGGTTCTGAGCGCCCGCAATCTGCCCCCCATGCAGAGCCACCCACAAGGTCAGTAACAATGCCATTTTCTTTAGTCCGCGGGTGCTCATGTTTTATTCCTTCAATTGGGGTTAAGTTAGGTTGAATAATTTGACCGGATTCCACCGGCGAGGGAATGCGCCTCCTTGGGCAAAAAATCGCAAGCGAGGCTTGGGTATAATTATTCTCCCGTTCACTGAAATCAGGTGAATAGCCTCGCAAAATTGTTTTTACAAGAGACAAGTAGGTGGCGCATTGCAACTTCTTGAAACTGAGTGAAATGAGATGCGCTATTGTTTCTGAGGAGCCTGTTGCCGAATCATCGCCTCCGCCTTGGCCAGATTATCTCGCGCATTGGCATAATGGGGATTCAAACGCAAAGCTTCTTGGAATTGCGAGATTGCCGGATGACAGATCGCAGAGAGGGGTTTCCACAGAGCATCGATAATTACGCTCCCTCTCCGACGCGATTGTGGTTAAATGGCCGGAATGACGCCATCTCCCAATTCCGGTCTGCCGCCGCACCGCAAGGTGCGCGTCGATCTCGGCCCGCGCGCGTATGATGTGCTGATTGGGCGTGGCTTACTTTTGCGAATCAACAATCCAATGAGAGAATCACCGCTTTGTTTAACCGGATATCCGGTTATCATTTCGGATGCTGGTGTCTCAAGATACGTTAGTAGAGTGGTCGCCTCCTTGGGTGACGCAATACCTTGGCGTCCAGGTGAACCTGTATTGACGAAGTACGAAGCGAGACAATTGGAAGCTTTGGCTCCAGGGGAGGAAACGAAATCTTTGCAGACATATACGAGGATTATGTCTGAGCTTGCAGCGCTAAAACTTCCTCGTTCAGGTGTTATTACGGCCGTAGGCGGCGGCGTGGTCGGAGACCTGGCCGGTTTCGTGGCGGCCACTTACCTGCGCGGCATCGCCTTTGTGCAGGTTCCCACCACGTTGCTTGCCATGGTGGACAGCTCGGTGGGTGGAAAGACGGGGGTGAATCTGCCCGAGGGCAAAAATCTGGTGGGAGCTTTTCATCAGCCGAAATTGGTGGTGGCGGATCTCGACACGCTGAAGACGCTGCCGGAGAAGGAATTTTCCGCCGGGATGGCGGAGGTGATCAAATACGGGGCGATTCGCGATGCCGCGCTGTTTGACCGCGTGGCCAAGGGAGTGAAGCCGGATGACGCCGACCTGGACGAAATCGTGGAGAAATGTGTGGCGATCAAGGCGCGGATTACCGAGAAGGATGAATTCGAGACGAAGGGGGAGCGCGCACTGCTCAATTTCGGGCACACGATTGGGCACGCCGTCGAGAAGGCGACCGGTTACACGACGTACCTGCATGGCGAGGCGATTTCGCTCGGGATGCGGGCGGCGGCGTGGCTTTCGGTCTGGCAGGCGGGCCTTGCGGAAGCCGAGGCGCGCCGGATCGAGCAGGCGCTGACGGCGAACCATTTGCCTGTGACGCTAAAACCGGGCGTGGATCGCGCGGCGATTTTGGGCGCGCTGGGCAACGACAAGAAGGTGGCCGCCGATGGGAGGAACCGCTGGGTGTTGCTGAAGAAGCTTGGCGAGGCGTCGAGCGGGTGGGAAGTACCGGGTGAGGTGGTGGAAAGGGGGGTCGATTTGCTGATCAAGCCAGTCTGTTGAGGAATGAGAATGACCGAATCCGAGGCATACTTTATCGTTAACTTAGTGTCCGGAATAGGTCCAATCCGGGCAAAACGGCTTCGGGAGCGATTCGGATCGCTTGAGCAGGCGTTACTGGCCCGGGAAGCCGATTTGCGGTCGGTGGAGGGGATTGGGCCGGAATTATCGGCGAAGCTGGCGGGCTGGGAGGCGTCAACCGACGCGGCGAAGGAACGGCAATGGGCGGAGGAGCTGGGGCTTGCGGTTCTCACCCCGGCGGACGCGGCTTACCCGGCGAGTCTGCGGGAGATTTACGATCCGCCGCTGACGCTTTATCTCAAGGGGAAGGTTCCGGAGACGTGGCCGCGCGGGGTGGCGGTGGTCGGGTCGCGCGAGACGAGCCACTACGGACTCGAGACGGCCAAGAAGCTCAGCTATCAAATCGCCTACGCGGGCGTACCAGTGATTTCGGGGCTGGCGCGGGGGATCGACACGGCCGCCCATCTCGGCGCGCTGGCGGCGAAGGGGACGACGTGGGCCGTGCTGGGCTGCGGGCTGGATCAGATCTATCCTCCGGAAAACGACATGCTGGCGGGGAAGATCGCCGAATCGGGCGGGTTTCTGATGAGCGAATTGCCGTTGGGGACGGCGCCGGACAAGCGAACTTTTCCAATGCGAAACCGGCTGGTGAGCGGCCTGGGCTTCGGCGTGTTGGTGATCGAGGCGGGGCGGCAAAGCGGGGCGCTGATCACGGCGCGGCAGGCGTTGGAGCAGGGGCGGCAGGTTTTCGCGGTGCCGGGGCGGATCGATAATCCGCTGGCGCAGGGGTGCCATCAATTGATCAAGGATGGCGCGAAGCTGGTGGAGGGCGTGGAGGATATTCTCGCGGAACTGGAGTTTTTGATTCCGAAGGAGCAGGTGGCGGCGCCGCGTCCCCTGCCCGCCCATTTGCCGGAGGAGGAGGCGAAGGTTTACGCGGCGATTGAGATGGACGAGACGCCGATCGATGTCATCGCGCAGCGGTCGGGGCTCGCGGCGGGGACGGTTTCATCGGCGCTGCTGCGGCTGGAGATGCGCAAGCTGGTGCGGCAGTTGCCGGGGAAGCTTTTTGTGAGGACGGATTGATATTACATCCGCACGCTCACTCCTAACGCAACACTTTCGTGCGATAGAGATAGAGGGCGTAGCCGAAGACGGCGAGGGAGAAGGAAACGTCTGAAATGATCACGACGGATGCGCTACCGTAGCCGATGGCGCCGAGCCCGTTCGTAAAAAAGATTTCGCAGAGATAGTAGAGCGGATCGAGAACAATGACGGCGCCGAAGCAATAGACCGCCGGGCGCTGGAGAAAAAAGAGGAGGAGGGCGCCGGCGAGATTAAGGATCATGAGAAGAAAGGTAGAGGCGCATTCAAAGATGATCCCTAGTGAGAAATACTGGCGGTGGACATCGTTACCAGAAGTAGTCCCGGAAAGCATGTACGGAATGAGCGGGAGGGAGAGGAGGCTGAAAAAGACGGTGATGAAGTAGATGATGGAGATAACCCAAACGGCGATGGGGCGTTTACGCGGAGCGTCCGCGGCTGGAGATGCGCCAACCGACGAGGTAGTTGCCGGGGAAGCTTTTGGTGAGGACGGATCGAAATCGCCCATGCTAGTCTTATCAAAAATACTAACGCAGCACTTTTGCGATGTAGAGATAGAGGGCGTAGCCGAAGACGGCAAGATTGATGGAAACGGCCAAAACAACTTCAAATATAGAGCCTATCATGGCGACCCCACTGCCGTTGCCGATGGCTCCGAGCCAGTTCTTAAATAAGATTTCGTAGAGGTAGTTGAGAAGATTGAGGACAAAGACAGCGCCGAAGCAATAGACCGCCGGACGCCGGAGAAGGAAGAGGAGGAGGGCGCCGGCGAGATTGAAGACAACCAGAAGAAAGGTAACGGTGTAATCAAAGATGTTCAACGACTCAAAGTACCGGCGCTGGACATCGGTAATGGGAATGGTTCCGGAAAGCATCAGCGGAATAAGTGCGAGGGAGAGGAGGGTGAAGGGGACGGTAATAAAGTAGAAGATGGAGATAATCCAAACGGCGATGGGGCGCTTAGGCGAAGCGGAAGGAGTGGGAGGAGGAATGGGCGGGGCATAGGGAGGCGGTTGGGAAGTGGAAAAGCCGGGGAGGCGGTTTACAGGTATCCAATCGGTAATGCCCTCATACCAGGCCCAATCATCGGTCCGAAGGACACCGGCAGCCGCTTGAGCTTGTATTTGCTCAAGGGTGTAGGGGCCCAATTGCTGGCCATTTTTGGTGATGAATATTCTCATGTGTCCCGTGCCCCTGATTCATTTGGCAATAGGTTCCCCGTTGTTCATAGCGAAATTGAGGCCACAAAAAAGATCAAAAAGGATAAAACAACGCCTGGGGATACTCGCGCGAGAATCTTTTGCCGTGGAAGGACTTAGCCAAAAGACTCAAAAAAGCGTGTTGCCATTCCGAAGCGTGTCTCTTAGGTTGCACGGCCTGGAAATGAGGCGGCCCCGTATTCCGGGCGGCCTTTGATTTGGTTATAAGTTACTATGTCAAAAGCTCTTATCATTGCGGAAAAACCGAGTGTCGCAAACGACATCGCGAAGGCGCTTGGCGGATTTAAAAAGGTGACGGAGGGGAAGGAGTCCTATTACGAAAGCGCCGATTATGCGCTTTCCTCCGCCGTGGGCCACTTGGTGGAGCTATGTCTGCCGAACGAGTTAGACAAGAAAAAGGGCAAATGGAGCTTCGCCAACCTGCCGATCATTCCGGAACAATTCGCGTTGAAACCGATCGAGCGGAGCGTGGGGCGGCTGCAGTTGTTGAAGAAGCTGATGAAGCGGGCGGATGTGACGTCGCTGATCAATGCCTGCGACGCGGGCCGCGAAGGCGAGCTGATTTTCCGCTATATCGTGCAACTGGCCGGGTGCAAGAAACCGATCCAGCGTTTGTGGCTTCAGTCGATGACGCCGGCGGCTATCCGCGAGGGTTTCGACCATTTGCGGCCCGGCACGGAACTTGAGCCGCTGGCCAGCGCGGCGGTGTGCCGCTCGGAGAGCGACTGGCTGGTCGGCATCAATGGCACCCGGGCGCTGACGGCGTTCAACTCTCGCAACGGGGGATTTCAACTCACGCCGGTCGGGCGCGTGCAGACGCCGACTTTGGCCATCGTGGTGGAGCGGGACCAGAAGATCAAAAGTTTCAAGCCACGGCCTTACTGGGAAGTGCACGCCACTTTCGCGGCGCGGGCCGGGATTTATCCGGGCCGCTGGTTCAGGGAGAATTTCGCCCGGAACGAGTCCGATCCCGAACTAAAAGCGGAGCGGCTTTGGACGGAGGCGGAGGCGCGCGCCCTTGAGCAGAAGTGCCAAGGCCGGAAGGGCGAGGCGACGGAGGAAAAGAAACCGGCGTCGCAGCTTTCGCCTCCGCTCTATGATTTGACTTCGCTGCAACGCGAAGCGAACGGACGGCTGGGCCTTTCGGCCAAGCGGACGCTGCAAATCGCGCAGCGGCTCTACGAGCATCACAAGGTGTTGACTTATCCGCGAACCGATTCCCGGGCGTTGCCGGAGGATTATATCGATACGGTGAAGGATATCTTGCGCAAGATGCAGGGCGGGCAACTGGGGACGTTCGCGGGGAAAATTCTGACGGAGGGATGGGTCAAGCCGTCGAAGCGGATTTTCAACAACGCGAAGGTCTCGGATCACTTCGCCATCACGCCGACTTTGGAATCGCCGGAGAAACTGGACGACATCGAGCGGAAGGTCTACGAGATGGTGGCGAAGCGTTTTCTGGCCGTTTTCTATCCGGCGGCGCAGTTCGAGGTGACGACGCGGATCACGCGCGTGGAGAATGAGGCGTTCAAAACCGAGGGGAAGATTCTGACTTTCGCCGGCTGGATGGAGGTCTATGGCCACGAGGAAGCCGCGGACGGCGAGCAACCGGCGCTGGTTCCGGTGGAGGATCGGGAAAAGGTCGACACCGAGGCGATTGAGGTGAAGGGGTTGGAGACGCGGCCCCCGGCGCGGTTTACCGAAGCGACGCTGCTCAGCGCGATGGAAAGCGCGGGCAAGCTGGTGGAGGACGAAGAGCTGCGCGAGGCGATGGCGGCGAAGGGGCTCGGGACGCCGGCGACGCGGGCGGCGACCATCGAGGGTTTGCTGGCGGAGGAATATCTGCGGCGCGAAGGGCGGGAGATCAGTTCGACGCCGAAGGCGTGGGCCCTGCTGGAACTGCTGCAGGCGGTCGACATTCCCACGCTCGCCTCGCCCGAAATGACCGGCGAATGGGAGTACAAACTCAAGCAGATGGAGCGGGACAAACTGCCGCGCAGCGCCTTTATGGAGGAGATTACCGGGCTGACGCGGCGGATTGTCGACAAAGTGAAGACTTTCGAGGAATCGCGGTTTGAGCCGAAGCCGCTCGGTTTCAACGCGCCCAATGGCCAGCCGATGATGGAGACGCTGCGCCATTACGAGACGCCGGACAAGTCGTTCCAGTTGTCCAAGGTGGTGGCGGGACGGCTGCTGGAACCGCACGAGGCCAAGGAGCTTTTGGAGAAGCGCCTCATCGGTCCGCTGCAGGGCTTTCGCAGCAAGCAGGGCTGGCCGTTTGCCGCCGCGCTGAAATTCAACGACGCGGGCAAGATTGAATTTGTTTTCGACAACGCGCCGGTGAACGCCGACGGCACCAAGCTGGACGTGGAGACGCAGGAACCGGTGGGGAAGTGTCCGGTCTGCGGCGGACGCGTGTTCGAGACGCTGATGTCGTATGCCTGTGAAAAGACTTTCGGCGACGAGCCCCTCTGCAAAATGAAAATCAGCAAGAAAATCCTAATGCAGGAGATCGACCGGACGCAGTTGGAGAAATTGCTGACGCAAAAGAAGAGTGATCTGCTGCGGGGTTTCGTTTCGATGAAGACCCGGCGGAAATTCTCCGCCTATCTGGTGATGGACGAGACGGGCAAAGCGACTTTTGAGTTCGAGCCGCGCGCGGAGGGCGCCAAGGGAAAGAAACCGCCTTTCGGGAAGAAGCCGGCGCCGGAAACGGACAAGAATGGTTCCATTACGCCGAAGAATGTGATCAAAGCCGGAGCGCGCAAGCGGAACACCGGAAAAGAGGAGTGAGTTTGCGGACTCATTTCGCTTTTTGCATGGCCGCTTGATATGGATTCCAATCCGTTCGCCGCGTTTGGCCTGGAACCGGCGCCGACGCTGGACGGTCCGGCCCTGAAGGAGCAATTTGCCCGCGCCACGGCGGAATCGCATCCGGATAAATTTCAGCAGGCGCCCGAAGGGGAACGAGCGGAGGCGGAAGCGCGTTACGCGGAACTGAATCGCGCCTACCAAACGCTGACCGATCCGAGGCAACGTTTGCTGGCGTTGTATGAATTGACGAAGGGAGAGAAGCCGCGCGACGTCCAGCGCATTCCGCCGGGGACGATGGATCTTTTCGCGGAGGTGGGGCAGACCTGCCAGCAAGCCGATCAATTGCTGGAGCGGAAACGCTCGGCGGGACGGCTGGAGCGGGCGGGACTGGTTTCGGCGGAGATGGTGCTGCAGGATTTAATGGCGACGCTGAAAGGAAAGCTGGAGAAGCTCGCGGCAACGCTGGAAAGCGAGCTGGCCGCGCTGGACACAAAATGGCGCGCGGGAGAAAAGGACCTTGGCGCGCTCGAGGCGCTCTACCGGAAGTATTCGTACCTGGCGCGATGGCGCCAGCAGCTCGAAGAGCGGGAAATTGCGCTGATGACGGGGGAGTGATACCTTTTAGCACTTACCTTCTGTATGCCGGCTTATAAAGCAACTCTGAGGTATTCATACCCTTTGATACGAAAAGTAGCTATGTCCTATGCGCAACGACAATTGGGGCGATCCACTATCGTCAGCGTATTGCTTATGACAGGTGGGTTAGGTTTCGTGTGTTATGCGGGGTACTCGAGCTCATTTTTTCAAATCATTGGTTTGGTTCTTATCGGGTGTCTCGGATTTTATTTTTGGTATGAATATGAGATCAAACGCCAGTGGCTCGACACGTTGCGAAGAATGGGAAACCCGGAAGCCGAACTCATCGTTACAGATGAAAGCTTCCAGGTGTCGAGTGGTGCGGGATCAAGTACGATTCCCTGGAACCAATTTGTTGATATATGGCGTTACGACGATTTTTGGCTTTTATTTCTGACAAAATTCGGGCGGCCTCTGACCATCCCACTTAAGGACGTCGATCCAAACGTGCTTAGGTTAATTGAGGAAAGAATTGCACAGTTCAAGAAATCGACGGGTTTTTAATCCAACCCGAGCAATTCGTAGCTGGCGAGGGCTTCGCGGAGGTTGACGTCGGGGCGCAGGTGGATGGTCTGCCAGCCGAGCTTGGAGGCGCCGAGGATGTTGGCTTCGAGGTCGTCGATGAAGAGGATTTCGAGCGGATCGACGTGGCCGAGGGCGGCGCGGGCGGCTTCGTAGATGTCGCGGTTGGGCTTCATCATTTTGACTTGGTGGGAGTAGATGCGGGTGGAGAAGAGGGAGAAAAAGGAGTAGGCGCTTTCAGCGTGGAGGATGTGGGCCTCGTTGGTGTTGGAGATGATGGCGAGCGGATAGTGGGGCGCGAGCAGGGCGGCGAGCGCGATGTGCTCGGAAAGCGGGGTGAAGATTTGGCTGAAGACGGAGCGGAGTTCTTTGGCCGTGCCTTTGTATTTGAGGAGTTTTTTGAGATGGGCGAAGAATTTGGCGGAGGTGACGGCGCCGAGCTCGTAGGCGGCGGGCTGGGGGTCTTCGCGAAGCAGCCGGCTGATTTTGTCCGCGGCATAGGGCGATTTTTCCGCGAGGCGGCTGACGAGGAGTTGCCACTCGACGCGGATGAGGACGTTGCCGAGGTCGAAGCAGATGGCGCTGATTTTCATGAAGAGTTTAGCATTGAGCTTTGGGGCGCATTATCCCATAAATTTTGAAGGTCAAGCAAGCCGGTGTGGCGAAATGGCAGACGCGGCAGACTCAAAATCTGTTGTACGCAAGTACGTGGGGGTTCAAGTCCCTCCACCGGCACGTTTCTTTTATCATCCAAGATGGGCCAAGCCGGGCTTACGAAAAGCGGAACCGGCGTTCGATGATCCGGCGCACATCGTCGGTCCTGCGTTCGAAAAGCCACCAGAGCAGGGAGGCGTAGGCGACCACTCCGCACAAAAGCAAAAGGAACGTGCCATAAGCGGCTGGAGAGGGCGCTACCTGCCTGCCGGGCCGGAAGGTGAAAAAGAGGAACGAGAGGAGCGGAAAATGGACGACGTAAAGCGTGTAGGAGATGTCGGAGAGACCAATCGCGACGAGTCCGTAAAGCCGGGAAGCCGTGTTCCTTCGGATTAGGCAAGGCAACATGGAGGCGAAGCCGAGGCCGATCAGGAGATCATACCCGCCCAGGCTGTCACCGCGGGAAAGCGCCAGCGAAGCAAGGAGAACGAGACCGCCGCAGACGCAGACCCATTTCCGGCCGCACGGCTCGCCCAGCCGAGAATGACGCGAAATCCAGAACACGGCGCATCCCATCAACCAGATGACGGCGCCCTCCCAGACCGGCCAGGGCAGCAGGCAACCGCAAGCCACGAGAAGGAGCAGATGCACGGCCCGGTAACGCCAGGAATTTCCCGGCGCCAAGGCCAGCATGGCCAGAGGGAAGGTGAGGTAGTACCAAAATTCGTAAGCCAGGCTCCATAACGGACCGTTGCTGCCATAGACCGGGACCAGGATTGTCTGCAGGTAGAGGGCATTGCCGAGGAAGACGGCGCTTCCATCCCGCGCGGGCAACCCGGATTGTGGTCCGCTATGATAGAGATTGCCGAATATGCCGTCATAGCCGCGGCCAGCGGTAAGGGCGTGGCCCAGGCCATCCCAAAACGCAGTCAGCACCAGCGCCGGAATCAGCACCATGTAGAGCCGCGTCAGCCTTCTTCGCGCAAAGCCAGCCCAGGACCAACGGTTTTCGGCCAGGCTTTTTATCACGGAGCCGCCGACAAAATAGCCGCTCAGGACAAAAAAAAGCATCACGGCCTGGTGTCCAAGCCCCGTGGCAAAATAGAAAAGTTTTCCAAAAAGTCCCACGGAACCGGCCAAGTGACGGTAGCCGGTAAAGAGATAGGCCCGCAGGTGTTCGGCGCACACGGCCAACGCGGCCAGACCTCGAATCAGGTCGAGATGCACCAAACGGGAGTCGCAGATGTTTTTCTTCACCATAACCGAGATGACCGCGTTTTAAAGGCAATGGGCGGGAACGAAAATCGGAAAAATTGATTCACGAAGGGATGGAAGGATGGCCGCCTCTGGGCGGGTGATTTGAATATCTCAAAAGATTTTTCGCCTTGATGGCCGCCTCTTTCGTGCGTCTAACCATTCATCCATTTGGGTTCAAATCCCTTTACCGGCATGCTTAAAAAGCTCTTTAGGCCGCCAGAAATTTGAAATAAACCGCGGAGTTTTTGCGATATCCAAGCATGAGACTCTGGTTGAGGCTATTCGGCATTGTTTTGGTATCGGTATTTGTTCTTTTCTTTCTGGTGATAGACCTATTCTGGGGTCCGTATGGCGTGCATACGGTGATCCGGAATGGGATTGCTTTTTGGCTGCCGGTCAGCATGGAGAGCTCCCGCCTTTCCCCCTCGATGCGGCTGGCGTTGGCCAAGGCGCCCACCGCCAGCCCCGGAGCGTTTACCTGGCAGAAAGCCGACGCCGGTTTTGAGGTGGCCGATCTGCCCGCCCTGGTGAATGGCCAGGCGGTTGACCACGTTTATCTGGCTCGTATCGATCCGGCACATTTTCGTTTTGTTCTCCGCAATGGGTCCAATGGGGACAAGGACCTCGACACCTGGATGGCGGAGCTTGGCGCGTCTCTGGTGGTCAACGGCAGTTATTTTTCGCGTTTTGGCGGTCCCGATACTCCATTTTTAATAGACGGCGTCTTGCTGGGACCGAAGGATTACGATGCCAAGGCGGGCGCGTTTGTCACCTCGGCTTCGTTCACCGGCATTCGCGATTTAGCCCACAAAGATTGGAGGACGGTGTTTCGGGGCGCCGACAATGCGATGGTATCTTATCCGCTTCTGGTACGGAATGGAGCCAGCGGGGTTTCCCATCCCAGCCGCTGGCTGGCGAACCGGAGCTTTGTGGGACAGGACAGAGCGGGGCGCGTTATCATCGGGACGACAACGGATGCTTTCTTTTCGCTCGAACGGCTGGCGCAGTTTCTAATCGAAGCGCCTCTTGATTTGAAAATGGCTCTCAATCTCGATGGTGGGCCGGTTGCCTGCCAGGGCATTTCACTGAACGGTTATCAGCGGAGGACGTATGGCCGGTTTGAACTTGAAGTTCAAGGTGATCAAGCGCAACTCCTGACGCGGTGTTACGGCACGGCGGGCATGCCGGTAGTACTGGCGGTGTTTCCCAAATAAATCGTGCGTGGATTTATCTATGCAACCGGTTCTTTAAAAGGACTGGGATTAAAAGAAACCAACCGCACCGAGCAAGGGCGGCATCCATCAAGGCTGTTTACAGTTGGCATTTTTACGGCGTTACGATAATGCTGGCAGAAACCATGCAGGTGTCAAAATCGGGTCTTTTGTATTTTGGGGGATACATAGTTTTTTGCGCATTATTAAGCGCAACGATGTTGTTCATCGGATGCCCGAGGCAAGACGTTTGCCCCTGGGATACTTTCGTTATGTTTGAGGGCGCCTGGAAATTAGTCTATGGATACGTCCCTCACGTCGATTATTATTCGCCGGTCGGTCCCGTTACTTCTCTTATTATCGCGGCGGGCATGGAGATTTCTTCGGACTCCATTAATTCTATTGTCATCGGCTTTGTCGTCGCCGGGGCGCCTTTAGCTCTTATTTGTTGGTTTCTTTACGAAAAAAAGATGCCTCCGATCTATTGTTTTGCATTCTGTTTGTTTATCATGCTCAATTGGTTGAGTCCGTTTCCCTACCGATCCTTTTACTGGCAAGGTTCCTATGCCGGTTTATATAACCGGGAGGCATGCACCTTTTTAATGCTCCTAATGGTGGTTCTTTTGGGTGAAGAAAATATTCCGGATAAACGACTACGCCTGGACAATTTCGTTGCCGGATCAATTCTTGGATTAACCCTCTTTACCAAAATCAATTATTTCGCCGCCGCGCTCGCCCTTTTGCCGATTAGCCTCTTCAAGCATCCATCTCCGTTTTTGCGAATTTGGTGGATTGCTTTTGGATTCGCGGCCTCGTCTCTGGCGATCATGATGCCACTGCACATTAATCCGATCTTGATGTTCGGCGATTTTCGCATGGTAACATCAGCTCGGTCGTTATATGTGATTGTAGCGAGCATTTATGCGATCTATACCGATGCATTCCCCATGCTTATCATGTTCTATAGTATAGCATTTATGGAGCTCCTTCTTTTTTTAAAACGGAAAAGGGGAATATCACGTCTTAGAGATTTAAGCTTGGCGGAATTGCCCTTTATCGCCCTGGCCACAATATTGGCGATCTACGGCAATTCTCCCGATGGCTTTAATATCGGCATGCCTGTCTTGCAAATTTACGGATTATTAATGGTAAAAAAAATCGCCGACAATCGAGAATTGTTTTATGGATCGATGACAGAATTTATTTTAAGAAATACGGCGATTGCGGCGTGTGTTATTTGTTATCTTGCCGGCGTGTTTTTGAACATCTGCGGAATTGGGTTTTGCATTTGTTATAGATTACTTGGAGCCGATAGCGGTCTGCATCTTGCATTTGTCATTCCAAATTCAGATAAGCGTGAATATATGCAGGTAACCGATTCGGGGTATTATCAAGCCGTAACCGATGGCATGGATTTATTGGCCAGACATCCCGATTTGAGGGATCGCAGCCTTGGAAGCCTGAGTTTTTCAAATCCGTTTGCTTTTGCGCTCAAGCGCCCCCCCGCTCCAGGCATGCCGACTTGCTGGCAATTTGGAAGAACCTTTAGTTATACGATTTATCCAGATCCAAAAAAGATATTTAAAGGCTGCGATTGCCTGATGGTATCGGAAGAGGAACGAGCACTTTTAAAGATTTATAATGCTTATATCATCCAAAATTATGTTCTATGCGATAAAACAAAAATATGGACATTATATGTAAAAAAGAATGTGACGCCATCGCATGAATAATCAACAGTCTGATAGAATTGAATCGGGTTCGATCAATGTTCCCGAGGTTTTGCGGACACTGGCCGGGGTGTTGCCGCAATTCGAGGGCGAAAATCTGGAAGGACAGTTGCAGACGTTCGATACTTTTCTGGCGATTCTGGCCCCGGCGACGCATCCGGAGGTGGCGCGTTTGCTGACGGCGGCAGCAGCCCAAGCGAAGACCGCAGCCACGCGCGAACGGATTCAGGCGGCGGCTGAGTCGGTGACGCGGGGAGGCCGCGCCGCCGCGCCTTATAATCACGCCGCGGCGATGCAGGCGTATCAGGAGGAGTTCCGCCGAAGCAATCCCGAACCTTCCGCAGAACCGGGCGATGAAGCCGGGACGGAGGAAGCCTCCGATGGGCCGGATGATTCCGATCCCGGGGATGCCGATTCGTTCCGGCAAAAGGCGAAGCGCCGCGCGATTGTGATGGAGATCGGCGGGTTCCGGCCACCGGAAAATCCCCAGGCATCGTGGTTCGGCAGAGTCGCCTTCGGCTTACCCGGCGAGGGATGGCCAGTGACCGGCGACAGCCAACCGATGATCCCGCTGGCGCAGATCAATCTGACGGAGTTTCCCTTCCGTCCTCCGCGTTTGGAGGACATTGAGTTTCTTGCGGTGTTTGTGGATCCCAAAAATCGATATGAGGATGAAACGGGATGGCGCGTGCGTGCGTACCCGCGTCTCGATGCTCTCGTGCCGCTCCAGATGCCGCTGGGTCTGAAACCGGAGATTAAGGCGCTGCCGATGCGGCCCCGGATCGCCGAAGAGGATTATCCCTGCCACGACGAGGTGGCGGAGATTCTGCCGGCCAATCTCGCCGATAACTACGAAGATGAATTCGAGAATGTGTCCGGATTCAAGCTCGGCGGCTGGCCGTCGCTTATACAAAGCCGGATCGAATGGCCCTTCTCAGCCGGGGCCGCCCAACCGGAGCATGTGTTTCAGATCGACAGTACGGAAAAAGGGCGTTGGAGCTGGGGCGACGGAGGGGTTGGGTATTTTGGACGGGGAACGGCGCCGGGACACGAAGATGAGTGGTTTCTGGTCTGGCAGTGTTTTTAGAGGATCAAGACAAGATCTGTTTTTGCGCGCCGGCGAGAATGCGCTCGATTTGGCGGCGGTGCAGTTTCAGGTGAGAACCGCCCAGCGCGTACCAGCCTTGGGCGTTCAATAGCCCGAACCAGGGATGGGCGTGACGCAAAGGAGTCTTCAAACCGGGAATTTTGGCCGCCGTTTTTAAGAACATGTCGCAGGAGCGTTCGAAATTTTCAACACTGGCGGCATCGGCGGCTGTATCCGGTTTGACGTCGGCAGTCCGGGCTTCTCTCTCCGGCACGACACCGTTCCCCAGCGACCGAATGGTGGCGGCCATGCCGAGATTGACAATCCGGAGATGATCGAGGGTCATCCAGACAGACCAGTAGCGGCTGCTGTCCTCCATGCCGGGAAGGCGTTCAATCAACACCCGTTGGGCGGCGATTTTCGGCGGAGAGGAGCGGGCAAGAGAGAGGATGGCTTCCCGCTCGCGCTCGAATTGCCGGGTGAAGATTTCCCGCGATCCCCTCCACCGCGCCCAGGCAAAGAGAACCCGGGCCACCCTGAGTTCAATCGGGGGCAATCCCGCTCCGGGCGCCGCGAGCCGCGGCACGGATGATGGCGGAGACAGGCTCATTTACTTGCATAATAAAAGTAATATGCTTGCAAAAAGCAAGTGATTTTTTAGGCTTGGGGCATGACCATCGCGAAGAAAAAATTGGAAATTTCCCGCGCTTGGCCGTTGCGCCAAAGGCGCTCGCGGTGTCCCGTCGCCTGCACGCTCGATATCCTGGGGGACCGATGGTCGCTACTGGTGATGCGCGATCTTTTCCTGGGCCGATCGCGCTTCAAGGAGTTCGCGGCGTCTCCCGAAGGCATTCCGACCAATATTTTGAGCGAGCGGTTGGAGCGGCTCGTCCACCACGGCATTATTACCGCCACGCCGGTGACTCAAGGTTCCAGCCGGGTGGCTTATCACCTCACCCGGAAAGGCGAAGCGCTACGGCCGGTGCTGCGCCGAATGCGCGATTGGGGCCTGAAATGGGAACCCGGCACATCGATGGGGATGGCCCAGAGGCGAGGATAACCCTGCTCCTCATTGCCCCATCTGCCGGGCCAGCGACTGGGCTTGGTTCAGATTGGTTTGCGCCGCAGCGAAACCGGGATCGATCCGCAAGGCTTCCTGGAACTGGGCAATCGCTTCGTCCATCCGTCTTTCCCGAGCCAGGGCATTGCCCAGGTTGAAGTGGGCCTCGGCAAAACCGGGATTGATTTCCAAGGCCTTCTGGTAGTGGGTGATCGCCTCGTCGAGTTCTCCCTCCTGGGTCAGGGAGCTGCCCAGATTATTATGAGCATCGGCGAAGGCAGGATCGATTTTCAGAGCATTTTGGTAATGAAGGATCGCGTCTTCCGTCCGACCCTCCTGCGAGAGGGCGATGCCCAGGTTGTTCTCGGCCTTGGCATAGGGGGGATAGTCTTTGAGGGCCTCCTGAAATTGCGCCCTCGCCTCGTCCGTCCGCCCCTGTTGCAGAAAAATGCCTCCAAGGTTGTTGTGAGCGCCGGCGTAGCCGGGTTCGATTTTCAAGGCTTGTTGATAGGCGGCCACCGCTTGATCGAGTTTTCCGTCCTGAGCCAGAGCCAAACCGAGATTATTGTAGGCGACCCAGCAACCGGGATTTTTGGCGACGGCATCGGACCAGAGGGTCTCATCGTCTTTAAAGGCCCAGGCGCGATGCCAGCTCAAGGTCCCGAGCATCAGCAATAATCCGGCGCCCAGGGCCGGTTTCAGCCACGGTCTTTCCCGGAAGATGAAATCGGAAAAGAGGGCCAGGCCCGCTCCGGCCAGCGCCAGCGGCGCCATGCCGGCCAGATATTGGAGATGATCGGCGACCAGGGAGTGAGTGCTGGAACTCATCGGAACCAAGCCCAAGACCGGAAGGAGGGCCGTGACAAAATAAGCGAAGACGAAGAACCACGGGCGAGACCACGACGCGCGCCTGCTCCAAAATACGAGCAGAACAGCGATGACGGCCAGCAGGGCGAGGTAGGAGAACCATTGCCCGGCATCGATTTCCCAAGCCGGATAGGCGTTGATCAGTGGATAGGGCCAAACCAGCTTGCCCAGGTAAAACCAGATCACGTCGCCCGAGGCGGCGATGCGTTCCGGCCAGCTCCGCACCCACGGAATTCCGTTTTCCTGGGAGCTTTTCGCCCAAATGGTGAGGAGGCCGGCGGCGATGGAAGCGAGGAAGAGCGGGGCGATCCGTATCAGGACGCGCCCCCGCCACCGGCCTTCCACCCACCAGGCACAGAGGCAAAGGATCAGCGGCAGAATGACGGTGGATGACTTGGCCGCCATGGCGAGGAGGGCGGAAAGCAGAGTGAGGGCATAATTGAAATCACCGGCGGATGGAACGCCGCGAGACCGCAACCATTTCACGAAGAAAAGAATCGCGAGAAGATAAAACAAACCCGACAGGGTGTTTTTCAGCTCGGAGATCCATGCCACCGTCTCGGCCTGCACCGGATGGAGAGCCCAGAGGGCCGCTCCCAGCCACGCACCCGGCGCCTGCAGGCGGCACAAAACCCGCCAGAGCAAGACGGCGCAGGCCGCGTGCAGGAAAACGTTGACGAGGTGGTACGGCAAGGGCGCCAATTCCCACCATTTGTGCTCGAGCCAGAAGGCGGTAAGGGTCAGGGGACACCCCCCCATCTGGCTGATAGTCCAAATTTCTTTCAGTCCGAGTGGTCCGATAACGCAGGGATTATTGACGACGTAGACGCTATCATCCCAAACGAAGCCCGCCTGCCAGACCGGGACATAGGCCAATACGACGGCCAGAACCAAGATCGCACCCCAAAGCCAATTGCGATTGATCCCGCGTGGCAGCGACCGGACCGCCGCATCTTTCGCGGTCACCGGCACGGAGACTCCGCGGTCCGCCGCTTTGGTTTTTCGGAGTCGCTTGGCCATAGGCTCGGTGGGGAAAAGGATATTTACGGCTTTGATGGAGGCGAAGCGCTTCCGCCGTCCGCGGAACCAGGCGAAGAATCGTTTTTGATCAGGACACCGTCTTCGAGCCGGAACCGTTGCTCGCCCAGCGCGGCGATCCGGTCGTCATGCGTCACGATGATGAGGCCCTGGCCACGTTCCTGGCGGAGCCGCAGAAGGAGATCGATAATTTCGTGGCCCGTCGCAGCGTCGAGATTTCCCGTCGGCTCGTCGGCCAGCAGCAGTGCTGGATTGTTCCGCAAGGCCCGGGCGATCGCCACCCGCTGCTGCTCGCCGCCCGAGAGTTCCGAAGGCCGGTGGTCAAGACGCGCTCCCAGGCCGACCTGCTGCAGGAGCCGCGCCGCCATGGCTGGATCACTGCGCCGCGCCAGACGCGCGGGAAATTCGACGTTCTCCAGCGCGGTGAGTTCCGGGAAAAGATGATAGGCCTGGAAAACAAATCCGACCGTCTGATTTCGCCACATCGCGAGCCGGCCGCGCGGCCAGGTGTAAATCGATTGATCACCCCAGCGCACTTCGCCCGCGTCGGGCCTTTCGAGTCCGGCGAGAATTTGCAGCAGCGTGCTTTTTCCCGAGCCGGACGCGCCCTGGATGGTGCTGACGCCGTTGCGCGCGAAGGAGGCGCCAAGTCCGCGTAAGATTTCCAGATCGGTATGACCCAGCCGGAAGGTCTTGCGCAAGGCCGAGCAGGTAAGCGAAGCGGTCGAATCCACTGGCGTAGAGGCTGTCCAAGAAACGAGCGTGGGTCACGCCGAAAGCTATTTACCAGTCGCCGCCCCGCCCGGCGCGTTGATCCGCGCCAAGCCATTTTGCGCGGTGGCATTGTGGGGATCGATTTTCAGCGCCGTCTCGAATTGCGCGCGGGCGGCCGGCACCCGGCCCAGAACCAAGAGCGCCATTCCGACGTTGGCGTGAACGTCGGGATCGTTCGGGTTGATCCGCAGCGCTTCGCCATACTCGTTCAGCGCATTTTCCACCCGGCCCATCTGCAGCAGGGCATTGCCGAGATTGGTATGGGCATCGCCGTAATCCGGGTTGAGCAATAACGCCGTCTCATACTGCGCCGCCGCTTCGGGAATATGTCCGGTCTGGATCAACGAATTGCCCAAATTATAATGCGCTTCCTCCAGGCTGGGATCGATTTTCAGGGCCGCTTCGTACTGCGCGATGGCTTCCTGGACATTTCCAGTTTGTGAAAGCGCATTGCCAAAGTTGTAATGGACATAGGCATCGTATGGATTGATTTTTAGCGACTGGGCGTAGGCGGCGAGCGCCTCGCGCACATGGCCGGTCTGCAACAGGATGAAGGCGACCGACGCATGTGTACCGGCGCTGTTGGGATAGAGATGCAGCGCCTGGGCATACTCGGCCATCGCCTCGGGAAAACGGCCCCGCGCTTCCAGGACGTCGCCCAGTGCGTCGTGCGCCGCCCACGAGCCGGAATTGCTTTGCAGGGTCGATTTCCAGAGTGTTTCTTCGTCTTGAAAAAGAGCTGCGCGGGCGTGGCTTGCTCCGGCCAACACCGCCAGCGCCACGCCCAGAACGCCCATGCCGGCGCAGCGCAACCGGGGAGAAAGCCAGGCGGAAACGGCTTCCACTCCCGCGACGACGAGACCAATGAGCCCGATCATGGGAAGATAAGCGAGATGATCGAGAGACCAGATCATGTTCACGTTATCAGTCACGATAAAGACAAGCACCGGCGCAAGCATGAGCAGGTAAAAGCCGAGTCCCAACAGCAGGTGACGGCTCCATTCTTGCCGCCGTTTCCACCAGAGCACCCCAAGGGTCACCACCACCGGCATCCAGGGGAAAAGATCGGGCAGCGCCGCCGGGGCCTGCAACCACCGGGGATAAATCAGCATCAGATTGAATGGCCAGAAAAACTTGGAGGCAAAGAAAAAGATCGCCACGCCCGCATTGACCAGCCCGCCGAGCACGCCTTCCCCCGGCGCCTGCTCTCCCATTTCGGGGTGAGTCTGGGCATGCCGCACGCTCGCCAGAACGGTCAGGGCAACCAGCACAACGGAAACGGCGAAAAACGGCGCCGCCGCGCGCAGGTCATTTTGTCCGATTTGTCCCCGTTTCCACCACGCATAAAGCAAAATCGCCAGGGGAAAAGCCGCCATCGTCGCCTTGGCCAGCATAGCGGCCAAAAAGAATCCGAGCGCCAGCCGGTAGTCGCGTTCCCGGCCCTGTTCATCGTAAGCGAGATAGAAGATGATCGCCGCGAGAAACAACGCCAATGATAGGGTATTTTTCAGTTCAGAAATCCAGGCGACCGATTCGACCGTGAGTGGATGGATGGCAAAGATCAACCCGCCCAGCCAGCCGAGGCGCAACCCTAATTTTTCCAAAAGCCGCCAGATCAGCAGCGCGCTCACAAGGTGAAGCATGACGTTGGCGACGTGGTAAAACAGGGTGCATTGTCTCCAGAGCATCCATTGCGCCCCCTGGGCCGTTTCGGTCAGCGGGTAATATTCGTTGTAGGTGCCGGGAATGAACCAAGTTTTCCACAACCAGGCTGGGTCGTGCAGCAACGGATTTTTGGGCAGGTAGGCAAGATCGTCCCAAATCCAACCGCCGGTCAGGGCTGGAGCAAAGGTCCACCAACCAGCCAGGACTAAAATTACCGCTTGCAACAGCCGAAGCGCCCGCCCGGCTTTTTCCTCGGATGATAATTCGTTTCCCACAGATTCTTCAAAATTTAAGAGGCGCTAGCCGGCATCCAGCAATCTATCGCCGGTCCGGAAAACCGCCAGGAATACCCCGAAATTCTCTCCAAGATATCAGTCCCCTCTTCAAGGTGGCCAGTGCTTAAATTTCGTGTAATCTAGTGAGATATAGATTCATGAGAAACGTCCTCTTCGTCTGTACCGGCAATATTTGTCGCAGCCCGATGGCCCAGGGGCTTTTTGCCGACTTGATCCGGGGACGGCGCGATATCGAAGTTACCTCGGCGGGCATCGGGGCCATCAGCGGCCAGCCTCCCAGCCCTCACGCCATTGAAGTGATGCAGGAAATCGGCATCGACATCAGCCCCATCCGCAGCAAGCCGCTCATGGCCGATCTCATCCGCAAAGCCGACTTCATTTTTGTCATGACTTACGGGCATCTCGATTCGATGCTCCTTCTCTTTCCCGCCGCAGCGGAGAAGACTTTTCTCCTGCGCGAATTCGAAACCGATCTCCCGGTGATGGAACGGGAAGTCGCCGATCCTATCGGCCAGAGCCGCGAAATCTACCGGGAATGCCGCGATCAGATCCGCGCTTCTTTATCCCGTCTCCTCGACCTCGTTCTCCGCTCCACCCGCGACGAAACCGGCGTTACGGCCCGCAGGAAAATCGCTCTTGGCGCCGATTCCAGCGGCACGGAACTCAAGGAACAGATTCGCACCTGGCTCAACAATAATGGCCATCTCTTCAATGACCTTGGGTGCGCCTCGACCGCTGAAATTGCCACCCGCGTGGCCAATGCCGTCTCTCTGGGCCAGGCCGACAGCGGCGTCGTCATCGACCGCACCGGCATCGGCCTCGGCATGGCGGCCAATAAAATTCCCGGCGTGCGCGCCGCGCTGGCCTATAACGCCGAAATGGCGCGCTTGAGCCGGGAGCAACATGATGCCAATTTGTTGTGCCTCGCCTCGCAGGAAATCCGCGGCAAACGCCTCAAGGAAATCCTCGATGCCTGGATCAACACCGCCTTTGCCGGCGAAACCATCGAACCCCATACGCAACCACCCATGGAATCCGCCTCCTCTTCCGGCACTCCGGACATTAATCCATCCAAGCCCAGCCTCTCCGAGGCCGACCCCGCCGTCTTCGCCGCGATTCAAGACGAATATACCCGCCAGCATGATAATCTCGAACTGATCGCTTCGGAGAATTTCACCAGCCGCGCCGTGATGGAAGCGCAGGGATCGTGCCTGACCAACAAGTACGCCGAGGGTTATCCGAAAAAGCGATGGTATGGCGGTTGCGAAAACGTCGATGTGATTGAGGAACTCGCCATCGAGCGCGCCCGGGAGCTCTTCAAGGCCGATCACGCCAACGTTCAGCCCCATTCGGGTTCTCAAGCCAATGCGTCCGTCTACTTTGCCATGCTTCAGCCTGGCGATCTCATCCTGACCATGGACCTCGCCCATGGGGGTCATCTCACGCATGGTCACCGGATGAATTTTTCCGGCCGGTTTTACCGGGTGGTTCATTACGGGGTCAGCCGGGAAACCGAAACGATCGACTATGACAAGCTGGAGGGCCTCGCGCGGGAGCATCGCCCCAAGATGATCACGGCGGGCGCTTCGGCCTATTCACGCATTATCGATTTCCCTCGCCTGCGCAAGATCGCCGACGCGGCCGGCGCGTTTCTCTTCATCGACATGGCCCATATTGCCGGTCTCGTCGCGGTGGGCATTCATCCCTCGCCCGTCCCTCACGCCGACTTCGTGACCACGACCACGCACAAGACTCTGCGCGGCCCGCGCGGCGGACTTATTCTCTGCAAGGAAAAATACGCGAAGGATATCGACGCGCAGGTCTTTCCGGGTGTGCAGGGTGGCCCGCTGATGCATGTCATCGCCGCCAAGGCGGTCGCGCTGGGCGAGGCGCTCAAGCCGGACTTCAAAACTTACCAGCAGCAGGTGGTGCGCAATGCCAAGGCGCTGTGCGAAGGGATGAAGAAAAACGGTTTCCGCATTGTTTCCGGCACGACCGAAAATCATCTGATGCTCGTCGATCTCCAGCCGAAAAATGTCACCGGCAAGGAAGCCCAGGAAATTCTCGACCAAGCCGGCATCACGGTGAACAAGAACGCCATTCCGTTCGATACGCAAAGCCCCTTCAAGGCTGGCGGCATCCGCCTCGGCACGCCCGCCGTCACTACCCGAGGCATGCGCGAGGATGAGATGTTCGACATCGCCAATTTGATTGAGGATGTCATCGAGCATCGCGCCGACCCGGAACACATTGCCGGCATCCGGCGCCATGTCCGCGAAATCACCTCCCGCTTTCCGCTGCCGTTTTGAGGCGCCTGACATGGAAATTTTCGGGAAAAACTTAGCGGGCGAAAGCGGAAGCGCCGCTAAGTTCGTCTCAAAGGGGATAACCTCAACAATGTGAGAGGCTATTATAGCAAAAAAGGAAAGATCGGAATGAGAAATAAAATATCCTATTTCCGTCTGGGATTTATTCTGACTCTATTTCCTTTTTTGTTGGCCTGTTTAATACCCAGTGTGCCAATTTTTTTATCAGGACCTGGCTGGGATTCAGCTGCCATGAGACCAAGAATCGTTTATGCAGAAGTTGTATGTATCATATTCACGAATATTGGATTATGTGTTCTTTTTTTTGCCGGAATTGAATTTCTGACTTCACTTGTTTTCGGAAAACTAAAGACCGAAATAAAAAATAAAATATCATGTTTCCGTTGGGGGTTTATTTTAACGCTAGGTTCTTTTTTATTAGTCTTTTTAATAGTCCTTTTGATGTCTCTTTTTTTATTAGGCACAGGAATGGCCCCGGGTTCAGATGCTATCTCAAGAATGGCTGACATGATTGGAGCGGTAATTATAATATGTGGCTTATGCATGTATATTGGATTAGGTGTTCTTGTTTTTGAAGGAATTAAATTTGTTTTTTCACTTATTTTCGGTGAGCTAGAAATACCATATCTTCGCCGGGGGATTCTTTTAACTCTGATTCCTTTTTTATTACTCTGTTTGGATATCCTTTTAGTGTTTCTTCTAGATAAAATCGGCTGGGCTTCGCATGCTGTGATCTCAGGAAGCGCTGACGCATTAATTATATGTATCATGCTCATGAGCGTTGGATTATGTTTTCTTGTTTTTGCCGGGATCGAATTTCTGACTTCGCTTGCTTTCGAAAAACGAACTGCGTAGCGGCGAGAATTTTTCTGAAGAGGTTTGAATGCCGTTTTCAGCTTGCTGCCGCAGGTAATTTTCAAAACGACGCTGTAGGTGTTTTTCTCCTTTCATGAAAACTTTCCGCCGAGTTTGGGTCTATGCGCGGGCCTATCCATTTCTGGCGCTCGCCACTTTTGGCTCTGCGATCCTGGGCAATCTGGCGGCATTCGTTTTTCCGCAAGCCACGGGAATGATCATCGACAAGGTCTTGATTCCGCACCGGCCCGACCTGCTTCTGCCGTATGTTTTTGCCGTAATCGCTTCATTTCTGTTGCGCGACGGCCTCAACGCCTGGCGCATCCGCTGCAACAACACCTTTGAGCAAAAGGTCATTTTCGATCTCCGACGCGATCTTTACGCCACGCTTCAGCGGCTGCCGCTCCGCTGGTACGACCAGCGCGCCAGCGGAGACATCGTCACCCGGGTCATCGACGACGTCACCAGCATGGAGCGCGTTTTAATCGACGGCGTCGAGCAGGGCATCGTGGCGGCGCTGCAAATCATCGGCGTCGGAATCATTCTGTTCTGGCAAAGCCCGCGGCTCACCGCCTGGATGCTTCTGCCCATGCCGCTGCTGATCGCCGGGGCGCTTTGGTACACCATCACCGCCCGGCTCCGTTACCGCGAGCAACGCCGCGCGGCCTCGGCCATGAACTCGCTTCTGCTCGATAACCTGCAGGGCATCCGCCAGATCAAATCCTACGCGCGGGAGGAGACCGAGCTGGATCGTTTCTCCGCCTCCGCGCGCCGGGTAGGAGATACGCAATTGGTTATTATGAGCGCCTGGTCGTGGTACTCCTCCAGCATGACTTTTTTCGCGGCACTCGGCAGCGCAATTGTTCTCTACAT
>DATJMI010000006.1:0-15336 GCA_035508775.1 Methylacidiphilales bacterium
CGACCAATGGAACGCTTGATATCTCCAGCAGCAGCGGCATCGGTCTCGGGGCACTCAATGGCACCGGAAGGGTGACTCTTGGCAACGAGAACCTCTCCCTCGGTGAGGGAAACCAGAGCAGCAATTTTTCCGGCGTCATCAGCGATACGGGAAGCGGCAGTTTGACGAAAGTCGGGACAGGCGAGGTGACCTTGAGTGGAACCAACACCTATGCTGGGGGCACAACCGTTTCCGCAGGCACCTTGCAGGTTGGGAGCACCAACGCGTTGGGCGCGAGCACGGGATCGTTGACGGTTAACGGCGGCACACTCGATCTCGACGGCTTTAGCATCACGGTCGGCACATTTTCTGGAACCGGAGGCATGATTACCTCGAGTACGAATGGCGCCGTAACGCTGACAACCGGAGGCAGCGGCACGGCTACTTATGCCGGAACGATCCAAGATGGCAGTGGAACGGTCTCCTTCACAGAGGCTGGCAGCGGCACGCTGGAATTAACGGGGGACAATACCTATAGCGGGGGCACGACGGTGACATCTGGCACTTTACAGGTCGGGAACACCGACGCGCTGGGCGCGACCACGGGATCCTTGACGGTTAACGGCGGCACGCTCGATCTCAACGGCACTGACATCACGGTCGGCACGCTTTCTGGAACCGGAGGTACGATCACCTCCAGTGTGGCCGGTGCGGTGAGTTTGACGGTTGGAAGCAGCGGCACGGCTACTTACGCCGGGACGATCCAGGACGGCAGCGGAACGGTCTCCCTCACGGAGGATGGCAGCGGTACGCTGGAATTGACCGGGGACAACACCTACAGCGGCGGCACGACGATCACTTCGGGCACCTTGCAGGTGGGGAACACCAACGCGCTGGGCGCGACCACGGGATCCTTGACGGTTAACGGCGGCACGCTCGATCTCAACGGCTTTAGCATCACGACCGGGGAATTTTCCGGAACCGGGGGCACGATCACTTCCAGCGTGGATGGTGCGAGTCTGACGGTTGGAGGGAGTGGCATGGATACTTATGCCGGGACGATCGAGGATGGCAGTGGAACCGTCTCCCTCACAGAAGATGGCAGCGGCGAATTGGAATTGACGGGGGACAATTCTTACAGCGGCGGCACGACGATCGCTTCGGGCACCTTGCAGGTGGGGAATACCGACGCGCTGGGCGCGACCACGGGGTCCTTGACGGTTAACGGCGGCACGCTCGACCTCAACGGCTTTAGCATCACGGTTGGCACATTTTCCGGAACCGGTGGCATGGTCACCTCCAGTGTGGCCGGTGCGGTGAGTTTGACGGTGGGAGGGAGCGGCACGGCCACTTACGCCGGGACGATCCAGGATGGCAGCGGAACGGTCTCCCTCACAGAGGCTGGCAACGGCACGCTGGAATTGACCGGGGACAATTCTTACAGCGGCGGCACGACGATCGCTTCGGGCACCTTGCAGGTGGGGAATACCGACGCGCTGGGCGCGACCACGGGGTCCTTGACGGTGAACGGCGGCACGCTCGATCTCAACGGCTTTAACATCACAGTCGGCACATTTTCCGGAACCGGAGGCACGGTCACCTCCAGTGTGGCCGGCGCGGCGGGTTTGACGGCTGGCGGCAGCGGTACGGCCACTTACGCCGGGACGATCCAGGATGGCAGCGGAACGGTCTCCTTCACGGAGGCTGGCAGCGGCACGCTGCAATTGACCGGGGACAATTCTTATAGCGGGGGCACGACGATTACGTCGGGCACCTTGCAGGTGGGGAACACCGACGCGCTGGGGGCGACCACGGGATCGTTGACGGTGAACGGCGGTGAGCTTGATCTCAACGGCTTTGACATTACGACTGGGACGCTTTCCGGAACGGGAGGCGTAATTACCTCCAGCACAGGTGACGCAAGCCTGACGGTCGGGGGCAGCGGCGATTCGACTTTTGCCGGCACGATTGAGGATGATGGGATCGTCTCCCTCATCAAGATGGGTAGCGGCACGCTGACCTTGACCGGGGACAACACCTACAGCGGCGGCACGACCATCTCCGCGGGCGTACTCCAGGTCGGCGGCGCCATGGCTTTGGGAATGGGCAATGTTTTGCTTAACGGAGGCACGTTGAGGACGAATGGAGTGCAGCATACGATCAACGTGGGAGGCAATTATACCCAAACAGGCGGCACGCTCGCCTTGTCTTTGCTGGGTTCGGCATCGAATGAAAACGAGAATCTGGCGGTTACCGGTACCGCATCCCTTGGCGGCGGTTTGCTGATCAACGGTAACAACGCTGTTGTCACGTCAACCAATACAACCTACGACTTGGTTCATTCCAGCGGCGACACCGGCACTTTTGATTCGTTTAATTATACCAATTTAACCGCGCCCACCGGTTACGCCCCCACGCTTACCTACGAAACGGACGATGTCATCCTTGGCTTTAAGCAAGCGCTTTTTGGTTCCGTCCCCGGCCTGACTCCGAATCAGCAGGCGGTGGCAAACTATATCGACTCATTTGAGACGACAGTTACGACGGGCAATTTCGGGAACCTCTTAAATAATCTCGCCCCGCTGATCCCAAACCCCGCCAGCCTGGGTTCGGCACTGGATGAAATTTCGCCGCAGTCGTTGCAGGTCTGGAGTGACATCGCTTTCGATAACGCCATGTTTGCCTCCCAGCAATTGGGCAATCACCTCGCCAACCTGCGCGATGGCATGACCGGTTTCGACGGCAGTCAATTGGCTTTTCACGAGGAAAACATCGATCCGGCGCTCTCCCAGGTTGAAAGCCGTCTTCTGGCCTGGGATCCTTCCACCACGCCTGGCGAAATCAGTGACGTTGTCGATCCGGTGGTGGCCGGTGTCAGTTCTCAGCAGTGCAAGGAATGTTCCCACGGTTGCGCATCGGACCGGGTTGATTCCTGGAGCACCTTTATCGCCGGCGATGTGGTCTTGGCCGATGTGACCCACAATACCGACTTATCCCACCAGAACTACACAACTGGTTCCGTCACCGCCGGGGCCGATTACCGCATTGGCCGCCATTGGGTTGTTGGCGGTCTTGTCGCCTATGGCCACACCGATGCCAATTTGGATCATATCGGCAGCACCACGACGGTGGACAGTTATTCCCCCGCCATTTATGCCAGCTACGTTGACGGGGGCTGGTATGGCAATGCTCTCTTCTCCTACGGTTATAATAGCTACACAGAAGCGCGCAATGTGCAGATCGGCACGCTGGTTGGCACCAATACCGGCGCGCCGGATGGCAGCCAGTACGTCGGCAATCTCACCGGCGGCTATGAATTCACGGAGGGCGCCTGGAAAATCGGCCCCGTGGCCAGTGCGCAATATGTTAACCTGGAAGTCAACTCGTTTACGGAGCAGGGTCCGACGGCGCTCAACGTTCAGAGCGAGAGCGACGAATCGTTCCGCACGCAACTCGGATTCGACGCCCGCTACGCCGGGCATGTCCAGGGGTGGTTCGGCTCTTTCGAGCTCACGCCGCATTTCAGCGCCGCCTGGCAGCACGAGTATCTCGACGACAGCCGTGGCATCACCAGCCAATTTAACCAGGTCGGGGCCGGGTCCTTCACCGTGCAAACAACCGGGCCGGATCGTGACTCGGCCTTCATCGACTTGGGAATCGATGCCCAGGTTGAAAACGAAGTCATGCTCTTTCTCGATTACGAGACGCAGGCTGGACAAGATGATTATTTCGCCCAATCAATTCAGGGTGGCATTAAAATCGTCTTTTAACCGGAGAGGATACCCTTTTCTTAAGCCGCGGCCGAAGCGGCCGCTCCGGCGGAAAATCAATGCACCAGATGCTTGATATCTTCGAGCACCGCGAAAGGCCCCCGGTACATGGATCCGTTAAAGCTATCGGATAGCACCTGCCCGTCCTGGCCCACTAGCACAAGATCCGGAATAGCGGGTCCGCAATACTTTTTGGGGCCGTAGCGGTCGATCGCATCAAAATCAACGGCTGGCCAGGGCATCTTGTCCGCCTTCATATAACCGACCATGGCCTCCTCGGTCTGATCCATATTAACGAAGATCAACTCGAAATCGGGATGCTTGGGTTTGAAAGCATGATAAAAATCGACCAGCTTCGGCGTGAAGACCCGGCAGGGAGGACACCATGAGGCGGAATAATAGAAGGCCCAATATTTGACTCCTTGCAGGGCGGAAGTATCAAACGTCTTCAGCCTGCCATCATCCAAAATCATCAGGTGCCGTGCCGCTATGTCCGCGAAGCCGGTGAGTGGAGGAGGCGAATTCCCGTCGCTTAAATCGAGGTCCGCGGTCGGATTATCGTTGGCGGGAGGGGGATTGGCTGGGGCTTGTGCCCAAAGTGGGCCCACGAAAAGCATCATCGATGCCGCCAGGGCGGAAGATATCTTCATGGAGGGCAACGTATGGTCCGTGAAGGCCGATGGCAACTTTAATCACGCGAATTCACCCATCGCTCGATTCCAATCGTTCGTTTTGACTTCCCATTTTTCTATCCGCCATGCTTACTCTTCAAGTGAAGCTGTTTAGCAGCAAAGTCGCGTTATTGCAGGCCATTGATTATCGAGTGGGGGTGCCTGTTTGCTGGACACTGACGTGGCTGCGCCGGGCGGCGAGCCTGGGCCGTTTTTTTAGGCCGGAAAATTCGCGGAAAGATGAACCCCTTAAAAAGATTCTCTTTGTCAAACTGGCGGAGCAGGGATCGACGGTTCTGGCTTATGACGCGTTTAAAACCGCGGGAAAGAAAGTGGGCCGGGAAAACGTCTACCTCCTGGTTTTCGAGGAGAACCGCTTTATCGCCGACCTGTTGGAATTGATTCCCCGTGAAAATGTTCTGACCATCGAAACCGAATCGGCCTTTGCGATGGTGGCGAGCTCCTGGCGATGTCTGCGGTACATCCGGCGGCTGAAGATCGACGCTTGCGTGGATATGGAATTTTTCTCCCGGCTCCCGGCGGCCTTTGCCTTTTTGACCGGGGCGAAACGGCGTGTTGGTTATCACACATATTTTGGCGAAGGCCCCTACCTCGGCGACCTCTTTACCCATCGGGTGCTCTATAATTCCCACCTGCACGCCAGCACCTCTTTTTCCAGCCTGGTCCATGCTCTCGACGCCGACCCAACGCAATTCCCCACCTTTGCCCAGGCGCCGCCGCCCAGTCAGGCGCCGCCGCTTTTCTGCCCCGGACAGGACGAAATGCGGCAAGTGGAGGAAATCCTGGCCCGGGAAGGGAGAGCGCCGGGCGAGCGAATGATCGTCCTCAATGCGAACGCGAGCGATCTGCTTCCGCTGCGCCGCTGGGACGGCAAAAATTATATCATGCTGGCCAAACGCCTCCTCGAAAAATTTCCGGAGATGCGCATCGTTTTCTCCGGTTCCGGCGCCGAGCAGGCCGTGATTTCGGATCTGGTGCGGGAAGTCGATTCAAAACGGTGCCGGTGCCTGGCCGGACAGACGACGCTGCGGCAGTTGATGATCCTCTACAGAATGTCCGAAATTTTGATTACCAATGACAGCGGCCCGGCTCATTTCGCGATGCTTACGGGCATTGATGTGCTCACTCTTTTCGGTCCCGAGACGCCGCGTCTTTTCGCGCCGCCGGGGCCGCGCAGCCACGCCATCTATCTCGGTTTGGCCTGCAGTCCCTGCGTTAACGCTTACAACAATCGCCAGACCGCCTGCCGGAACAATATTTGCATGAAGAATATAACGGTCGACCAGGTTTTTGAAACCGCCTGCCGGATTTATCTGGAAAGAATCTCCGTGTCCCAATGAACGGATCGGATCGTTCCAGTGCCTGGCGCAGCGCGGGCATCGCGGGTTGCCTGGCGGTGGCGGCTTTGGTCCTCGTCTTGTTGCTGCCGTCACAACTTCTCCTATCCTCCCCCGGCACCGATCTCGTCCAGAATTACGTGGCTTCACGCGCGTTTGCCGCGCGCACCATGGCGGCGGGACATCTTCCTCTCTGGAATCCCTTCACCTACGCCGGACAGCCTTTTCTGGGCGGCTTCGAATCGGCGGTGCTCTATCCGCCCAACTTGCTTTTTCTCTGTCTCCCTCTGGCCCCGGCGCTCAATTTTTCCATGCTGCTTCATCTCATCATTCTCGGGTGGGGAATGGAACGGTGGGCTGTCCGCCGGGGCCTTCATCCCTGGGCGGCGGGCTTGGCTGGGATCGTTCTGCCGCTGTCGGGGCCGGTTTTTCCGCATCTCTACGCCGGGCATCTTTCGAATTTCTGCACAATGGCCTGGGCGCCCTGGATTTTTCTGGGCTTTGAATCATGGGTGCGGTGGAGCGAGCGCCGCGGACTCTTTCTGGCCAGCGCGGGGGTCTGTCTCCAAATCCTGGCCGGGCATGTGCAGTACTTTTTTTACACCGCCGTGGCGGCGGGACTCCAGGCGCTGGTGCTTACCGTTGCGGAACCGGCGGTCCGGCGACGGGCGTTGCCGGCTCTGATCGGATGCTATTTCGGAGGCGTGGCCCTCTCCGCGGCGCAGCTTCTGCCCGGCCTGGACGCGCTGGAGGAAGGCGTGCGGCAACGCAGCCTCGATTACGATTTCGCCGCGATGTTCAGTTTCCCTCCGGAAAATTTTCTTACCACGATTGCGCCCGGTTTTTTTGGAACGCTGGCCGACTCCAAATTTCCGGGGGAAATCGATTACTGGGGCCGTTGCTACCTGTGGGAAATGTCGCTTTTTACCGGCGTCGCCGGCCCCCTGCTCATCGCGGTTGCTCTTGGCGGCAAAGATCCGAAACGCCGGCAGGTGGTTTTGGATCTTATCACGGCTGCGCTGTTGCTTGTGCTTGCGCTGGGCGCGCACACCCCGGTGTTCAATTTGCTTTACTACGATGCGCCCGGTTTCGGCCATTTTCGCGGCTGGTCCAAATTCACTTTTCCGGCGATGCTTTTTTTGGTGATGACCATGGCGTCGGGCGCCAGCGCGCTCCTGCGTGGAAAAATACCGCCACGGACGATAGGCTGGGGTGGAATAATCGCGGGAATGGTTATGATCGTGGGCGCGGGGATTTTTCTCTTCGCTCCGGAGAGCATCGCTCCTTTTTTCAGCCTCGTGGCCGGCAGCCATGAAAGTTACCTGCCTCCGGAATTTTTCACCCAGCCCGGCAACCTTCAGGCGGCGGGATGGCACGCCGGTCTCTCGCTCGGTTTGGCCGGACTTATTTTGACGCTCGCGGCCACCACGCTCCTCTTCCTCAAACGCCAGCCGCTTCTCCGCTGGGCTTTGCCGGTTATTTTGATTCTGGAGATGATGGGATTTACCTCCGGGCAGGTCGCCGTGGCGCACCTCTCAGACGCGATGCCGGACCCGCTTCGCCGGTTCGTGGCGGCGCATCCGGGCGATTACCGGGTGCTGGACCTGACGTGCCCCAATAATGGTTTTTTGCTCGGCGCGAGCAATCTTGATGGATTCAACCCCACCGGGCTGCGGCGTTATACCGAATTCATGTTTTATACCCAGGGCGCCGACCCCGATCACGCGACCCAATATATCCATTTCCGGGGTTTGGACCCGCTTTACGCCATGCTTCGCCTGCGTTACGCCTTCGTGCCGGGTCAAAACGGCGTTCAAGTCGTGGAGAGCAAACCGGCTCCGCTGCCCCGGCTATTGCTGTTATCGGACTGCAAAATTTTGCGGGGACGTGACGCCATCTTTTCCGCTCTGCGCGATCCTTCCTTCAATCCCGGGAAGACGGTCTTGCTGGAAAATGATCCCGAGCCTTCGCCGGAGCCGGGCGCGACGGGGACAGTCAAACTGATTTCCGAGCAACCGGATGAATTGGTTATCGAGGCCGATGCCGGCAAACCCCTTCTGCTTCTCATCACCGATCTCTACGATCATAACTGGGGGGCCGAAGCTCTGCCCGGCAGCGTCCAGACCTCGTACCAGCTTTTGCCCGCCGATTATATTCTCCGGGCGGTGCCGCTGGCGGCGGGACATCACCGCTTGCGGATCGTTTATGCGCCCGCGGCGTTTTCCATCGGCGCCGGTGTTTCGGCGGTGGCATGGTTGATCTGGGCCGGCCTTCTCGTCTGGCTTGAGCGCGGAGGAGAGTTTCCGCCCCTTATCTCGTCACGACCCCGGGTGTCACGATCGCCGGACCCGAGGCGCTAGGGTCGGTTTGGTGCTGTTCCACGGAGATCACGGCGTCGTTGACAAAATTAACAATCAGTTGTCCGATGGGAACCTTCACGTAATAAACCTGCAAGGCGGCCCGCCCGAACGCGTCGAGCGTATAGGTATTTTGCGGTTCCTCGCGATAAGTCGTGAAAATCCAGGTCTGCTGGGTTCCATTGGCGTCGGTTCGCGAGGAAGTCTGGGTCGGCTTGCCCATGGCTTGGGTGACTTCGTCGGGCGTCATCCCCTCAATCACATTCTTGTTGGCGATCGCCACCGCCACAGCGTCGTGCCACGCCTGATTTTTCTTCGCCTCCGCGAACAGCGCCGGATCGATCCCCGAGGGCAAATCTTCGGGCCTGATCCAGCCGGTTACGGTGTTGCCGCGATAATTCCCCTTCACGAGATAACCGTCCCCGCTCATGCCCAACAATTGGATCTGCTGTCCGGCGCCCAGATAGGCCGCGGCCATCCCGAAATCGCGCTGCAAGTAAATCGTCAGGGGCGCCTTCACCGTCGCGACGATCTTGTTCGGCAGATTATCCTCGAAATAAAGCACGCCCTCTTCCCGCAATTCCGGCGCGATCTGGGCCTGTGACCGCACAAGCGGCAGGAGCGCCAAAACCGCCCAAATGAGAATTGCGTAAAATCTCACGGAACCCAGCCTAGCATGTTTTGTGCTTAATTGCTAGAGGCTTAAGCAGCTATAAGCCTACTTATCTTTTCGCTTTTTTTTCCGGTTTTTTTCCGGCGGCGCTGATTTCTTTGCTTTCGCGCGCAAGGCTTCCAGCAACGTGCGCTCCGCCACCGGCAAAGTAGTTGACTTGCCTTTGCCCGCTCATTCCGCTCCGGTCAAATTCCGCCAACAACGCCACCCGCCGTTCCCGGGTCGTCGTCATTCGTCCAAAACAGCCCATCCGCAACATGTGCTCCGTAGTGCTCATCGCTCTCCCGCTTTGGTCGAACTCCTTCAGGATAGCCTCTCGGCGCTCGCAAGGCGTCCTCACTCGACCTGCCGCATCTCGTTTCAGTATCTGTCCATCAACTGGCGTAAAGCTAACTGTCATAGCTTTTCCAAGCTACGGCATTTACCATTCCCCTCAAACAGTGATGCTCCGCGTGACGCATACAACCTAGCAGCCTTTCCTGCGTTTATTTCTCGTTGGCACTGAGGGTGCTATGGTTGGCGTGTGGAGTTCATTTTTATTCATTTCCTATCTTACCTGAAAATTTTGGCCGTTCATTAGGTACTTTGCTTATAATATCCATTTCATTTTTCGGAAATTTGACTGAAAAATCTTTTGAATATTTTTTAATTCGCCACAAGAAATACGCGGAATCCGAACTCATCAGACAATTTTCTTTAACGAATTTATTAAAAATTTGAATGTCGGTAGGTAGTATTGTTTCATCAAGAATTTTAAGCGTCTTTTCCTGGTTAGACTCACGAAGAGAAACGGCAATGACAATATCTAAAGCACTACCCTTAATCAGGTTTTCATCAGCTTCATACTTTTTCTCAGCCAGCCTTTCTTGCAGAGGTAATACTTTCCCCAGATATAAACCTGCCGCTGAAATTGCCGAACCAAACAAAATTGCTAAAACAATATAAAGAACAAAAAATCTAGTTTTCATTGAATTACTATTGGCGGATTTGCCGCAGGCCCAATGTCATTTCGGTATTCGTTTATTGTCACTTTATCACAACAGCCGCCGTTTTTTTTCAAAAACGGTGGAGCTGCGGCTAATGCGGCTTTTCTCAACGCCGCGAGCAGCTCAGATCCGTTTCTTTCCTCGCCTACTAAGGAGAACCCTGCATTTGTATTATTTACTATCAGACTGTCGTCATTAAAGACGGTCCGAACTTGAATAATATAATAGCTGTAATTCGTTTTCAGTCCAGTGCCGCTGGGGTAAGTAACGCTCGCCAGCAAGCCCGTCTCGTCCAAATAACCATACCCGAATGATCCCAGCGCATTGGTCACGTTGGAAAAAGGGAAGGCATTATGCCTGCTTTCTTTTTCTTTTAGGCCTAAGCCTGCTTATCTTTTCGCTTTCCTTTTTTCCGGTTTTTTTCCGGGGGCGCTGATTTCTTTGCTTTCGCGCGCAAAGCTTCCAGCAACGTGCGCTTGGGTTGCACTTTGGTCAGATTCGCCCCGGCGGTTCCATCGCTGAGCACAATCTCGACTGGCTTGCCCTCCAGGGATTTCGCCGCCTGGAAAACCGGACGTCCCGCCGCGTCCAGCACCAACGCGTAGCCACGGTCGAGTGTCGCCTGCGGCCCGAGAGCCCGCAGACGGGCCGACAATTGCGCCAGATGCTGGCGTCGCCGGCCCAATTCCCGGGCCGGATGATGGGCCGCCAGCCTCGCTTCCATCAGACGCACTTGATGCCTCCGCGCCTGCACCGTGTTGAGAGTCCGCGCGTAAAGATTTTCCCGCAGGTCATCGAGCCGCTGCGCCCATTGCCGCACGATGCGCTGTGGTTCCCGTAACGCGTAGCTCGAAGCCAGATGTTCGACCTGCCGCCGGCGCCGCGCCAGCGCTTGCCTCGTGGAATGGCCCAGCCGGGCCTTCAGCTTGCCAACCGATTCGCGCCATTCGTTCCAATCCCGCGTCAGCAATTCCGCGGCGGCGCTTGGCGTCGGCGCCCGCACGTCGGCGACAAAATCGGCGATGGTGAAATCGGTCTCATGCCCCACCGCCGAGATGGTTGGCATGCCGCAGGCCGCCAGCGCCCGCGCGACCGGTTCCTCGTTGAAGGCCCACAAATCCTCGAGACTTCCACCCCCGCGCGCCACCACCAGCAGGTCAACGTTGCCTTCCACGCCGAACGCGCCGATGGCCTCCGCGATTTCCTCCGCCGCTCCCGGGCCTTGCACCCGCACGCCGCGTACTTTGATCCGGATGCCCGGCCCGCGCCGCTGCAAAATTTGGAGCATGTCGCGCAGCACCGCTCCCTGCAACGACGTTACCACGCCGATGACCTCGGGAAAAACGGGCAGGGGACGTTTCCGGTCCAGGTCGAACAGGTGTTCCGCCTGGAGTTTTCGCTTCAGTGCTTCGAAGCGCTGTTGCAGGCTGCCCTGGCCCCGGGTCCGGACTTCCACCACCTGCAATTGGTACTGTCCGCGCGCTTCGTAAACCGTGACCGATCCCCGGGCGAGGACCGCCATGCCGTCTTCCAGCGCGAATCCGATTCGCCGCGCCTCGGGGCGGAACATGACCGCCTGCAGCGTGGCGGTTTCGTCCTTGAGCGTGAAATAGAGATGACCCGATCCGGGCGAGCGGTAATTGGAGATTTCGCCCGTTACCCACACCTCGCTCAAATTGGCTTCGAGCAAATCGCGAATCGTATCGGTCAGGCCGCCGACCGAAATCGGATTCTGCGCCGTCGCGCCCGGTGATTCGGGAATCAAGCCGAGGTACAGCTCCCCGTCTCCAGTGTTCCCGGCCCGCTTCCGTTTCATTTTTTCCCGCCGCCGGTCATATCTTCACTTTTTCCTGAAACCGTTCGATCCGAATGGCGCGTCCGGTGACTTCATCGGCTTCGACAAAAACTCCGTCGGCCTGCAGGCCCTCGCGCGCGATATAAAACTTGTTCGGCAGCAGCGTGCGATATTTTTGCAGCACGCTGGCGATGTCCCGCCCGATAATCGATTCGTGCGACCCGCAAAAACCGGCGTCGGACAAATAAGCGGTCCCGCCGGGGAAAATCTGGTCGTCGGCGGTCTGGACGTGCGTGTGCGTTCCGACCACCAGCGTGGCCAGGCCATCCACCGCGCGCCCCAAGGCGATTTTTTCCGATGTCGCCTCGGCATGGAAATCGATCAAAATATGAGGCGTTTCCCGTTTCAACTTTTCGATTTCGGCTTCGATCAGGAGAAAGGGGTTATCGACCTGGGGTCCCATGAAAGTGCGGCCCAGGGCGTTGATCACCCCCAGCTTCTTTCCGTTGCCCGTCACCACGACCGAACCGTAGCCCGGGGTTCCCGCCGGATAATTCAGCGGGCGCAGCAGGCGCGGTTCAGTCGCGAAATAGGGCACGATTTCCCGCTGATCCCAGGCGTGGTCTCCCAGGGTGATGACATCGGCGCCCGCCCGCATCAAATCAATGGCCAGCCTGGGCGTGATCCCGTTGCCGCCAGCCGCGTTTTCGCCGTTGACCACGAAAAAATCGGGACTAAACCGCTCGCGCAGCCCCGGAACGGCCGCGCGGAGCGTGTCACGGCCCGGTTCCCCCACCACATCTCCCACGAAAATCAGTTTCATGAAGCGACCACGTTACCCATTTTGCCGTCCCATCCAAAATAATTCCGTTCCTTCCTCGCGGAATCTGCTATCGGTAAAAAACAGCGTGAACATCCTGGAAGCGACCCGCCGGTTTGAGAAATGGCTCAGGCGCCGGATTGGCGTCGCCGAGGCCGATCTCGAGTACAAGCACCGGCAGATGAGGGACGATCCGTTTCTCTTTTTTCGCGCCACCTTTTACCGCTGGGCCCAGCTTTGGCCGGAGGCCTGTCCCAAGCTGGCGGGCGCCCCGCGGGTTCATGCCGTGGGCGATCTTCACATCGAAAATTTCGGCACCTGGCGCGATGCCGAAGGCCGTCTCGCCTGGGGTGTCAACGATTTCGACGAGGCTTTTCCCATGGCGTTCCCCAATGATCTTGTCCGTGTCGCGGTCAGCGCTTTTCTGGCGGCCCGGCATCACGCCGATTTCAAACTCAAGCCCGGAGAAATCACCGATCACCTCGCCGATGGCTACCGCTCCCAAATCGAGCGGGGAGGGGAGCCGTTTGTCCTCATGGAGCACCATCCCAAACTCCGCAAAATGGCCATCCAGGAGCTTCGCCAGCCCGCCGAATTTTGGCGCCGGTTCGAGGCCAAAACCGCGCCGCTGGGCGGCCCGCTGCCCCGTCCCGTCCGGAAAGCCTTCCGCAAGATTCTCCCGCGCGGCGCCGAGCCCGAATACCGCATTCCGACCAAGCCCAAGGGTCTGGGCAGCCTGGGCCGCCACCGGTATCTCGCAGTCGTCCAATGGCAGGGCGGCATCCTCGTCCGTGAAGCCAAATCGGCCGTTCCATCCGCCTGTCTCTGGGCCCAAGGCAAGGCGCGCCCCGGCCGGGGGAATCCGTGGCTCGAAACCACGGTGCGCTCCGCGATCCGTTGCGCCGATCCCCATTACAAAATCCGCGAGGGCTGGCTTGTGCGCCGACTCGCGCCCGATTGCAGCCGCATCGACATCGAGGAGGTCGTTCATCATGAAGACATCGCCGCGCTCCTCTATTCCATGGGCCAGGAGACCGCCAACATTCATCTCGGCACGCCGAAAGGACGCAAACGGATCCGTGCCGCCTGGAAGGAACTTCCCAAAGACTGGCTCGAAAACGCCGCCAATAAAATGCTCAAACTTAGCCTGAGCGATTGGAAGCGATACCAGGCTTCGTGACGGCGCGCGCGCGGAACGCCGGCTTTGACAAGCCGCGCGATTCCCTGTCCTTTTGAGGGGGATGGAATACGCCTGCGAAATCAACGGCCTCGTCAAACGTTTCGGTCCGAAAACCGCCGTCGATCAGCTCAGTTTGCGCGTGCCCAGCGGCATGCTTTACGGTTTTCTCGGCGTCAACGGCGCGGGCAAGACGACGACGTTGCGCATGATCTCCGGTCTCATCCGTCCCGATGCGGGGGAGATTCGCGTGATGGGCACCGATGCCGTGGCCGAACCGCGGCGGGCGAAGCAGCCGCTGGCCTACATTCCCGACGACCCGGTGCTTTACGGCAAGCTCAACCCGATGGAGCATCTCGAGTTTGTCTCGGCGCTTTGGGGGGTCGAACCGGGCTTGGCTCGCCGCCGGGCGCAGGAACTTCTCGAACGGCTTCTGCTTTGGGACCGCCGGCACGAGTGGATCGAATCATATTCCCGCGGCATGAAGCAGAAAATCGCCCTGGCCAGCGCCCTGATCCACGAGCCGAAATTGATCCTGCTCGATGAGCCGCTGACCGGGCTCGACGCTTCCGCCGCGCGGCTGGTGAAGGATATTCTGCTCGAGTTTATTCACCAGGGCGGCTCGGTCATTCTCACCACCCATATTCTCGAAGTGGCCGAGCGGCTGGCGGAGCGGATCAGCATCATGAGCAACGGACGCCTCATTGCCGAGGGAACGATGGAACAATTGCGCTCCCACTCGGGCCGCGCCGGCGGTTCCTTGGAGGAAATTTTCCTTCAGTTGATTCAGGAAGGGAAAAGTCTGCCGCCTTGAGGAATCAAAATGGCCGGCGCATCGCAAACCGCTCCTTTTCGCCATTCGTGGACGCACTCGTTCCGGATTGGGCTTCTGCTCGTGTGGATCGATATCAAACAGGGAATAAGAAAGCATCTGGCCGGCCATACCTGGCGCGACCGCCTTTTGCAGGCCGGCGGCGCTCTTTTCGGCCTCACCTTTTTGGCCGCGTTGCATGTGGCCGCGTTTTCACTGGTGACTTACGCCTGGCTTTCTCCTTCCGAGGACAAGGGGGCTCTCATTACCGGAATCAGCACGGCGATGTGGAGTTTTCTCCTTTTCGTCATGGTGAGCGGCGGGCTGATGCGCGCGCTCGTCGTTCTGCACGAGCAGGACGACAGCAGCTTATTGCTAAGCTCGCCGGTTTCGCCCCGCGCCGTGCTCGCCGCGCGTCTTTTTGGCAACGCGCTCCAGTCGTGCCTGGTCGACGGCTTCATC
Organism: Methylacidiphilales bacterium; assembly: GCA_035508775.1. Taxonomy (GTDB): domain Bacteria; phylum Verrucomicrobiota; class Verrucomicrobiia; order Methylacidiphilales; family UBA1321; genus JABDGH01. The sequence continues at coordinate 14,860 of DATJMI010000006.1, forward strand.
ATCATTCCCTACATCAACGTCCGCACCTTCATGTTTGGCGGCAACCCGAGATTTCTCTGGGGCTACGCTCTCTGGTTCGCGCTGGCGGTTATGGTGACCTGCATCGACGGACTTTTTTCCTTTGGCCTCATTCGCTGGCTCGGTTTGCGCAAGGCGCGTCTTTTTGCCCAGATCATTCCTTTCCTCTTGATTTTCGGAGTCACCTTCGTGGCCGGATCGCTCAGCATCTCGGCGACTCAGATGAGTGAAGAGGCGGGCGGTAAGTATATGCCGCCGGCCATGCAGCACAAATTCATGGCATTGGCCCATTCTCCGATGTCGGCGCTGGCGCGGGCCGCCGTTGGCGGCCCGGCCCACCTAACCGCTTTTTTCGCGGCGGCTGGAGGGCTGGCCCTGGTCACCCTCTGGTTGACGGAACGCTCCTTTATCGAGGGATCGCAGCATCTTTCCGAAAACGAGTCCGCCGCCCGGCCCGGC
>DATJMI010000007.1:0-6192 GCA_035508775.1 Methylacidiphilales bacterium
CCTGATGACTTCGCTGGCCACGCTGGCCGCGGCGGTCCCGCCGGCGCTTGCGCTCGGCCCGGGAGCCGAGAGCCGCATTCCGATGGCCATTACGGTGATTGGCGGCGTTTTGGTTTCGACTTTTTTCACGCTGCTGGTCGTGCCGTGCGCCTACAGCCTGCTGGTGCGGCTCGAAAGCCGGTCTCATCCGGAACAGGAATTGTATGGCGAGACGGTCCAGCCTGTCATGCGTCCGGGATCCGGTACGAACGGCATGGCGACACCGGCCGCGGCGGGAAACGGAACCTCTCATCCCAGGTAGCGCATGGTCACGCTTTCCGATCTTTCGATCCGGCGTCCGGTCTTCGCCTGGATGTTGATGGGCGCGCTGATGTTTTTCGGCGCCATTTGCTTCACCCGCCTCGGTGTGAGCCAGCTCCCCGAAGCAACCCAGCCCGTCCTCACCATTGAAGCGAACTGGGCCAGCGCCTCGCCCGAGGTGATGGAAACGGAAGTGGTCGAGCCGATCGAGCAGGCGGTGATTTCCGTCCAGGGCCTCGAGGATATCGAGGCGAACATGCGGCAGGGCTACGCGTCGATCAAGCTCTCCTTCTACACCACGAAAGATATCGATGCCGCGCTGCAGGAGACGAACTCGAAGTTGCGTTCGGTGAAACTGCCGGACGACGTGCAGCCGCCGACAATCGAGAAGATCAACACCGACGACAACCCGATCATGTGGCTGGCGGTAACCTCGACCAAGCGTTCGTTCAAGGAGGTATTGACCTATGTCGACCTGAACCTGCGCGACCGGCTCCGGGTGATTCCCGGCGTGGGGAACCTGGTGCTCGGCGGCTGGTCGGATCGCAATCTCCGTATCTGGGCGGACAACGATAAACTGAGCGCGCAGCAACTGACGATCCTCGATGTGCGCAATACGTTAAAAATGGAAAACAGCGAAACCGCCTCCGGCTATCTCGAAAACGGGCGCGAACAAATCAACGTCCGGACGATGGGCGAAGCGCTCTCACCGCAACAATTGGGCGATCTCCTCATCACCCAGCGGGGCGGGCAACGGATTTATCATTCGGACATCCATATCCGCGACGTCGCCACCGTGGAGGATGGCCTGTCGGATACGCGGAGCATGGCACGAAGCGACGGCATGGTGACCCTGGGTGTGGGAATCCAGAAACAGCACGGCGAAAATGACGTGGCGGTCGGCGAAAACGTGCGGAACTTCGTCGATCAGATCAACCGCGAACTCAAAGTGACCGCGCCCGATATGCATATGTGGGTGAATTTCGATGGAACGCGGTTCACCTCGCAGGCCATCGACGAGACGGAGATAACCGTGCTGATTTCGGTGCTGGTGACCGGCCTGGTTTGCTGGGCGTTTCTCGGGTCGTGGAGTTCGACTTTCAACGTCTTGCTGTCAATTCCGACTTCCGCCCTCGGGACATTCATCGTAATGGATCTGTTCGGGTTCACCATCAACTTTTTCACCCTGCTGGGGATGTCGCTGGCCATCGGCATCGTGGTGGACGACGCGATTATGGTGCTGGAAAATATTGTGCGCCACTTTCACATGGGCAAAACGGCGCGGCAAGCGGCCCTCGACGGCGCGCGCGAAATCACTTTCGCGGCGACGGCGGCGACGATCTCGGTCATCGCCGTTTTCCTGCCGGTGTTGCTGATGAAAGGGGCGATGGGGATGGTGGGCGTGTTCCTGTTTCAATTCGGGATGACGATTTCGACGGCGGTGGGATTGTCCTTGCTTGAGGCGATCACTCTCACGCCCATGCGTTGCTCGCAATTCATGACCGCTCGGAAGGACGAATCGCGTTTCGCCAGGTTTGTCGACCGGATTTACGCGCAGGTGGCGCGGGCTTACCGGAGGCTGCTGGAGTTGGCGCTCCGGAACCGCTGGAAAGTGGTGGTTCTGGCCGTGCTGTTGTTCGCGGGATCGCTTGGTTCCATCAAACTGATCAATATGGAATTTTTGCCCACCCAGGATATCGGCGTCTTTATCATCCAGTACCAGACGCCAGTCGGATCATCGCTGGCGTTCACCGGAGCCAAGGCGGCGGAATTGGAAAACATCCTGAAGGCGGAGCCGTCGGTCTCGCATTATTTCGTGAACATGGGCGGCTTCAACGGCGGAGAGACGAACAAGGGAATCGCGTTCGTGTCGCTCAAGGACCGTGACCAGCGCAAGGCGAGCCAACAGCAGGTGATGGATTTCGTGCGGGATGAAATCGCCAGGAAAATTCCCCACGATTTCACCGCGTTCATCATCAATCCATCGGGCAGTTTCGGCGGCGCCAAGCGGGGAACAAATCTCGAATTGAGCGTGCGCGGCGGCGATTACGGCGTGCTGAAGGAAAAAGTGGCCGAGATGACGAAACATTTTGCCGCCAGCGGATTGATGACGGACATCGATACCGATTTCCGTGACGGCGTCACCGAGGTGCATGTTGAACCCGACCGCGCCAAGGCCGCGGCCAGCGGGGTGAACGTGCAGGACATCGCCGACACCATCAATACGGCCATCGGCGGCGTGCGGCAGGGGAAATTCACCAACGGCATCCGGCGCTACGACGTCCGGCTGCGGCTCCGGCCGGAACAGTGGCAAACCGCGGCGGATATCGACAAGCTTTTCATCTGGACCGATTACGGGGAACTCATCCCGCTCTCGTCGGTCACCAAAGTTACGGAAGAGAAAATGTTGCTGACCATCACGCGCGAAATGCGGCAGCGGGCCATTAACATCTACGCCAATACAGCCACGGGAAAATCGCTCGACCAGGTGATGGAATTCGCGCGGAAGACCGCGGACGATGTCCTGCCGCCCGGTTATACGATGACCGAAGTCGGGGCCTCCAAGGATGTGATCGATGCGGGTAAAACTTTTATCTTCCTGCTGGTAATGGCACTGGTGGTTTCCTACATGGTGCTGGCGGCGCAATTTAACAGCTTTATTCATCCCATCCCGGTGATGATCGCGATTCCATTTTCGCTCACCGGCGCGCTGCTGTCGTTGTTGGTGACGCATAACACGTTGAATCTCTACAGCCTGATCGGAATCATTGTGCTGATGGGAATCACGCTGAAAAATTCGATCCTGCTGGTCGAATTCTTCAACAAACAGCGGCGCGAGCACGGGCGGTCGCTGCGCGACGCGGTGCTGGAAGGCGGACCGATCCGGCTGCGCCCGATTGTCATGACTTCGACCGCGACGATCGCGGCCTCGGTGGTGCCGGCGCTTGGCATCGGCCCGGGCGCGGAGGTGCGCGTCGCCATGGCCGTGGTGATTATCGGGGGAGTGCTGGTCTCGACTCTCTTTTCCCTCCTCGTCGTGCCATGCCTCTATGACATCATGGCCCCCGAGGAGGACAAGTCGCGCCCCGTCCGCGAGGAACTTGACTCCGCCGATGCGGAAGAGCACGAAGAAATGGTGGCGCCCCATGAGGCGCGAATTTAACTGCAACGAGGCCAGCGCCATGGCACCTAAATGAACTCTACATACCAACCATAGCAAACCCAAGAGCACACCGCGATTAAAAGCATTCTCGGAAAAACGTGGGCCAGGCACCATTTGCGTAATCTTGGCAAAAGGAATGGGAGCGACTCAAAGAAGTCATGCCGCGAAACGCCCGAAGGCACTTGCACGGGGTTACCTTTCACGTGTTCAATCGCGGCAATCATCGGCGGGAGCTCTTTCACGGGATCTGAAACGGTACCTATCTCCATTTCTCACAAGCATACAGTAGCCCTTAATGAGAGTAACTCTATACGTTTTAGTCTTGCGCACGCTATACCATGTAGTCTTCGCAATACCGGGAGGGATCGCTCTATGTCTGTTCCCAATGTTGCGGAACTGGGTTGTGTACATTATTTGAGGGGCCAGTTTTGGGAATAGTGTTTATGTGGGCATACTCAGAAGAGCGAGAAATTGATCAACCATGGCGAAAATGCTGGCTGAAGGGCTTTGCCATAGGGCTAGTTCATATAATTGCTATTTCTTGTATTTGGTGGTTTTGTTGTTCCTTATTTAAATGAACTCGCTAGTCAACCATCGCACCGGTAACTTCCTCGTTATGCGCCCGCTTCTCTCCCTCCTTGGTCTTTCCTTCTTCACTGCCGCCACTTTGCGGGCCGATCCACTCGCCGCCGGCGCGCCCGCGCCCAATCTCACCGCCGTTGACCAGAACGGGGCGCCGGTTCATTTCGCCGACATCTACGCCAAGGGAATCACTCTGGTTTACTTCTATCCGAAAGCCGGCACGTCCGGCTGCACGGCGGAAGCCTGCTCCCTGCGCGACGATTATAGCAAGCTTCAGGCCCAGGGCCTGCAGATCATCGGCGTCAGCCGCGACACCACCGCCGCACAAAAGAATTTTCAGGACCAATACAAACTTCCTTTCACGCTCGTAGCCGACACCGACGGCAAGGTCGCCGCGGCTTTCGGCGTGCCGATGATGATGGGCATTCTTCCCCTCGCCTCGCGCCAATCTTTCATCGTGAAGGACGGCAAGATTGCCTGGACATCGCTCCATGCGAAGACCAAGGAGAGCGCTCAGGAAGTACAAGCCGCGCTCGATAGTCTGAAATGACGACCTTTTTGCTATGCCTACGGCGTGACATTTTCCAGGCGCATCCGGCTGATCTGCGCCCGTTGCAGCGTGTCGACCACATCAACCACCTGCTGGTACCGGAGCGATTTGTCGGCGCGCACGATCACCGCCGCGTCGGGCGTCGCGCGGCTGAACGCGCTTAACTCCCGCTCAAGCTCCGGTAAACCGATGGGCTGATCGCCGAGATAAACCTGCCCGCGCGCGTCGATGCTCACGGTCCGAAGCGATTTGGGATCGGGGGGCGGCGAATTGCGGGAAGAACCGGTCGGAAGCTGCATCGGGATGTTGCTCTCCAGCAGGGGCGTCGTGATGATGAATATAATCAGCAGCACGAAAGCAAGATCGAGCAGCGGTGTGACGTTAAGCTCCGCCATCGCGGTGTGTCCGGAACGCTGGGAATAACGTTTCATGACCGGTTCAGCGGGGCGCGGGACTGCCCATGTCGAGGTAACGGTGTTCAAATGCCGAAGCGAGTTCCGCGGCGAAATTATCGAGTTCCACCGTCATGCCGCGCAGCGTCACCACCAGATAGTTATAGCCGAACATCGCCGGAATCGCGACGCAAAGCCCCGTCACCGTTGTGATCAACGCGCCCGACACGCCCGGCGCCATGGTCGTCAGGCTGGCCGAGCCTTGCTCCGCAATCGCGCTGAAAGTGTCCATGACGCCCCAAACCGTGCCGAGCAAGCCGAGAAAAGGCGCGCCGCTGACCGCCGTCGCCAGAACCGTCATCCGGTCTTCCATTCTCAGGGCCTGCTCGCCGACCTCGCGCTCGAGGCTCGAACGGACCGAATTCATCGCCACCACCGAAATGCGGTCCGCTTCCGACAGCCTCGAGCCGAAGGTCTCGTCGATTTCGGTCGTCCCGAGCAGATGGAAGGTCAGCTCCCGGCATCCGGCCAAATAGACCGCGTAGGCCGGCGATCCGGGATAAGCCTCACGGTTTTGATAAATCGCCAGCGGCTTGCGCGCGGCACGGAACCGGCGCAGAAAGCGGGCCGATTCGCGCCGCGCCCGGCGTACCATCATGAATTTCATCACCATGACCGACCAGCTAAAGATTGACCCGAGCATCAGCAAGCCGATAACAAACTTGCCGGCGTCATTCGAATGCCAAAAGGCGTAGACAATCCCGATATCGGCAAAAAAGTTGACCGTGCCCGGCAGCAGCATAGATTGAGGTGAGTATGCGGACAGAGAACCGGCTCGTCAAACGTCCTGTATTTTACACCGTGGAATAGAGACCGGGGCTTGAAGGCCGTCTCTCTTCCGCTTGTTGGCCTGAACGGGTTCATCCATGAATTTGCAACAATTAATCGGCTGCATGGCTCTCGTCATGATGGGGATTTACTTGCTCCATTTAAATTTTGCCATGTACCGCAAGATCGGCATGGCCTTGATCTGGCTGGCCAGCGGCTTGGGCTCCTATTTTTTCACCGGATCGGTGGTTCTAGCCGTCGCCGTGCTTCTGATGTGGATATTTTTCCCGCTTTGGGAAATGGTCTTCATTCTGCGCCAGTTGAGGGTACCCCGCCACCGCGAACTGGCCGACGCGCGCGCGCCGCGGGGCGAATTT
>DATJMI010000008.1:0-11473 GCA_035508775.1 Methylacidiphilales bacterium
CGGGGTGCGGAATGGCTACCAGGGCCTGTTGGATAACGAAATCGTTCCGCTCGATTCCCATATCGTTTCGGGCCGGATTCGCGATGCCGGCACATTTCTGCAAACCAGCCGCTGCGCCGAGTTTTTAAAGGAGGAGGGCCAGTTGCGCGCGCTCAAGGTGCTGGAGAAGCATCGCATTGGCGGTCTCATCGTCATTGGCGGGGATGGTTCGCTCAAAGGCGCCCGGGCGTTGAACCGGTTCGGGCTTCCCGTCATTGGCCTGCCGGGGACGATCGACAATGATCTTTTCGGCACCGATATGGGTATTGGCGTCGACACCGCCCTCAATACCATCATCAGCCTCGTCGATATGATCCGGGCCACGGCGGCGTCGCACCGGCGTTGTTTTGTCGTTGAAGTGATGGGCCGCGGCAGCGGTTATCTGGCCTTGATGACGACGATTTCGACCGGTTCCCAAGTCGCCGTCATTCCCGAATTCCGGATGAACATCGATAAAATCGTTGAGGTGCTGGACCGGCGCTTTACCAACAGACACAACAACAGCGTCATCATCGTGGCCGAAGGTGTATGCCAGGGCGCCGAGTTCCTGCAACGCTTGAGCGCGGTTGAAAAGGTCAAACAGGAAGTGCGCCTCACCGTGCTTGGCCATGTCCAGCGCGGTGGAACGCCTACCCATTATGACCGCCTTCTGGCCAGCCGGATGGGCGAAATGGCTGTGCTGGCGCTCATCGCCGGCGAAAAGGGTTCGATGGTGGCAACCGTTAACGGCAAGATGCAACTGCGCGACTTTGATGAGGTTCTGGAACGGCACAAACCGTTGCCCACTGATGCGATACGTCTGGCGCGCAATATTGGGATTGAGATTGGGGATGTGGTGGAATCTTAGTCCCGGATTATGTCAAAACGCATGGTTGAGATGTTTTTCTGTACATTTTTACGGAAGTAGCTATAAAACCTTTAGCCAACTTACCGGCTTAACCAGAAAGGCTGACATCATGAAAACGATTTTTGCCGCCTGTTTTATCGGTCTTCTTCCCGCCATGGCGGTGGCGCAAACCTACACGCCACCCGACGATACCAACAAGCCCAAGCCTTTTCAGCCGGTTTTAGCGGAGCAGCATACGGGTTTGGGCCGCATTGGCGTGCGCCTGGTTTTCGACAAAGTTACCGGTCTTCCGGTCATCGCCGGTTTGACCAAAGGCGGTCCCGCTGTCGATTACGGTTTTCGTGTGGGCGATATCATCATCAAGATCGATAAGAATCTGACCTCGTCGCTTAGCGAAGATGAAATCCATCTCGCTTTGCGCGGCCAGCCCGGTACCGGCGTGGAACTGACGATTCAGCGTGATGACGATCCCAAATACATTGTCCGTGCAGTCGAGCGGCGCATTCTTCCAGAAGATGCGGAAGAAATGGTTAACCCGCCGATGAGCGAAGTCGCCAAGAACGGGCCCGTCGGAACCAACAGCGACTAGAGGCTGTCCGAAAAGTCGTTGCGGTTTATTTTGATCGCGAGGGCTGCTTTGTTACCGTGGTTGCCTGTGACCACGTTGCCATCTCGCGAAGCCCCCACCGCCCTCGTCATCGGTTCCGGCTTCGGTGGCCTGGGCGCGGCGATTCGCCTGCAAGCGAGGGGATACGACACCACCATCCTTGAAATGCGCGACAAGCCGGGAGGCCGCGCCTACGTTTTCAAGGACAAGGGCTTCACCTACGATGCCGGTCCGACCATCATCACCGCGCCGTTTCTGATCGACGAACTTTTCGCCCTGGCCGGAAAAAAGACCGAGGACTATGTGAAGATTGTCCCGGTCACGCCTTATTACCGGATCGTCTTTCATGACGGACAAGTCTTCGACTATACCGGTGTTGAGGCCGAGATCGTCGGGCAGATCAAAAAGTTCAATCCGGATGACGTGGCCGGTTATCTCCAATTCGCCGAAAAGTCGCGCGCCATTTTTGACCGCGCCTTCACGGATCTCGCCGACCAGCCTTTCTCCTCTTTCGCCGATATGGCGCGGGTGGCGCCCGACCTGATCCGGCTTCGTTCTCATGAGTCGGTTTTTCGCCTCGTCTCCCGCTACGTGAAACATCCGCTGCTGCGGCAGGTCTTCAGCTTTCACCCGCTGCTCATCGGAGGCAATCCGTTTCAGTCCTCCTCCATCTACGCGATGATTCATTATCTCGAACGCCAATGGGGCGTTCATTTCGCGATGGGCGGGACGGGCGCGCTGGTGCAGGCCTTGGTGCGGCTCTTCACCGAAATGGGTGGCAAAATCCGGCTCAACGCCCGCGTCGAGGAGTTGCTGGTGGAAAACGGCTCGGCTTGCGGCGTCCGGCTCGCTTCGGGTGAAAAACTTGACGCCACGGTGGTCGTTTCCAACGCCGACGTGGCCCATTTCTACAAAAAAGCGGTGCCCGCCACGGCGCGAAAGAAATGGACCGATGCCCGGCTCGATCGCATGCGCTACTCGATGAGTCTATTCCTGATCTATTTCGGCACGGACCGGACCTATCCCGATTTGGCCCACCATACCATTGTCCTGACGGAACGTTATCAGGAATTGCTTGAGGATATCTTTAACAAAAAAATTCTCGCGGGCGATTTTTCGCTCTATCTCCATGCCCCGACCCGGACCGATACCTCCCTGGCGCCGCCGGGCTGCGAATGTTTCTATGTCCTCTCGCCGGTGCCTCACCTTGGAGGAAAGATCGATTGGGAATCGGTCAAGGAACGCTATGCCGAGGTGATTCTTGCTTCGCTGGAAAAACTTTGCCCCGATCTTCGCCGGCATATCATCAGCAAAATCATCTGGACCCCGCGTGATTTCGAGACACGGCTCGATGCCCATCTCGGTTCGGCTTTCCAGTTCGAACCGATCCTGACCCAAAGCGCTTGGTTCCGGCCCCACAACGTCAGCGAAGACGTGAAGAACTTTTTTCTCGTCGGCGCGGGCACTCATCCCGGGGCGGGCGTGCCCGGCGTCCTCAGCAGCGCGAAATTGCTGGAAAGGGTGTTGCCGGTTTTTTAACGGAATTTGCCTGCTTGTTCGACCCGCAGCGAGCGGAATGCTCTCTAAGCGGCCAAATGTTTCCTGACCGGTGCAAGAATCCGGTCGGCGACCGGCTGGAGAAGCTCTTCGTCGCGAGTCTCGACCAGGAGACGAATCTTCGGTTCCGTGCCGGAATAGCGGAGCAGGATGCGGCCGCTCGCGCCGAGTTCTTTCTCGACGGCCTTGATGGTTGCGGTTACCTCGGGCAACTCTTCGAGTGGGACGCGCTCGCGAACCTTGAGATTAACGAGGAGCTGCGGATATTTCCGCATGCCGAGACGGAGCCGGCTCAAGGGCTGTCCGCGCGATTTCATGATCCGCAGCAATTCCAGCGCGGTGACGAGTCCGTCTCCGGTCGTGTTGTAGTCGCTCAGGATCACATGGCCCGATTGTTCGCCGCCGACGTTGAGCTTGTGCTCGAGCATGAGTTCCAGCACGTAGCGGTCGCCCACCGCGGCGCGCAAAAGTTTTCCACCCGCCGCCGCGAGGCATTCATCCAGGCCGAGATTGCTCATCACCGTGGCAACCAGCGTGTTGGCGGCGAGCCTGCCCCGCTGGAGAAAATCGAGCGCGATAATCGCGAGCATTTCATCGCCGTCGAGCGGGGAGCCGGTCTCGTCGCAGCAAATGAGCCGGTCGGCGTCGCCATCGTGCGCCAGGCCAATTTGCGCGCCGAACGCGGGCGTTGCTTTTTGCATTAAATCGGGATAGGTGCTGCCGCAGCCGTCATTGATATTGGTGCCGTTCGGTTCGGCATTCAGGGTCTGCACTTCAGCCCCGAGCGCGCGCAGCACGCGCGGCGTCGTTTGGTAAGCCGCGCCGTGTCCGGCATCGATGACCACGCGCATGCCGCGCAGATCGAGGCCCTGGCCGTAAGCTTCGGTGGCAAAATCGGCGTAACGGGCCGCGCCATCGGGCCACGAAGCAATGGATCCCATTTTTTCACCGGTCACGCCCTGGCCGCGCAGCGCATCGCCGAGAATCATCTCCTCGAGTTCGATCTCAAGCGCATCGTCGCACTTGAAGCCGTCCGCGTTGAAAATTTTCAAGCCATTGTCGTAAAAAGGATTATGCGAGGCGCTAATGACGACGCCCGCGCTGCCGCGCAGCCGCCGCGTCAGAAATGCCACCGCCGGAGTGGGCATGACACCCATGAGCAGAACGCCGGCGCCCATCGACGCAATTCCCACCGCGACGGCCTGCTCCAGCATCGGCCCCGAGATCCGAGTGTCGCGTCCGATGAGCACCGGCTGGCCGGGCCGGCCAAATTTTGCCGCCACGGCGCGGCCAAAAGCGGCGGCGATCTCCGGCGTCAGCGGATATTCATTGGCGCGGCCACGGATTCCGTCTGTTCCGAATAGCCGCGAAGATGTCCCCATAAGGCGCCGCTCAATCCCGCCTTTTATTTGGCATCCGCGTCGGACACAATTTCGACTTGGAAAATCAGTGTCGCATTGGGCGGAATCACATCGCCGGCGCCCTGTTGTCCATAGCCAAGCTGCGGCGGAATAATCAGCTTGCGTTTGCCGCCGACTTTCATGCCGGCAAGACCCTCGGTCCAACCCTGAATAACCTGGCTGACACCCAGCACCAGATCAAAAGGCTGGTTGCGGTCGTAGGACGAATCAAACTTCTTTCCGTCCTGCAGCGTGCCTACGTAATTGACCGCGAGATGATCCCCGTTTTTCACCGCCGGTCCGGTGCCCACGACAAGATCGACATACTTGAGGCCCGAGGGCGTGGTGATGATCGGCTTTCCGCTTTCAGTATCTTTATCCGGCGATGGCGAGGCTGCGCCGGAAGGAGCGGGCGGTGGGGTTTGGGCTTGCAGCGTGCTTCCGGTGAAGAGCGGCGCGATAAAACCAAAACTCAGCGCCAGAACGAGCATGCCGGCGAAAACAAAACGACGGTAACGGAGAGAGGGGAACATTTTCATGGAAAGGATAGATAAGCAAAAGTCTCTGCAAAAAGCGAGAGCGCAGTAAAGACGGTCGTGTCTTTAAATTAGGAGACGGCCAATCCGCCGTAACGCTTGCACGCAAAAATCCGGCCAACCAGGCCGATGATCGCAAAGAGAGCGCCGGCATAACAAAATAAGGAGCAGGCCTGCAGAAGAAAACATTGCAAGTCGAACCACGCTTCGAAGGAGATGCGATGATCGTATATTGGTCGGAGACCACCCCTCGGCGCTCCCCAGTAGAGCACGGTAAAAGCGAAAATGATGGAGACCAAGGCGCCACAAGCCCGGAGCCTGTTGAAAAATCTAAAAAGAGTTTCCGGTTTCATCCGTTGAAAACTTCCATTTTTTAACAGCAAAACATGAAAAATAAAGACAGGATAAACGACTACGACGGCGATGGAGCGACGACGACGGGCCGCTTTTCCCGCAGCGCCGCGTTCCAGAGCCGGGCGTAAACGCCGCCGCGCGCCAGAAGTTCCGGACCGGCGCCCGATTCGGCAATGGCGCCATTTTCGAGAACGTGAATGCAATCGGCGTGATGGATCGTGCCCAAGCGATGGGTGACGATCAGCGTGGTGAAGCGCCGCATCAGCGCCTGAAGCGTCTCCATGATTTCGGCTTCAGTTTCGAGATCGAGCGCGCTGGTCGGTTCATCGAGGAGCAGAATCGGCGCGTTTTTCAGGAAAGCGCGGGCCAGGCCGATCCGCTGCTTTTGGCCGCCGCTGAGCCGCACGCCCCGCTCGCCGACTTCGGTGTCGTAACCGCGCGGAAGTTTCTGAATGAAGTCGTCGGCCTGGGCCGCTGCTGCTGCTGCGCGGATTTCGGAGCGGCTGGCGTCGGGGCGGCCATACGCGATGTTTTCCAGCACCGTGCCGGAGAGCAGAAGAGTATCCTGCAAAACAACGGAGATGTTGGCCCGGAGCGATTTTTTCGTGGCCTCGCGCACGTCAAAGCCATCGATGCGCACGCGGCCCGAGACGGGGTCGTAAAAGCGGGGCACAAGAGAAAGCAGCGTCGTTTTGCCCGCGCCGGTTCCACCCACCAAGGCGATGGTCTGGCCCGGCTTAATTTCGAGATTGATTCCGCGCAAAATAGGATGCTCCGGCTCATAGGCAAAACCGACATTTTCAAAGGCGATGGCGCCGCGAGCGCGCGGCATCGGTTTCGCGTCCGGTTTTTCCGGCACCGAGTCCTCCGCGTCGAGAATTTCGAAGACGCGCTGCATGCTGGCCAGCGCGCCTTCCAGCGCCCAGGCGGTATAACTAAGCTGTTCCAGCGGCTGATAGAGCAAGTTGAGATAGGCCAGGAAGAGCATGAGGTCGCCGACGCTCAACCGGCCTTCGAGGATGTGCAAGGCGGCGACATAAAGGACGAGCGCCTGGCCCAGCGCCATGACTCCTGTTACTACGACGGTTGAGATGGCGTTGGTGAGGGTTAGGTTAAGGTTGGCGGTGTAACTGGCCTTGGCTTCGCGCGCAAATTCCCGCACTTCGTACTCTTCCTGGCCGAAGGCGTGGACGACACGAATACTGGTCAGGCCCTCGCTGGCCCGGGCGAGCACATCGCTTTCTTCCTGCTGAAGGCGCGTGGTTTGGCTGCGGATACGATGGGAGAAAAAGTAAATGGTGAACCAAAGAAAAGGTAAAATGAGGAGAGAGAGGCAGGCCAGGGAAGCATCCATGGCCCACATATAGGCGAAGGTTGTGGCCAGGGTGATGGCCGAGCCGAAAATGGTGTCGAAGCCGCGATTAAAAAAGGTCTGAATCGCCTGGGAATCATAGGCGACGCGGAAGATGGAATCGCCGCTACGCCTCCGGTCGTGAAAATGAAGCGGCAAATATTGGAGATAGGAATAGAGCTGGGTGCGGAGTTGCAAGAGCGCCTTCAATCCGACTTCAATCGAGACGTAATTTCGCCAAAAGCCGAGAAATGCCGCCATGAGCCAGAGGATGATCAGCGAGAAGGCCGCCACGAGCGCGGCGTGGGCGGGAGTGAGGCTCAGGCCGGTCCAGTTGACCGTTCCGTTTTTGACTGTGACGACGTGATCGATGACCCAGCGAATGGGCCAGAATTTGATCAGATTCAAATTCGCGGCCACGGCCATCAGCATCAGGCTGAAGCAGATCGTGCCGAGATAAGGGCGGTAGTAGCTGGTGACGCGGCGGTAGAGATTCAAGGTGAAATGGTCCCGTTGGGCCTGGAAGCTATCCTTTCGTGCCCGGCTTGCGTTTCCCCAGCGGCTGAAGGCCGGCGCGGATCGCGGCGACTTCCACCAATTCGGCCAGCCGGTGCCGCAACCGCAGTCCGTGAATCAGCCAGAGCAGCGCCAGGAAGGAGACCGCCGCCAGAACATAAAGAGAACTGAGCGGGCGCCACAGCATGATGACCAGCGAAAAAGTGAAGAGCAGCCCGCCGACCAAGGATGAAAAAGTGCTGACGTTGAGAAAATTTCCCACCCGCGTCAGACGCCGCCCATGCGGATAAATTTCCGTCATGGAAAGCAGGCGCAGGTTCCACCATCGGCTGGCGAAAATATGAAGGTCCCAATTGGTCCAGCCGGTATCGAGCGAGAATTTCCAGCCCTCTTCCTCGAGCAGTTGGTCTGTTTTGGCCAGCAGATGGGAACGGTCCAGTCCGGTTTCGCTCCAGAAGGCGAGCTGTCCCGCCGCGCTCCAGTTTACCGCGAGATGCGGCGCGTCTTCCTTGGTTTCGATGACCGCGGGTGGTGTCCGCTTGCCGCGCAACCAAGTGAAATAACGCGCCCAGGCCCGGCGCCACGGCTGCATAATGGCGAGGTAAAGCAAGAGGAGGCGCGCGGGAACGCTATCGAATTTCGCCTCGATCCGCGCCTGCGCCATATAGATCAATCCGACGCCGAGGGTCATGCCGAACATGATGAGAGGAATCAACCGCAGCCAGGAAAGGAGGGGCGGGATTGACAGAAAAAAGACGAAGAGGGTCACGGCCAGCCATTCGAGGCTGCCGAGCAAGGCGGCGAAGGGCGAATAGCGTTTGGGATAAATGCACTGGAAGAGGCCGAAGCCGAACATGCCGTGGTAGATGATTGGGCGGGTAAAAAAAGAATCCATCCGCACTTGGGAATAGACGTTGCCGTGCCAAATCGCCGAGCCGGTCGGCCCGAAATATTGCAGGTGCTTGTAACGCAACATCGCCTCGGCTTCGCCGTAGCCGAGCTGCTGGCTAAAATAGGTGCGGACTTCGAAACGGCGGTAATGCCAGACGACCGCGGCAGGGCTGAATCCAATTTGATAACCATGCTGCATCAGTCGCCAGCAAACGTCCACATCGTCGCCGGCCTTGCGGTACTCGGGATCAAAACCGCCGATCCCTTCCAGGGCCCATTTGTGGTAGGCCATGTTGCAGCCGGGCACATGTTCCGCGATGGTGTCGGTTAAGAGCACATGACTGGGGGAGCCGGGCGCGGCTCCGACGGTGGCCTGGATCCAGTTGGTCGCGGGCGGCGAAATATTGGGACCGCCCACTGCGGCGAAGTCGCCGGAAAGGAGGGAGTGAACGAGGAAATAGAGCCAGTCGCGATCGGCCATGCAGTCGGAGTCGGTAAAGGCAATCACATCGCCCAGCGCCGCGGCGATGCCGACGTTGCGGGCCACGCTGAGTCCCTTGTTGACCTGGACGATATTCCGCACGCGCGGATACTCGGTTATGATTTTTTGCGTCTGGTCCTTGGAGCCGTCGTCGACGAAAACCACTTCGTAATTTGGGTAATGAAGGTCTTGCAGTGAATTGAGGCAGTCACGCAGGGTGCGCGCGCCATTGTAGGAGCAAACAACGACCGTGACCATGGGCAATTCGGTTTCCGGCTTGAAACGCTGATAGAGCGGACGGTCCGGGTTTTTCAGAAGAGGCTGCAATGTTTTGTAGCTGAGTTTGGGCTGACGGTCGCGGGTCACGATGCCAAAGGCCCAGTCGGTGACGTCGACGCCGTCGGTGAACCACTCATCGGTCCAGGAGAAGATGATGGTTCCGGCCAGCCCGCTTTCAAACACGCTGGTGACGTGTTCCGCCAGCAAGTGCGCCTGTTCTTTTTCAGGATGCCGGATTGTATCCATCCCAAATTCGCTCAGGAAAAGCGGCTTGTCGCCGGCCAGGTTTTGCAGCCGGCCAAGGTAATTCACCAAATCTCTTTTGCGGTGGAGATAGACGTTGTAGCTGTAAAAATCGACTTCGCTGGGCAGCAGGTATTCGGTGGGAGGGAAGTTCGCGTAGGTGGCCAGCGCGCCCGGATCGTGCTTTTTGACGATCCGCACGAGGGAATTGAGGAATTCCTCGACCCGCCGCGAGCCATACCAGCGCACCAAGTCAGGAGGGATCTCATTGTCGATGAAAAAGCCGAGCATGGAGGGATGCCCGGCGTTGGCCTGCGCGGCGGCGGCGACGTTTTGCCGGATCGTTTCCAGCGTTTCGCGGTCGTCGAGAAAAAGGACGCGCTTATGCCAGGGAACCGTCACCATGACGCGCAGTCGGTAGCTTAAAGCCAGGTCGAGAAACCATCGCGGCGGGGTGTGATAGATCCGCACGACGTTGATTCCGAGTTCCCGCATCAATCCGAAATCGACCTCCACTTTTTTGGGTATGGGAAGATTGGGGCCGCCTGCGGTCGCGGGCCGGAAGGGCCCATAGGTCACTCCCTGGAGATAAAATTTCCGGTCGCCCTCAAAAAAGAATTTGGCCCGGACCTGCAGGCGGGGGAGATCAGCCGTGGCAACCGGCACCGCGGTGGCTACATCATGCACGGCGGGCAGTTTCTCCAAGCCCGGCACACCCGGCAAGCCAGGAATTGGTGGGCATCCTCTACCCTCTTTCTTTCGTTTTGGCGCCGGGCGAGGATACATTTTTCACCTCCGGCTTAAGCAAGGCGAGAATTTGCGGCAGGATAAAAATGGCCGTTACCAATCCGATGGCGATGCCAAGAGACATCAGTTGGCCGATGTCGAACATGCCCCGAAAGCTCGAGACGAGGAGGGAACTGAATCCGAAGAGTGAGGTCAGCGATGACATGATGATCGCTTTGCCGGTGCTGCCGGAAAAGATGTCCAATTTTCCGTCTTCGCGATAGCGGTCGATAATGTAAACTCCGAAGGCGACGTCGATGCCGATGATCAACGGCAGAGTGACGATATTGGCCGGATTGAATTGGATGTTAAACCAGACCATCGCGCCGGTGCGCCAAAGCACCGCCAAGATCAGCGGCGCGAGGGTCAACAAAAGGAATTTTAAGCTTTGGAAATGCAAAAAGATCAGCACCACGATGGCGACAAAAGCCCAGACCGCCGCGTTGAGATAGCTGACGCGCAGCGATTCGGTGGCCCAGTAATTGAGCACGGGCGTGCCGGTGGCTTTGGGGGCGACGGCCAGCACTTGTTTGACGAATTCCTCGTCGGGTGCCCGTTCCCAAAGGTCCCGCTTGCCATAAACCTGGAGCAGCACTTTGCCGTCGGGCGCCAGGAAGAGTTTTTGCAGTTGCGGCGGGACATCGGCCACCGTTAAAGGGCGGTCGGCTTTTTGGATGCGGAGCAATTCCATGTTTCTTTGCAGGTTGCTAAAGGCTCCGCTGGAGGAGGCGCTGAATCGTTGCTGGATTGTTTCCACCGGCGCGGAATTAAGGGCCTTGTTGGCTTGTTCCAGCGCGGGGACCATTTCGCCGAAAGCGGTCACCGCATCCTTGGCGATCTTGGAAACGCCGGCAAAGCCTTTGGCTTGTTTCAAGCCTTCTTTGGCCTGGCTGAGAAGGCTGGCGATGTCCCGGCGCGCGCGCGGGATATCGGCCTCGCTCTGGGCCGGCGGTTTGAGATTGAGCGCGCTGGCGGCGGCGACGATGCGCTGGATGACCGGCATTTTGGCGTCCTGGTTTTCCGGTAGCAAATCGAGTACGGAATCGACCTTGGCGACGGACGGCAACGCCGCGAGTTTTTGGGCGAGATCGCGCGCCTGGGCGACATTGTCCGCCACCACGGAAGCATAGATGGTGGAAACTTCGGTTCCCTGGTCATTGCGGGAGGCGTCCATGACCTGATAAAGCGTTTTCACCGAATCGGCAGACTGATTGTCGAGATGGAGGAGATTATAATCGAACTTCAGATGAGGCAGGCTGAAGATGGAAATGATGGAGATGATTGCCGAAAGCGTGATCCAGAGCCACGGCCATCGCACCAGATCGCGATCCCAAGTGTGAATAAAATGCCAGGCCGAATTGTTCGACTGGTCTTTCAACTGTTCGGGTGTCCGGTTCCGGTCGCGAAGAATAAATACCGCTGGGAGGACAGCGAGATTGGCCACGAGGCAAAAAATCATGCTGGCGCCGGCGATGATGCCGAGTTCGGCCAATCCAATGAAATCATTGAAACAAAGCGTAAAGAAGGCGGCCGCGGTGGTGCTGCCACCGGTGATAATCGCCACGCCAGTATGCCGGAGTGCGGCG
>DATJMI010000009.1:0-24977 GCA_035508775.1 Methylacidiphilales bacterium
CGCGATTTGCCGTTGAATTTGAGAATCGTCATCGATGTCATGCGACCGTTTGTTATTGAGGTCGTGCATGGCGGCAAAAATCAATGCTTCCTCGTCGTATTTCAGCCAATAACCGGGCGGCACGTCCTCCGCATCGACAAAGCGCCATGAGGTCAGCCGGTTTTTTCCTTCCGGTTGAATCCCGAGATACTTGGCCACTGCCGGGGAAACATCCAATCCTGCCCGGGTGAAGGTGTCGGGGCGTTCGTCTCCAAAAACATATTCGGGATGGTCGGAGGTAAGCGGCCCCACGTCTTCCCATTGCGCATAGCAGACATCGCCCTGTTCGTTTTTAATTTCGACCCACCGGTCTTTGCAGGCGGAAACCTGCCTGCCATCCCTGGGTCTACGCTCCCATCCCGCAGGAAGCCAGCGGCGCGCCTGATCAGGATAGGCCAGATCATTGAACGGCAACGCGACATAGAAGGGATTCACTGTGGGCGCATGCGCCGCGGGAAGATAACCGTCGCGATCGTTGGGCGAGTCGGCGCCGTGATTGCTGGAACGCCAGTTTTCATCCCACGCACTGCCATTGTTATCCGTGGAACTAATGGCCGAGGCTCCTTCCCCAATCCAAAATTCTGTCGTGATGATGTCCCGTTTCCATGGATACGTACGCGTTTTCTTCGATTCCTCAACCGGCGTGTACGTGTTGTAGTTGATGCTGGGCAATGGAGTGGCTGATTGGTAGGTATTCGGAGACGAATAGGGGGACGAGGATGAGGAAGGCGGCGCAAGGGATGGTAATGAACTGACAATGGAACTCCGGTAAGACGCCGATGGGGGGCTATAGGCCGGGTCATCCGCTTCTGAGTGACGAGCAACCGGCAATTCGGTCTCAACCGCCGGACCCAACGATGACGGCTCGCTGGTCGGAATCGCGGTTAAGGCCGTGGCCCCGTCCCCGGGCGGCGGGTCGACAAGTGCGTACTTATCGCCTTCAGTGGAAACTGTGATATTCGGTTTGCCAGTTGTCTTTGCGTCCGGTTCGGACGATAAAGAGATATTTGCACCGGAGGAAGAAGCGGATGCCGCATTCGTTGACGGCGTCGAAGCAGCGATCATTGTATTGGCGCTCTTTTTATGGGACGATATGTGGATAATGGGAAAACCATCCGGCGCAATCGGTGCCGCTGATGGAGCATTAGTCGATGGCGGTGGCTTTAGAATCGTCACATCATCATCGGCTAAAGCGACGGCACCCCAACAGCTGGCAATAAGCCCAATCATGATGATATGCAAGTAATTACACGGAATCATTGTGACTATATTTCGTGTCTTGGCATCGTTATCATCAGGGGCGGTGGGGTAGTCTGTCAACCTTCAAAACAACTAACGCTTGTTGGACACGGCAAGTTGTCAATTTATTCAAATTATTTATCAGGAAAGCGTAAAAATGCATTCCTCCGGAAAAAAGCACCAGGGGTTTAACCACCTATTGATTCGCCAACCGGGGGCAGAGTCTCCGTTTCCTCAACGGTATGCGCTCCGTTTCCATTGCGCGGCGCGGTCATATCGCGTTTCTGGAGGCGCATTGAAACAAATTTCGAGATGCCCCGCTCTTCCATGGTCACGCCATAAAGGACATCAGCCATGCTGATGGTACGCTTGTTGTGGGTAATGACCACGAACTGCGATTGCTGGACGAAGCGATTGAGAATCTTGATAAAGCGGTTGATGTTCGATTCATCCAACGGCGCATCCAATTCATCGAGAACGCAAAACGGACTCGGCTTGACCATGTAGATGGCAAAGAGGAGCGCCACGGCTGTCATGGTGCGTTCGCCTCCGGAAAGAAGGCTGACCGTTTGAGTCTGCTTGCCGGGAGGTTTGGCGACGATATCGATGCCGCATTCGAGCGGATCGCTTTCATCCATCAGTGAGAGCGTCGCTTTGCCACCGCCGAAAAGCTCGGCGAACATTTCCTGAAAATTGATTTTTACCTGTTCGAAGGTCTCGGCGAAGAGTTGCCGTGTCGTGCGGTTGATCTCCTGGATCGCCTTGATGATCTGTTCCTTGGCGTTGAGAAGATCGGTCTCCTGTCCGGTTAAAAACCGGTACCGCTGCTCGAGTTCATCGTATTCGGTGATTGCTTCGAGATTGACCGGCCCGATGGCTTCGAGTGCGGCCCGTTTCGCCACGGCGTCCTCTTCGAGGGCAGTCCAGTTGGTCCCGGTTTCGGCTTCGGTTAATTCCGGCAGCTCCTCGAGTTCCTTATGGTAGTCGCGGCGGATGCGTTCGCGCAGATTGCCGAGGAAAAGCTTTTGCTCGGCTAGCTTCACTTCATTTTCGGAACGGGCCGACTGAAGCTCATTCTGCTCGCGGCGCAAGGTCCGCAAAATCGCCTCCTGCTCGTCGATCCGCGCCTGGGCTTCGGTTCGTTTTGTCTGAGTCTGCCCGATTTCATGGGCCGCCCGCTCCCGTGCCTCGATTTTTTCGCTCCGCTCAATCCCGGCGGCGGCGATTTCCTCGTGCGCATGGGCGACGCGCTGTTCGTGCTCGGACGATTCCCGGGTGCGCAACGCGGCCAAATCGCGCAATTCCTGAAGGCGGCTGGCAACTGGTTCGCGTTGCTGCTGCCAAGTTTCACATTGCTGGGATTGAGTGGCCAGCTCAACGCGCAGTTCCGTCAGCGCCGCAGTCTGGGCTTCTTCCTTCGCCGCCAGTTCGGCCAACTGCGATTCAAATTCCGCCAACTCGCTCTCCGCTTCACGGCGGGCCGCTTCCGCCGACGCGATGGCCTCGCGCAGGCGGCCATGCTGCTCATGATCGGTCTGTTCCTGAGCGTTGAGCCGCGCCATCTCGCGGGCGCCGTCTTCAACCTGCCGGACGATCTGCGTCAAAGATGCCTGGGCCGCCTTCTCTTCCTGGCGTTGCGCCGCGAGAAAAATCTCGGCTTCCTGCAGCGTGGCGCGCGCCTGATCGAGTGCCGTGGTCTTTTCTTCAAGAGCGGCGCGGGCCGAATCGGCAACGGCTTGAGCCTGGGCTAGGCCGCCGCATGAATCAGCAAGTTCCACCTCAAGCCGGCGCAGTTCCGACTGACGGGTCAGGACGGCAAGCGAGGCGCCCGCTTCCTGCCCTATTAGCAACAGACCTCCGCGGGTGATCAACTCCCCGTTACGGGTGGCAATTGTGCTTTGGGGCTGTGCGGCTTTGAGCTTCCAACCGGCGGCGAGATCGTCCACCACATGGGCATCCTCCAGCAACGCGGCGACCAATTCACCGGCAACCGGTTGCGCGGCAAGGAAACGCGTGGCATGCGTTTCCGCGCGCGATGGCAAGGGCGTGGGCCGCGCCGCCCGGAGCGGCGCAAAGGCGCACTGTTCCTTGCCTGAAATCTTTTCCCGCCAAGTTTGCGCCGCCGCATCATCCTTGAGCACCAGTGCATTGACCGCGTCCCCGAGCAGAAGCGCGAGCGGAATTTCGTAACCAGCCTGCACAGAAATATGCTGCGATAGGGTCCCATTCAATTCGGCGCCGGTTTGTTCTTTGAGAAGACGTTGGGCGGCCTGAGGTGCGCTGGCGTGCTGATCTTCAAGCTGGGCCAGCGCATCCCGGCGGGCCTGCAAGCCCTGTTGAATCCGCGCCGCATCGGAACGCTCTTTTTCGGCCTCGCGCAGCTCTTCCCCGGCCTCGCGGGACGCCTGCTGCGCATGCTGAAGTTCCTCGCGCCGGGCGGCGAGTTGCGTTTCGGCTTCGGTTACGCAGGTGGTTTGCCGGTCAACGGCCGCCCGCGCTTCATCACGCTGCCGCGTTAACGCGGCCTGTTCCGACTGAAGCGATTCGATCCGAAGCTGAAAATTGCGCTGTTGAAGCTCCAGCCCAGCCAGTTCCTGTTCCTGTTTTTGGAGGAGGCGTTCCTGCTGAAGCCTCCGCTCCCCGGCCTCGGCGCGCCCGGCCTCGGTGGCACCGATTCTGGCGGCGAGCACCTGGAGCGCTTCCTGCCCGGCGTCGAAGCGTTGCCGGGTCTCATTGCGCAGCTGGGTGAATTTCGCGGCCTGCGCGTTGAGATAGGCAAGTTGCTCCTCACCGATGCGGATTTTTTCCTCCGTGGCGGCGATTTCCTGCCGGGCTTGGTCACGGAGCCCGGCGAATTCCTCGGCGCGCGCGCGGTTGGTGGCAGCGCGCTGCTCGGCCCGCTCCAGGGCATTGCAGATGGCATTATGCTCTTCGCGCAGCCGGACCAATTCGGCCTCGATCAAGGTGAGATCGCCGCGCGCGGCGCCGACTTTCTCCTCCTGGGCGGCGACACCGGCGTTCAGTCGCTCCTGCTTGTCGCGCGCGCCATCGACCTCGGCTTGCAGCGAGGAAATCGCGGCGGAAAACAGATCGAACTGGCGCCGGCCCAGGCGGTTTTCGAGCGCAGCCAGTTCATCGAAGCCGGCCCGGTAACGGCGCGCCTTACCCGCCTGCCGCTGGAGCGAACCGATCTGGCGCTTCACCTCGCGAATGATATCGGCTAGACGGATGAGATTGGCCTCGGTGTGCTCGAGCTTGCGGAGAGCCTCCTTTTTCTGGCTTTTGTACTTGGTGATGCCGGCGGCTTCCTCGAAAATAGTCCGGCGATCCTCGGGACGCGACGAAAGAATCTGGTCGATTCTGCCCTGCTCCATGATCGAGTAGGCGGAGCGCCCCACACCGGTGTCCATGAAAAGGCTCTGGATGTCGCGGAGGCGGCACGGCGTCTTGTTGATTTCGTATTCACTGGCGCCGTCGCGAAAAACGCGGCGCGTGATGGTGACTTCGTTATAGGCGACGCCGAGATCCTGCTCGCAGTCGCCGAACGTCAACGACACTTCCGCCATGCCCAGCGGCGGGCGCGACTCGGTGCCGGAGAAAATGACATCTTTCATTTCGCCGCCACGCAGCGCCTTGGCGGATTGTTCGCCCAGCACCCAGCGGATGCTGTCGAGAACGTTGCTTTTGCCGCAACCGTTGGGCCCGACGATGGCCGTGACTCCCTGATGAAATTCGAGCGTGGTGCGATCCGCGAAGGACTTAAATCCGACAACGTTAAGGGACTTCAAATACATCTGCTGTTTGTACGCTTGCCCCTTGACCCCTGACAAGAAAAAACACAATTAGTAGTGGTGATTCTGAATAAATAGTACTATTTGTTGAATTTCAGGGAGTTAGGAGAGGGCTCCCGCAACGAGGCAATCGTATCGCCCAATTCAGGATGAAAGCAAGCGGAACTGCGATTTCTGCTCACATCTTTCCTTTTCTCCTTTGGAGCTTCCATTGGCATGAGGTTTCCATTCCCTTTCAGCCAGACATTTCCTGGCCAAATTGGTGTATTCGAAAGCGGCATCGATGCCGACTGAATTGCGCTCCAAATCACGCGCCACGAGGTTGGTCGTGCCGGAGCCGGTGAAAGGATCGAGGACCCAATCTCCTTTCTTGGTGAAAAGTTTGATGAACCATTCCGGAAGCGCTCTGGGAAAAGCGGCGGAGTGTTTTTTATTTCCACACTCGGTGGCAAAGTGGAGCACGTTGGAAGGATAGGCCATGTCCCGGCCAATCCAGTTGGCGATTTTCTTGCCGAAGCCGCTTTGTACCTTGGAGTCGTCGCGCCTTTTATCGGTCTCGCTGAGATTTTTCAGCCGGGCATGCCGCCAATCTCCCATCGGAACCATTACTTCCTCCTGGTACATGTTGAAATGGCGCGATTTGTTGAACTGCAGGCACCGTTCCCAGGCATCACGGAAGCGGTTGGGCCATTTGCCGGGATGGCAATTGCGTTTGTGCCAGATGTATTCTTCGGTCCAGAGCCAGCCCTGTTGGCGCAGGGCGAGGATGAGTTCGAGCACATAAACATGGCGCTCGCCCTTCTCGGCTTTCTCTTTGATGTTGAGGATGAAAGTTCCGGTTGGTTTCAGCACCCGGCGAAACTCGGCACTGCGCTCCAGAAACCATCTCACATATTGATCCGGCTTGAGGCCTCCATAGGTTTTGCTACGCTGGTCGGCGTAGGGAGGCGACGTGACGATGAGATCGAAGGTGTTGGGGGCAAATCTGGACAGCACTTCGAGGCAATCTCCGTGGATGATGTCCGTTCGCATCGGCGATACGCTTCTACCGCCTCCAGTCAGTTTTGGCAAATGCAACCATGGCTGGGTAGTGGGTTAGTTTGAAATTGTCTTGTACTTAACCGCTTAAGCATGGTACTGTCATGGAGTGGCTATACAAGACCTCAATCAAGTCGCTGCGAGGATTGCGCGACTCACGACTGGTTCGGCTGCCACTGAGCCGCCAAAGAATCCCGCCGCTGTTGCCTTGGGGCGACTTGGAGGGCTCAAGGGAGGTAAGGCGAGAGCAAAGAGCCTTACTCCTGAAAAACGGAGCGCGATTGCCAAAAAGGCCGCAAAATCTCGTTGGGGATCAAAAAAGAAATAGTATGGCTAGGGTCTTTGCCATAGCCGCCGATAAGGGGCTAGTCGGCACTGGAGTAACGGGCGCTCGGCGGGTGCTTTTACCTGCTGTTTTAAAGACCCATAATCCCACTCACTGTTTTGTCGCAAACGAATATGTCGCAAATATTCTCGGAAGATTTTTAGGGCTTCCGCTTCCTCCCGGAGCTTTAACAAAAAGCGATGATGGTCTTGGATTCGCCAGCTTAGATTTTGATTTGACGGGTGAATCGTTGCCTCCCCTTGATCCCGGCGATTGTTATAAAAAGATGCCCGATCAATCCACGGGGCTTGTTATGTTTGACATATTTATCGCCAATCCAGATCGCCACAATCAGAATGTCTGCGCGACTTTGCGTGACAAACCTTATGACATGATTGCCTTTGACCACGGACATGCCCTGTTTGGGCATGATAAGACGCAAGGAATTAAGCGGCTTGAAGACTTGCGCGATAGGCTGGGAATTTCGGGGGGATCAGCGACGAAACAAAACCGTCATTGTCTTTTGGATGAGATACTTGATAGCGGTTTTTTCGAGAAGTGGATGATTAGAATTAAAACCATACCGGACCATCTTATCGACGCTTCTTGCGAAGATGTCCGCGATAAAGGCCTGATAGATTTTGCAGAAGCAGCAGCCCTAAAAACTTTCCTAAAATACAGGAGGGATAATTTTCAAACCATCGTGATGAACCATAAAGATGAGTTTAAAGGAATCAAACAGTGGGGGCTTCCCTTATGAAACCTAGATACCTAATCGCCAAATATATTCCAGAGCCAATTAGAAACGAGCCAAGGAACTTTGGAGTCTTGCTTTGGACGCAATGGGGAATTGTGGCCCGTTTCTTAGGTGAAAAAAAGAATGAAACAATCGATTCCAGATCAATACCAGGATGGGTATCGTCCAAAGTAAGCTACAAAGAGTGGGTTTATTATTGGAGAAAGACCATAACGACTCTTTCAAACTCCGAGGTATCGCAATTCCTTCGATTAAGCGTTGCTTCGACGGGTAACTATATTCTTTGTGACGGAGGCGAAGTCATTCAGACAATAATAGAATCTGACGTTGAGGATTTGCTTACATTCCTTTTTGAAACCTTAGTGGATACTGAGATAGATACAGTAGCGGCTAATAATTCTTACGAATTAAAACGCACCTGCGATATTATCATCCGAAAAACCAAGGTTAGTGATAATCCCTTGTTTAAGATGGATCAAAGCATCTATTGTCCAATTGCTAGCGATGTAAACGAGCTATTTCATTTCGATTATTATTATGGAAATGGAGAACCAGATAAACTTTATAAAAGAGTCCCACTTGGAGTTAGACATATTGACCGCAACGTAGATTCTGCTGCCTGGCAATTTGATAAAGTAACAAGTAAAGGGATTATTTCTAAGGATAATGGAGTAGCCCTCATAAAACCGACTGAAGAACAGATGCGAGACGAAGAAATCCTAAAATCAATAAGTGTGCTAGGCACCGTAGCGAGAGTTATTAACCTGACAAGGGAGGAAATAAGTCTGGAAAGAGAATTTGACTCTATGGCAATCGTCGGATAATTTATTTAAAATAATGCTTGAACGCTCAAGCATAAATGGTGTCTTGAGCTTATGAACAAGCTTTCCTCCTCTGACCGTGTTAAAGTCGTAGCCTGTCTCGTAGAGGGCAATTCGATTCGCGCCACCGTTCGCATGACAAGCATTGCTAAAAATACTGTCGTTAAACTCCTTTCTGATCTCGGCAAAGCCTGCTCCGAATATCAGGACAAAGCTTTCCGGAATCTCTCTTGTAAGCGTATCCAGTGCGACGAGATTTGGTCTTTCGTCGACTGCAAGGAAGTAAACGTGGCCGACGACGAGAATTGCTTGAAAGGAGCTCCACGCCTTGCAACCCAAGCGGGCCTAAAAAAGAAAACAAGCCCCAATCCCCACGCAAATATCCTAAATGCAGTCCAAAGCGTCATCGTTTCCCTTGTGCCACGATAACCGCTTTTAAGGGAGAAGCGATGCAATTTGGTATTAAGTCAGCTTGAATTCTCTTTCCCGGACTTTCTCTCCGCTAGGTTGGTCAAGACCCACCACGCCAGGCACACTGGCAACCAGAAAACCAGGTAACCTTCCACCAAGGAAATCGTGAAACCAATACCGACAAGAAGTGACTCGATATCCCATTGCATTGAATCGAGACTATCCCACAGATAAAGAATCACATCGAAGCAAATCTGAGGCAGAAAAAAATATAACGCTATCCTTTTCGGTTCAAAGCCGTCGCGTATCCCTCCTAGAATTGAAATCCAGTCGTTCAGCGTCCTTGGTCCAGTGTAACCGAATACTCTTCTAGATACTTTTCTATTATCCTTCCTCCAGAGCCGGTCTCGCAAATCCGCCGTGGGATAACGAATTGGACGATTCATTTTGGCCCTGTGCGCTGGGAACAGCCTAACATTGCGGGGTTGATTGATCCAGAACACATATGGGGAAAAAGAAAACAGCCCGGCACTTTAGCTCTGGGCTATTTTCGCGGCTGGTCGATTGCCTCCAGAAATCGCCGTGCCTCATTTTCTTCTTTTATTTTTTCTGAAGAGAACGTTGAGTTCTTCCTTCCCATCTTCATGCCCAGCTCGTTGAAATCGAAATACGGTCTGAAGAGACCGTCCGCTTGGTTGGTCTGCTGGATTCTGCTCGGATGGGCCCTGACACTCTCCGGCGGTCGCGCGACGACGCTCAACTTCGATCCCGATTGGAAATTCATCAAGGCCGATCCTCCTCAGGCGCAGATGGAGAATTTCGATGACTCTTCCTGGACGACGGTCTCCGCGCCGCACACGTTCAACGACACCGATACCTTCATCCACTGGTCGGTGGCGGCGCAAGGCGGCGAAATCGGCCAATGGTCGGGCCGAACGTGGTACCGCAAGACCTTCCTGGCCGACAACGCCTGGAAAGGACAAAAGGTCATCATCGAATTTGAAGCGGCGCGGCAAGTGGCCGAGGTTTACTTGAATGGCCATTTCCTTGGCAAAAGCGAAAATGGATTCATGCCGTTCGGATTCGACCTGACCTCTTATCTCCATTTTGGAACCCAGCCGAATGTCTTGGCCGTGATGTGCGACAACCGGTTCGGCAAAAATAATCCGTTTCCGTGGAACGATCCTCATTGGCAGCCAGCGCATGGCGGGCTCTATCGCAATGTCTACCTGCACATTCTTAATCCCGTCCATTTCACCCTGCCGCTCTACAGCAATCTCGGAACGGTCGGCATCTACAACTACGCCAGCGATCTCAAGCCCGATTCCGCCGTGGTGCACGTCGAGGCCGAGGTTCAGAACGAAACGGATCACGATGTGGGACTCTCCTATCAGGGCGATTTGCTCGACGAAGGCGGGCACGTCGTTCTCACTTTGACCACTTCCGGCAATCTGAAAGCGGGCGCAAAAACCATTTTGACGGCCAACGGAACCTTGTCGCAACCGCGTCGCTGGTCGCCCGATTATCCCTACGTCTACACGCTCCGCAGCCAACTCGGTTCCGGCCAAACCATCTGGGATCAACAAGAGACACCGCTCGGTTTTCGTGAGGCGCAATGGACGATGAGCCAGGGACTTTTCCTCAACGGCAACCATGTGAAACTCCATGGCTGGGGCCAGAAACCGACCGACGAATGGGCCGGTTTGGGGGCCGCCATGCCGGACTGGATGCATTTCTACACGCTGCAATTGATGAGAGAGGCGGGCGGAAACTTTGTGCGCTGGGGGCATTGCGCAGCCGGCCCGGCCATGGTGCGCGCCGCGGATCAATTGGGTATCGTCACCGAACAACCGGGAGTCGATGGAGAGCATGACGCGACCGGCTATGCCTGGACGGTCCGTTTGGCGGCCTGGCGGGACATGATCATCTATTACCGCAACAATCCCGCGATTTTAATTTGGGAAGGCGGCAATCAATCGGTCACCGAGGAACACGTTCAAGAGCTGACCAGCGTGGTTAACCAGTATGACCCGCACGGAGGCCGCGCTTACGGGCAGCGGCGGGCCGACGCCATCGTCGAGAAATACTCGCAGGTCTCGATTGGGACCGAAGGCCAGATTTCGCCCCGGTTGCCGACTATTGAAGGCGAATACGACCGCGAGGAATCGCCGCGGCGCGTTTGGGATAACGATTCGCCGCCCGATTTCGGTTATCTAGCCGGCAAGGGACAGACTTATGACCTGACTTCCGAGCAGTACGCCCTCAACGAGATCACGCAGTACCTGAACAAAATCGGAATGCCCTCGCACACTGGCGGTGCGAATTGGATTTTCTCCGACTCGACCTGCGGGGGACGCAACACCAGCGAAGTGACCCGCGCCAGCGGCGAGGTCGATGGCGTGCGCCTGCCCAAGGAAGCCTATTACGTCTGCCAGGTCATGTTCCGCGAGGATCCGCAGGTCCATATCATCGGCCATTGGACTTATCCGCCCGAACGCAACGTGAAGAAGAATATTTATGTCGTCTCGAATGGCGATAAGGTGGAACTCGCCCTGAATGGAAAATCGCTCGGCTTCGGCCAGCGCAAGAACCGCTTTCTTTTCGTTTTTCCCAATGTCGCCTGGGAAGCCGGAACCCTGGAGGCCAAAGCCTACAAAGACAACCAGGTGGTGAAGACCGATACGTTGAAAACCGCCGGCGCGCCGGTGGCATTGCGCATGACGGCCATGACCTCTCCCAAGGGATTTCGAGCCACCGGTTCGGACATCGCGCTGATCGACGTCGAAGCTGTCGATGCCCGTGGCGAACGGTGCCCAACTTATCAAGACCGGGTCAATTTCGCCCTGACCGGGGCCGCCATCTGGCGCGGCGGCTATAACAGCGGAAAACTCAACTCGACTAACAATCTCTGGCTCGACCTCGAAGCGGGAATCAATCGCGTGGCGCTTAAATCGACCCTTTCCGGCGGACCGGTTCATCTCGTTGCCTCCGCGCAGGAGCTGAAATCGGCGACGATCGATTTGACCTCCATTCCGGTGCCTTTGGCCAATGGAGCCACCACGGAAATGCCGCCGGTGCCGGCGCCGCCTGATTTTTCATCCACGCAAGAACCGGCGATGGGACCGGGACCGTCCTCCGGCGCGAATGCGCCCGTGATGGCGCAGAATCTCGGCGCTTACACCGGGACGTTCGCCTACACCGGGCCGACTCCCGGCGCGGAAATCAAGCCGGATGCCCAAAATGGCGAACCGGCTTATGCGAGCGAGCAGATGACTTTCGCTGGTTTGCCTTCCTTTCTTGTGGGGGCCGATTACGCGCAGCTTCCGCCCAAGGATAGTCAGTACGGCGCCCTCGATCTTATTTCACTTTCAGTGAAGGAAGATGCCGTCATTTACATCGCCCACGATAGTCTCCTCGCCAATCCGAAATGGTTAACCGACGCATTCAAATCCACCGGCCAAACCCTGAGCTTCGGCGGGCATACCTATGCGCTGTTTCAACACGCCGCCAGCCCCGCCGAAAGCCTGACGTTGGGCGGCAACCAGGATGGAGTTCCGCAAAACCCCAACGCGGCGATGTATATCGTCTTTATCGCGAAGCCCTGATTCACACATTTTGCGAATGGCGCAAAAGGACTAGGTTTGGTTATGGCCGGATCCACCATGCAGGCAATGGTACTAGAAAAGTCTCATCCGCCTTTACGCCAAACACACATGCCTCAACCGGAGGCCGGCGACGGCCAAATCCTGGTGCGTATTTGCGCCTGCGCCGTTTGCCGCACCGATCTTCATGTCGTCGATGCCGAATTGCCTCATCCCAAGCTGCCACTCGTGCCGGGCCACGAAATTGCAGGCCGGGTGGAGCAAACCGGCCCGGGCGCAGACCGTTTCAAAATCGGCGACCGGGTGGGCATTCCGTGGCTGGGCTGGACTTGCGGCGAGTGCCGTTACTGCCGGTCGGGCCGGGAAAACCTCTGCGCGAAAGCCAGATTCACCGGCTACACCCTCGACGGCGGTTACGCCGAATATATCGCGGCGGATGAGCGGTTTTGCTTTCCCATTCCCCCGGGCTATTCAGATGCCCATGCCGCGCCGCTTTTGTGCGCGGGCCTCATCGGTTACCGGTCACTGGTCAAGGCGGGCGACGCGGAACGCTTGGGCATCTATGGATTCGGCGCGGCGGCGCACATCGTTTGCCAGGTTGCGCAGCATCAGGGGCGCAAAGTCTTTGCCTTTACCCGGCCCGGCGATGAGGCGGCGCAAATATTTGCGCGTTCTCTCGGCGCTGTGTGGGCGGGCGATTCCAACGCCGCTCCGCCCGAAGAACTTGACGCGGCCATCATCTTTGCGCCCGCCGGAGGGCTCATCCCTCAGGCGCTGAAAGCGGTCGCGCCGGGCGGGACGGTCGTTTGCGGAGGCATCCACATGAGCGACATTCCCTCGTTTCCCTACACGATTCTATGGGGGGAACGGAGCGTCTGTTCCGTGGCCAATCTGACCCGGCGGGATGGAGAAGAATTCATGGCCCTGGCTTCGCGGTTCCCCATTAAAACGACCATCCAAACTTTTCCGCTCTCGGAAGCGAATGAGGCTCTGGATCATTTGCGCGCCGGCAAACTGCACGGTGCGGCGGTGTTAATGATGCCATCCGATTCCGTCGCCTCAGCTTAGCGGGGAGGGCTTTGCCAACGTCTATCTTTTTGACACCTCGCACCTATCATTGGCGCACGAAGCTCGCTTGGCAGATTTTAAATGTCAATTACATCGCCGGAACCGCGCCGGACACTTCTCACTTGCCTGCGATAACTCATGGCCCGCCGTTCGTAACCGGTAAATAAGCTCGTGATCACACTTAGAAGCAACGAACCCCAAAACGCCGCCCAAAAGTTCGGCACATGGAAACCATGCACGAAGCCGGGCAGCGCATAGAGAATTATCGCGTTGATGACAAAGAGAAACAATCCCAGCGTCAACAGCACCAGAGGCAAGCTGATGAGAATCAAGAGCGGTTTGACGATGGTGTTCGCCACAATCAAAACCAGAGCCGCCCACGCCAAATCCCCATAAGAATCGAAATGAATGCCCAAAAAAGGCACGAGCGTGATGAGATAAAGCGCAAGACTCAAGATGAGCCAGTGCCAGACAAATCTGGTGAGCATGCGCCAACATAGTGCCGGATACGACCGTGCGCGAGGGCTTTTTAAAGCTTTTTCCGCCGCATTTCGAATTCGTCGCCCAGCTCCGTTCCGCTTTGCCGGATCACCCCGGCGGGAATTTCCAAAACGCTCTGGGCGGAAAAGACGATGCGTGAAATCCGCCCCGGCTTCATCTCGTTCATCAGGTGGACCACCCGCAGCTTTTTATCCAAAAAAATCGCGTCGAAAACAAACTTCATGCCGAAGCTGTGAATTGAGTTGCAGGGTTTGAGCCAGATTCCGTCGCCAGGTTCGAGACTCTGGTCGCGCAACAGCCCAATCAGTTTGGTCCACGCGTTATCCGCGACGCGCGCGTGATCCGTCACCTGCACGCCGCGCGTGACGTTGATCGCGGTTAATCGGTCGGCCATGGTTTTGGTCCGGTCAGAGATCTTTGCGGCCCGTCTTTGGCCACTTTGGATAAGAGTGCTAGGACTGACGGAAAATCCGGTCGGCTTCTTCCAGGGTCTCCTTGCTCCCGATGTCGAACCAGCGTCCCGGCACGCGCCAGGTGTAGACCGGCACGCGCGGATAGAGCCATTGAATAAACCGACCCGGCTGGTCGGGATTGTTGCCCTCGGCGATGTAAATGTCGATCATCTTCACCACCTCCGCGGGAAAGTAGTAGAGCGCGATGCCGGTCACGGTACTGGTCGGATTTTTCGGCTTTTCTTCGAAAAAAGTGATCTTGCCCTCCGCGTCGAGTGTGATGCTGTTGTACTTTTTGATCTGTTCGAGGTCGCCCACGTCGTAAACCGCCAGAATTGCGGTTTTTTTCGCCCGGGCAAAATCAACGAACGGCTCCAGCGACGAGTCGAAGAGATTGTCTCCCGCCACCACGATCAGATCGCCGGCGATATTCTGCTTGGTAACGACCAAATGGATGTCGCCGATCGCGCCGAGCTTGTCGGCGTCGCTGGTCGACCCGTCGTTGATGATCTTGAAATTGAAGGCCGTTTTTTCCCGGCGATATTTTTCGGACCAATCGGTGAAATGTGAGACGAATTTTTGATTCGTGACAATAAACATCTCTCCCAAATCTTTGACCGTGGCGAGATGGTCGATGAGGTGTTCCAGCATTGGTTTGCCGGCCACTGGCAGCAACGGCTTCGGGTGATTGAGCGTCAGCGGATAAAGACGGGTGGCATAACCGGCGGCGAGGATGAGAACTTGCATAGGAGCGGTAATCTAAAGGCGACCCTATTTGAGAGCAAGGGCGGGTTTCAACGCCGCTCTACAAAATTTCCGGATAGAGCCGCCGCGCCATCTGCTCAAGTTCCGCCTGATTTTGTTCCACCGACTCGTTCGAAATGCAGCGGGTCACCATCTGGCGGGCCTCCTCGAAATTCAGTGTCTGAATGGCGCGTTTCAACCTCGGAATCGAAGAGGCGCCCGCGCTCAGCTCGTCGATCCCAAGCCCGACCAGCGCGGGAGTCAAAATCACGTCCGCGGCCATCTCCCCGCAAACGCCAATCCAAATATTGTTCCGATGGGCGGCCTCGACGACGCTTTGCAGCAAGCGCAGCACCGCCGGGTGCGCCGGCTGGTAGAGGCCCGCGACCTTCTCGTTGCCCCGGTCGATGGCGAGGGTATACTGGATCAAGTCATTGCTCCCGACGCTGAGAAAATCGGCGTGGCGCGCGATAAGATCCGCCGTCAGGGCGGCGGATGGAACCTCGATCATCACGCCCACTTCGAGCTTGTCTCCCATGGGGACCTGCTCGCCACGCAACTCGGCGCGTACCTCGTCGAGAATGCGGCGCGCCTCCTTTAATTCATGCAGATCGGAAATCATCGGGAACATCACCCGGACATTGCCTTCGGCGCTGGCCCGGCAGATCGCCCGCAACTGGGTCCGGAACAAGTCCTGCCGTCCCAGCGAATAGCGAATTCCCCGGAAGCCAAGAAATGGATTTTCCTCCACCTCGATCCCCAAGTGCGGGCGCTTTTTGTCTCCGCCAATGTCGAGGGTACGGATAATGACGTGATGCGGCTTGGAGGCTTGCGCCATCTGCCGGTAGACGTCCGCCTGCTGCTCCTCGGTGGGAAATTCATCCTGACTGAGAAAAAGATATTCCGTCCGCAACAGGCCGATTCCTTCCGCGCCGTGTTCCTTCACCAGGGGCAAATCCTCCAGGATTTCCACGTTGGCGGAAACGATGATGCGGCGCTGGTCGACGGTAACCGGCAAGGTTTCGCGCAAAGCGTCGAGTTTGACGTCGACATCATGCTGCTTCTGTTCGCGCTGCCCGTATTCGAACTTCGTTTGCTCCCCCGGCCAGACGATGAGCAGCCCTTCATAGCCGTCGATCAGGACCTCAACCCCCGGCTCGAATTTACCCATGATCTCCCGCAGTCCCACCACGGCAGGCAGGTTCATCGACCGAGCCATAATCGCCGAATGCGACACGCGGCTGCCCGACTCGGTGGCGATGCCAAGTACCATCTTGCGGTCCAGACCCGCCGTGTCCGAGGGCGCCAGGTCGTGAGCCAGGATAATCGAGGGTGTATCGAGATTGTGCAGTTCCCTCTGGGCGTAACCGGGGCTGCCCTGCAGGTTACGCAGCACACGGCGCGAAACATCGATAAAATCGGTGGCCCGCTCGCGAAAATAATCGTCGTTAAATTCCCTCATCTTGCGGGTATACGAACGGACGACCTGTTCGTAGGCGAAATCGATATTGACCAGGCGGCTCTGCACCTGCTCTTTCACCGATTCGATCAGCGAGCTGTCCTCCAGCGATAAAATGTGCGCGTCGAAAATACTCGCCTCGTCATCGCCAATCGTGGAAGCGAGTTGATTGCGAATCGTCTGGATCTGCTGGTGAGTTTTCAGCAGTGCCGCCTCAAAGCGGGTGATTTCCCCGGCCACATCCTCCGGGCGAATCCGCCGTTTGCGTACCATGTGCTCGTCGGCGTAGAGCAGAATAACCGGCCCGCAAGCGATGCCGGGAGACACAGGCGTCCCCTTGTATCTTACTTCCGTTGTGGGCGTTGGGCTATCCGGCGGCGCTTCAGGCATCGGCGCCAAGTTGCTCACTCTTCGTCGAATTTGCGAGCTATTAATTCTTCCAGTGCTTTGACCATCTCGCTTGCATCAGAGCCGGTCGCTGTCACCTTTAACCGGGAACCACATCCCGCGGCCAGCAGCATCAAGCCCATGATGCTTTTACCGTTGATTTCCTCGCCATCTTTTTCCACCAAAATTTCAGAGGAAAAGCGATTAGCTACTCGTACGAACATTGCGGCGGGGCGCGCATGCAAGCCAAGCTTGTTCCCAATGACGATATCCCGCGTCACAGAGGCTCCTGTCGCTTTATTTTTTGTTGCTGATCCCATGTTTCGTTAGTTAAGAGGCTTATTTACCCGTGTTTCCGATGGCTTTCAATAATCTTTCGTTGAATTCAACCGCCGAATTTTGTCCCATCCCTTTCAGTTTCTGGTCCAGCGCCGCCACTTCGACCAGATTGGCCAAGTTTCTTCCCTGGCGCACAGGTATGGTTACATGAGGAACCTTGATTTGCAAGATTTCATAGTAATCTTGCTCCAATCCAATCCGGTCAATCTCCGGCACCTCGTGCCAGTCTTGCAACGTCACCACCAGATCAAGCCGCTTTTCAAAGCGTATGCTTCGCACACCGTAAATGTTAGCGATATTGATAATGCCCAAGCCGCGCACTTCCATGTGAAAACGGGAAAGATCCGACGATGTGCCGATCAATTCGCGTCCCTCCAGCGAACGGATCTTCGTCACGTCATCCGAGACAAGGCTATGTCCCCTTTCCACCAGCGAAAGCACACACTCACTCTTGCCAATGCCGCTCGCGCCCCGCACTAGAACACCGATGCCGAGGATATCGATCATGCTGCCGTGCTCGCTCGCCGTCGGCGCGAAATCGAGTTCCAGGCAGATGGTCGTGGTGTTCAGGAGGCGCATCGTCGTCAGCGGCGACTTGAAAACGGCGATGTTTTCCTCCTCCGCCTCTTCCAGCACCACCTTGGGCGGATTGATATTCCGGGCAAAAATCAGGCATGGAATCCGGTGCTTAAAAAGATCCTTGAGCCGCTGGCGGCTCACCGCTTCCGGCAGCGATTTGAGATACTGCGTCTCTCCGCTGCCGATCACCTGCACGCGCTGAAACGCAAAGGATCGGTAGAATCCCGCCAGCGCCAAGCCCGGACGATTCACCGCGCCCTCGGAAATCCTCCTCTGCAAACCGCCCGCGCCGGCCAGAAGCTTCAGTTGCAGTTGATCGGCATGATTGGTGTAAAGCTGTCCGACGGTGACATGGGGAATGCTGTTTTTTTTCACGGAAGCTTAAGTACTCTTACCAAATCGATTGACCACCACGCAATCGGCTTAACGTGCGCGAATACCCCGCCTTTCGCAATACCGAATTATAGCTCCATGCCTTAGGGCCTGTTAACACTAAAATGGCGGGTTGGCCTTTTAGTGTTAACAGGCCCGAGTCCGTGCCTTGCCAGATGGCCATTCGTTTGCCAAACTCGGACGGGATGAAGTCGCACGCCACCACATTCGTCGCCGCCATCTTCGCCCTTTTTCTCACAGCCATCGTCGCCCTTCTTCCCTACATTCCGTTCTTTGCCGCCGGTGAGGCCACCGCCGGAGACGTCATGATGCAGTTACGCCACAAATTTGCTCCGCATCCGCCGGATCCACACATCATTTTCGTCCCCATCGACGCCACGGCCGTCCAAAGCATCCAACACTGGCCTATTCCAAGACGCTATTACGGACGTTTCCTTCAAGACGTTGCCGCCGAAAAACCGAAAGTCGTGGCATGGGACCTTCTCTTCGTCGATCCCTCCCCGGACGACACAACATCTACGCCCGCAAACGGTAACACCACTGCCAATCCGGCTCCATCGGCAGCTCCCCTATCCACTCTGCCATCCCCGCCGACAAGCACCGCCCCTGATCGTCCAGCCAGCGATTCCACAACTGTTCCTTCCTCCAATCCCGTCCCGGCTCCTGCAGCGCCGGCTCCCGCCCCAGGCGCTTCCGCAACGCCGGTCAATCCCCCCGCCTCCAGCCCATCTTCCAACACCCCAACGCCATCGGCGACTAATGGCACCAGCCAGATCGGTCCCATAGCATTCCACTCCTACGGCCTTTCTCTTAATTCCACTTCAACACCCGTAGTTGTAGCCGATGACCCCAACCAAACCGCTTCACCATCATCCGCTCTGTCGACGCCTGACACGTCCACAGCATCGGCCCCGCCGTCATCCCCCTCTCCCTCCGTGACAAATGAAACTTCCTCGTCTTCTCCCGCTCTCCCGTCCAACGATGAAGCCCTCACCCTGGGCGCGTCTCTCTTTAACAACATGGTGACCAGCGCCGACCGCGATGATTCCCGCCCTTCCTTGACCGACGAGGCTTTGCTGCCAACCCGCCCCCTGAAACAAGTCCGCGGCGATATTTCCCATCTCCTTTTCTCCAGATCGGCGGAGATACCTATCCCTAGCTTGCGCAAGGTATCCTATTTCGGTTTCGCCGATCAGGACACATCGGGCAACACCCGGCGAACGATGCCTCTGGTCGTCAATATCGGGGGAAAAATTCTCCCTTCGCTCGACCTGCAGATCCTCCTCCAATATTGGGACATCGATCCCGACAAGGTCCTGGTCGACGTAGGGCACGAAATCGTTTTGACTCTCTCCGACGGCTCCCAAACTCATATCCCGATTGATCAACAGGGATTCCTCAACATCAATTACCGCGCCGAATCGAGCGAATTTAAGCAAGAAGAATATGTTTTGATGATGCAGGATTTGGAAGACAAAGCCGCCGGGAAACTATCAGCCGAGAGCGACCTTCCTCCGCTCAAAGATAACATTGTCGTGGTGGGCGTTACCCTGACCGGCACCGATGCCGTCGGCACTCCGCTGCAAAACGTGGCGCCAGGAGTCATCACCCACCTCAATGTCCTGAATAATATCCTCCAGCGCGACTTCCTGCGCCAGGTCGATCCCTGGATTTGGCTGCCGGTCTACGCGATTTTCCTTTTTATCACCGGCAATCTGATGCTGCGGATCGGCATCGCCCCCCTCATTCCGGCCGGCCTGCTCGCCATCGTCCTGCAATTTGTCGTCTCCTATTCGGCGCTCTGGCTCGGTAATTTTCAGATTCCCCTCGTCTGTCCCGTCGCCGGCATTTTGCTCCTTGGCACTATGGTCCCCACCCGCCGATTCTGGGGCACGGAACGGGAAAAAGCCCTCCTGCGCAGCACCATGCGCGCCTATCTCTCGGAAAAAGTGATGACCAAAGTTCTGGAACACCCCGACAACGTCAAACTCGGCGGCGTGAAACAGGAAATCACCGTCATGTTCTGCGATATCCGCGGCTTCACCAAATACTGCGATAACCGCGACTCCGGCGAAGTCCTCGACGTCCTCAACGAATATATGGAGGAGATGACCCAGGTCGTCTTCAAGTACGACGGCACCGTCGACAAATATATCGGCGACTGCATCATGGCCTTCTGGAACGCTCCAGACCTCCAGGCCGATCACGCCCAGCGCGCGGTCTGCTGCGCCATGGAAATGCGCTATGCCCTCGCCAATTTCAAAACCCGGCGTGCGGGCAAGGATGTCGAGCTTTTTGAATGTGGTATCGGTATCCACACCGGCGAAGCCCTCGTCGGCAACATGGGTTCCACCCTCAAGCGCAACTACACTGCGATGGGATCCACCGTCAACCTCGCCTCACGTCTCGAAACCCTCACCAAGCGGCTTAACGAACGGATCCTCATCTCGGAGGACACCTTCAGGCAATTGCAGGGCGAGTTTCCCCTCACCGACCGGGGCGAGGCCGTCGTACCCGGCTTTGCCGCTCCCATCCACATCTACGCCGTCACTGCCGACCAAGACATCGGCTCGGCCCTCAAGATTGGACGTACCCTCGCCAGCCAGCAGGAATATACCGCCGAAGAAGCCAGCGAGCCGATTTGGAAGCCGGTCCCCCTGCCCGAGGAAGCCGATCAAAAATAGCACCTGGATGCGAGTCCCCAGTGAATAGAAGCAAAAAAAAGGCTTCCACGCTCAATACGGGACATTTCGCCGGTCTATCTGGCGGCCGGCTTCCCGGCTCGCGTGGCGATTCCTCTCGATCCCCACGATTCACCGGCATAGGCGCAGGGGAATTGGCCGGACTTGCGATCATTGTCGGCACGGCCCTTTTTCTGAGGTTCGGACGATGGGACTTGCTCGAATTCAAGGGCGATGAAGCCACGGCGCTTCAATTGGCCCTGGGGTGTATCCAGCAGGGCCGTCTGCCTACGGCCGGACTTATGTCGAGTATAGGCGCGGCGAACCCGCCGTTGTTTATCTATTTGCTGATTCCAATCGTTGCCCTAAGCGCGAACCTGGCCATCATCACCTCTTACATCGCGGCAAGCGGCACGGCCGCCGTCGTCGTTTGCTGGCACATTGGACGTAAATACTATAGCCCGGCAGTGGGTCTTATTGCCGCCGCGTTTTTTGCCGTTTCACCCTGGGCGGTTATTTATTCGCGCAAGATTTGGGCGCAGGACTTTGTGCCGGTTTTCGCCTCGCTCACGCTATGGGCTTTGCACGCGCTGATTTCCGGCAAGAATCGACGTGCCATTTTTTGGGTGGTGCTGCTCCCACTCTGTCTCATTCAAATCCATTATTCCGGATTCGCCCTGACGGCCGCGGTTGGTTGTATTCTGCTTCTGCTTCGTCCCAAGTTCGACTGGCGTTTCGCCACTGGGGGAGCGGTTGTGGCGTTTATTGTTCTTATACCCTTTCTATATGAGCAGACAAATAATGGCTGGGCCGATTTTCATCAGGGAGCGCGGACACTGGGAAATGATGCCCGGTCTAATCCCAACGACTTGCTTATCGATCCGGCCTCCGGTTCTTCGCTCAGCAACCACCATTATCTTACCCATGCGCTTGGAATCATGAACGGAGGGGAAATTGAAGAATTGATCGGATTGAGCAAATGGGACTTCGAGAAAGATTTGACCCTCGAGAATTGGGCTCTTTGGTTTCAACAATTGGTTTTTACCTCGGGCGTCGTTTATCTTCTTGTTCTCGGCGCCGCCGGCATTCGCTGGTCCAATACATTCCCGTGGGTAACAGTGGAACAAGGTGAGGCCCAGACAGCATGGATGCTTGTTTTTTGGGTTGTTGTGCCGACCTTGGTTTATTTGGGGGTATGGCTCAAAACGGCCTTATCCTATTTTGTGCTTTTTTATCCGGCGCCCTTTCTCTTCTGCGCGGTCATTGGGCAGGAGTTGTGGATCAAAGCAAAAGCATCTCTTTTCCTAAAAGCGCTTCTTTGCGGAACACTGGGATTCATCCTGGCGGGAAATCTCTCTTTCATCCTGCATCTTTACGCTTTTGTGGCTCGAAATGGAGGCGCCCACGGTAATTATGGCACTATTCTCAGCTATAAGCAGCAAGCTGCAATCTATCTGGCCAGGAACGCGGATGTACGGCGGTTGCAATCCGAAGGACGTCTCTTGCAGATGGATCGTTTCGGCGAAGGAAACCCACCGCAACCCGATATTCCACTCCTCGCCCTTCTCGCCAACATCTCTCCTCAAGGTCCAGGGTTCCCATCGCATGCGGGAATGCTCATTATCGACCGCAATCGAGCAAGTTTTACCGATGATCAATGGGCACGTTTGGACGCTTTTCCCAGGCAGGAGTTCGGACCTATCGAGATTTATTTCTCGCCTCCAAAAGCCAAATAACTAGAGGCTATCCGAAAAGCAGGGCGGCATGTGCGCCATCAAGGTTAGGAGAATGGCCTGACCCACAATCGAAAGCAGCCTATGAATAAGTTACTTGGGTGGCGGAGCCACCCTTTGAAATATATAAACAGCCTGCTTCTGAAGATCGAAATTCCTGATTGGCTCAAATTTGTGCCATATAAGTTCAGGCCGGTAACAATCTTTCCAAAAGACTGGTATGGTCGTCACAAGTGTATATCTGGCATCCGGCCGATTCCAAAGCTGCATTCCTTTCATGACCACATCCAACCAAGGCCCAAAAGTAATGAGATAATCTGGCGGCTTTTGTCCGGCAAAATAAATGATCGGCAGATGGGCGAAGTCGGGCCGGGGCGGCCACATCAGTTGCCAGGCATAGAGGGCGCGGGGCGCATGAAACATGAGTGGATAAGGCGCGTAACCAGGTTCCACCCAAATCGAAGCGCCTTCAGGCACATGTTCGTTGATCCAGTTTGCCGTCGGCGTATAGGGTTCGGGAACGGGATGAATCAATTCTCCGATATAGCTAACCAGCGTGGAACGAAATCCGCAATCGAGCAGCGGGCCGCCGTTAAGCAGATTGGTACCAAAGACAATGAGCGCTAGCAGGATGGCAAGCACGGAACGATGTTGGAAAACCAGGCAAATCGCGCCAGTCTCTAGCGCAATGTCAAGAGGAATTACCGGCGACGTATAACGTATATCGGCTTCTTTTAAAACATCGACCACTTGCGGGGCAATAAAGGCCACCACCATGATATAGATAACCGATATGACACAGCCGCGCACAAGCCAGAGACGGCGCTGCGCCAGACTAAATCCCAAAGCAAGAAACACCAGTGGAATCGCCATGAATTCCGATGCATTCATGTCGCGCCAATACCAGTAAAAGAGAATGAACCGATCGAAAAGACTGCTTTTTGTTTCGTAGCCGCCATGCTGAGTCAGAAATGGATTCCATATAGAGGCAGCCAAGCCGTTCAACAAAATCTGAGGCCCGAATAAGAGCAAAACCTTTCCCCAGGAAAAAGGCCATTCCTTGCGCTTCCATAGTATATAATCGACGGCCAAGCACACATAGAGAGCCAGGTAATTGAGGTAGTTGGAAAGAAACAGCAAGATCGAAAGACCGGCGAGAATAAGCAGGTTGCGGGGAGTCGCTTTTCCATGCCAATAGACGAAGGCGATGGCCACCGAAAGAAAGATGGTGAGCGCATAGTAACGGCCTTGACGCAAAAAAAGAATGAGAGAGACATTGCCCAGCAGACCGAGGCTCAAAACGAGCAGCACGAGCCATCTTTCGCGACGTGCCCAGAATAGGATTAAACCGACCGTGGCCAGTCCCAAAAGCGCATAAGGCAAACGCGCGGCCCAGGCATTGACGCCAAAGAGCAGAAATGACGCAGCGGTCACATACGGGCTTAAAGGAGGCATGCCGCGATCACAAAAATCGCGAATATCTATTCCACTGCGGTAGGCGCAGATATTCCCGTGGTCCAAAATCACGGAGGTATCGCCGGTGCGTAAGATCCCTTTGGCCACCAGGGCTGTCCCAGCCTCGTCATCCCACAAGGCGTAATGGCCCAATCTGGTGAAGAGGAGACCCGCCATGAGAATAAGAATCCCTGCGATGAAAACAAAGCGGGTTCTTTGTTTTTGCGGAGTCAGAGAATTTTTAGCAGTCATGCATGACCACGGAGTGAACCCCCAATAGACCCATTCCGAAATGCCGATACTTTGGCGGACATAAAGAGCGATTATGGAACGACCTATCCTGCGCCGAACAGCTAAAAGCATTCGTCACATGATCCAGGACCCAGGCGTACCTTTCAGGCAGCCCCTAAGCCACGCCTTGCCCGGCGCCTGCTTCGCGCGGAGCCTCTTAGCTTGCAACTCGCCCCTGATTCATGCACTAAAGCCTGTTTGCGTATGAACTTTTTGCAAATTCTCATCCTCGGGCTCATCCAGGGCGCGGCCGAACTCCTTCCCGTATCGAGTTCCGCCCACGTCATCGTCGCCGAAAAACTCATGGGTCTCGATCCATCGAGTCCCGAAATGACCTTTCTCCTCGTCATGCTCCACACCGGAACGATGTTCGCGGTGATCGCCTATTTTTGGAAATCGTGGGGCACGCATTACTTTGGAAGCTGCGCTCTTTTTTTGGAAATGCTGCAAAACATCGTCATCGCCTCCGTCGCCACGGCGGTTATCGGCTTCGGCCTGGTGTGGATCATCGAGAAAATTTACCTGCACGGCCAACCCAAGGCCGAAGTCGAAGTCCTCTTCTCCCGGCTCCCTTTGATGGCGGGCGCCTTGTTGACGGCGGGGCTTCTCATCATCTACTCCGGGTCGAGGGAAGAAAAGATGCCCGGCGACCAGGAAGTCAATCCGGTGAATGCCGCCATCACCGGATTGGCCCAAGGCTTAAGCCTTCCCTTCCGGGGCTTTTCCCGCTCCGGCGGCACCATCTCAACCGGCCTTCTTCTCGGCGTGAAACGCCGCCGCATCGAAGAATTTAGCTTTGCCCTGGCCGTCGTTTTGACTCCCGTGGTCATCGGCAGGGAATGGCTCCGGCTCGTCAAGGCGCATCCAGAAGT
>DATJMI010000010.1:0-56795 GCA_035508775.1 Methylacidiphilales bacterium
TCAAAACCCGGAGGATTACTTCAAGGTGAATGTCGAAGGGACATTCCGCATGCTGGAAATCGCGCGCGCGCTCGAGGCGAAACGGTTCATTTACACGGCGAGTTCGACCTGTTACGGCATCGCCGAAGTGGTGCCGACACCGGAGACTTTTCCATGCGTGCCGCGTCATCCTTACGCTTTGACGAAATATTTGGGGGAACAGCTTGTGATGCATTGGGCGCTGGTCTATCACCTGCCCGCGTTGTCGCTGCGGCTGTTCAACGTTTACGGGCCGCGCAGCCGGACGACGGGCGCTTACGGCGCGGTCTTTGGCGTTTTCCTGAAGCAAAAGCTGGCGGGCAAGCCGTTCACCGTGGTGGGGGACGGCGAACAGACGCGCGATTTTACTTTCGTGACCGATATCGCCACGGCATTCCTGGCGGCGGCGCAATCGAACGTGACCGGCGAAATCATGAATGTTGGCTCCGGCGGGACGTACAGCATCAACCGGCTCGTGAAATTGCTGGGGGGCGACGTGAGTTATATTCCGAAGCGTCCCGGCGAGCCCGATTCGACTTTCGCCGATACGGCGCGCATCCGGCAATTGCTGGGCTGGAAACCAGCCATCGATTTTGAAACCGGCGTGAAAAAGATGCTGGAGGTGATCGACGATTGGCGCGATGCGCCGCTTTGGGACGAGCAATCGATTGCGGAAGCGACGAGGGACTGGTTTAAATATCTTGGCA
Organism: Methylacidiphilales bacterium; assembly: GCA_035508775.1. Classification (GTDB taxonomy): domain Bacteria; phylum Verrucomicrobiota; class Verrucomicrobiia; order Methylacidiphilales; family UBA1321; genus JABDGH01. Next base: position 726 of record DATJMI010000010.1, read on the forward strand.
ACAAGCCGGGTTCCGCGGATTAAGGATTAAGTTTATTATGGACCGTCCCATCAAAACAGTATTGGTCACCGGCGGCGCCGGTTATGTCGGCGCGGTTCTCACGCCGTTGCTGCTGGAGGCGGGCTATAAGGCGCGCGTGCTCGATCTTTTCCTTTACGGCGAGGACGTTTTCGACGAGGTGAAGGCGAACGCGAATCTCGAACTCATCAAGGGCGACCTGCGCGACCAGGCGTTGCTCCGGCGTTCATTGGCGGGTGTGGATGCGGTGATTCATCTCGCCTGTATTTCCAACGATCCGAGCTTCGAGCTCGATCCGGCGCTGGGCCGCTCGATCAACTACGAGGCGTTCATGCCGCTCGTCGATATCGCGAAGGAAAGTGGCGTCACCCGTTTTATCTACGCTTCCTCTTCCAGTGTTTACGGCATCAAGGAGGAGCCGAATGTGACCGAGGAGCTGGAGCTCAAGCCGCTGACCGATTATTCGAAATTCAAGGCGATGTGCGAGGAGGAATTGGAGAAACGCCGCGCTCCGGGCTTCACCACGATAACGCTTCGTCCGGCGACGGTTTGCGGTTACTCGCCGCGCCTGCGGCTCGATCTTTCGGTCAATATTCTGACCAATCACGCCATCAACAGGGGGAAGATCACGGTTTTTGGCGGCGCGCAGCTTCGCCCGAATTTTCATGTGCGGGATTGCGCGGAACTTTACGTGCAGCTTTTGGGTTATCCCTCGCGGCTGATCGACGGCAAGGTCTTCAATGCCGGTTACCAGAATCTTTCCATTCAGCAGATCGCGGAACTGGTGCGCGGCGTAATCGGCAAGAATGTCGAGATCGTCCAGACGCCGACGGACGACAACCGGTCTTATCACGTCTCGTCGGAAAAAATCAAACGCGAGCTGGGCTACGCCCCCCGCCATTCGATTGAGGATGCGGTGCGGGATCTCAAGGCCGCTTTCGACGCGGGCAAGGTGAAGGAGCCGCTGACCAATCCGCTCTATTACAACATCAAGCGCATGCAGGAAGTCCGGCTCAAGTGAAAAACGTGTCGCATGATCCCGAAGAACTGGCGCGGCTGGAAGGATTGGCGCGGGCGATCCGCTTCGAATTGATTTCGATTTCGCATCGCGCGCAGAGCGCCCATCTGGCCGGCTCGCTAAGCTGCGTCGATTTGCTGGTGGCGCTTTACTGGAACAGGTTGCGGATCAATCCGGGGCAGCCGGGCGATCCGGCGCGCGACCGGCTGATTTTCAGCAAGGGGCACGCCATCAGCGCGCTCTATGCCACGCTGGCGAAGAGGGGCTTTTTCCCCGGAGAGGAGTTGCTTCAATTTAACGTGGAGGGAGGCCGCTTGCCGGAACAGCCGTCGCCGGGTTGCGTTCCCGGCGTGGAATGGGCCACCGGTTCGCTCGGTCATGGGCTCGGAGTCGGGCTCGGCATGGCGCTTGCTTCGCGGATCCGGAGGATTTCCTACGGTGTCTATGTGGTGATGAGTGATGGGGAATGCCAGGAAGGCTCCGTTTGGGAAGCGGCGATGCTGGCGCCGCGGCTGGGTCTGGGCCAGCTCACGGTCCTGGTCGATTTCAACAAATGGCAGGCGACGGCGCGCAGCAACGACGTGATGGCCATGGAGCCGCTGAGAGCGAAGTGGGAAGCGTTTGGCTGGGAGACTCGCGAAATCGACGGGCACAACATGGGCGAAATCACCGGCGCGCTTGAAGCGCCGCGGCGATCCGGCGTTCCGCTGGCGATCGTGGCGCATACCATCAAGGGTCGCGGAGTTTCTTTCATCGAAGATGACAACAATTGGCATTACCGTTCGCCCAATGCCGGGGAAGTCGAACAAGCCCGCCGGGAATTGCAGATCGCATGAGAAACGCGTTTGCCGATGAAATTTTCAAGCTGGCCGGCGCCGACGAGCGGGTGGTGATGCTCAGCGCCGACATCGGCAACCGGCTTTTCGATAAATACAAAGCGAGCTATCCCGGGCGCTTTTACAATTGCGGCGTGGCCGAAGCCAACACGGTCAGCCTGGCCGCCGGGTTGGCGAGTTGCGGGCTGCGGCCCGTCTGCTACACGATCACGCCGTTCATTACCGCGCGTTGTTTCGAGCAGATCAAAGTCGATATTTGCTATCACGAAATGCCCGTGCTGATCGTCGGCACCGGATCGGGGCTTTCTTACGCCTCGCTTGGCGCGACGCATCATTCGCTCGATGACTTGGCCCTGATGAGGAGTTTGCCCGGCATGCGGGTGCTCGCTCCTGCCGACGCGATGGAACTCCGTTCCTGCCTCCGCGCGGCGCTCGCCTCGGATAAGCCGGTTTATATGCGCATCGGCAAAAAGGGCGAGCCGGTGGTCTTTGCCGAGCCGCCGCCGTTCGCCTTCGGGAAATGGACCGCGTTGAGCAAGGGAGATGCGGTGCACTTGCTTTCCACCGGTAATATGTTGCCGGTCGCGCTGGAAGTGGCCGGAAGTCTCGCGGAAAAAAATAGGAGCGCCGGTGTCTTTAGTTGCGCGAGTGTCAAACCGCTCGATGAAGAAGTGTTGCGGCGGGTTTTCGGCGGGGATGCGCTGGTTGCAACCATCGAGGAGCATGGTCGTGTGGGCGGTTTTGGCGCAGCCGTGGCCGAGTGGCTGGCCGACCAGCCGGAACGGCCGCGGGCGCGGCTGCTCCGTTTCGGCACGGACGATTATTATCTGCACGACGCGGGCGAGCAGGAACATGCCCGCGAGACTTACGGCATCAGCGCGGGGCGAATCACCGAAAGCGTTTTGCGGGCGCTGGAAACGAAACGCTGAGAGGAACCGGCGGATGCGCATCGGCATCGATCTCGACAATACGATCATCTGCTACGACGCCTTGTTTCACCGGGTCGCCACGGAGATGAGGCTGCTCGGAGTGCCGGTGGGCGCGACCAAAGTCGAGGTGAAGGCGTGGGTGTTGGACCGGCATGGCAATGATATTTGGACCGAATTGCAGGGCGAGGTTTATGGACCGCGCCTTGAATCGGCCCCTCCGTATCCTGGCGCTTTGGAATTTGCGCGCCAATGCCGGGCGGCAGGTCACGGCATTTGCATCGTGAGCCATAAGACGCAATTTCCCGCGCGCGGCCGGCGGATCGATCTGCGCGCCGCCGCTCTCGATTGGCTGGCGGCGCACGGATGGTTTGAGGATGGAATCATCGAACGCACCGATGCAGAATTTCACGATTCGCGCGCCGGAAAAGTCGCCGCGATTGCGCGCCGCGGCTGTGAGATTTTTATCGACGATCTGCCGGAAGTCTTTCAGGAGCCCGGTTTTCCCGGGGGCGTCACCCGGATTCTTTTCGATCCCGAAAAGGTATTTGAGAATTCCGGCCGCTATCTGAAGATGGGGAGTTGGAATGAAATTATTCGGGCGGTTCTTTTTTCCGGGATGAAAATGACCGGCGACGATGAGGCGTCGCGGCGCGCCGGCGACCTGGCTGCCGAATTGCTCGGATTGGCCGGGTTTCCCGCCGCCCGTGTGATTGCGCCTTTGCCGGGTGGGCGCAACAACAAGGTTTTTCGCGTTTCCACAACTGAGGGCGATGTTCTTCTAAAGTCGTACTTTCATAGTCCGCAGGATTCGCGGGACCGTCTGGCGCGCGAGTTTGACTTTCTGAATCATCTCGTGCGCACGGGGTCGCAATTCACCGCGCGTCCCCTCGCCTCGCTGCCGCAGGAATACGCCGGGCTGATGGAATTTATCAACGGCGTCCGGCCCGGCTTGGCCGAGGTGGATATGGCGCATATCGATCAGGCCATCGCTTTTTTTTTCGAGGCTAACCGGGAGACTGACCATCCTCTGGCGCTGGCGATGGAACCGGCTTCCGAAGCCTGTTTTACCATCGCGCAGCACCTGGCCTGCGCGGAGAGCCGCATTGCCCGTCTTGATCACATGGTCCGGGAAGACGAAGTCGATGCCGAGGCGGCTGATTTTGTCCGGAACGAATTGCTGCCGGCCTGGCGCGAGGTACGGGCCGCCGTCGGGAAGACATGGCCGGCGGAGGAAAGCCGGCAGGCGCCATTACCGCAGGCGGAGCGGTGCCTCTCCCCCTCCGACTTTGGTTTTCATAATTCGCTCCGGCAGGAAAACGGCAAGCTGCGGTTTCTCGATTTCGAATACGCCGGCTGGGATGATCCGGCCAAATTGATCGCCGATTTCGCCAACCAGCCCGACATGCTGCTGGAGCGCGCGCTGAGCGACCGCTTTCGCGCCGCCGTCATCGCCGCTCATCCGAATCCGGAGGCGCTTACGCGGCGGGTCGCCGCCTTGGAACCGCTTTATCAAATCAAATGGGCCTGCATTTGCCTCAATGATTTCCTTGAGTTTGGCCGCGCGCGTCTTCAGTTTATCGAGGGTTCCGGAGCGGATAAAAAGACGCGCCGGAAGTTTCAACTCGCGCGCGCCCGCCAGATGCTGAATCGGGCGAGCGCGGCTTTCCCTGCTTGATTCATCGGAAAAAATCGCCAACCTGCTTTCGCCATGGGCCAACTGAGAAATATTGTTACGCCGTTGCACCGGGCGACGTCCCGGAATTATCTCGAGCGCATGGTCAACGACAAAGTGGCCTGCATGCATAAGGCCAAGGAGTACGAGGCCGATTATTGGGACGGGGACCGAAAATATGGTTACGGAGGCTACAAATATCTGCCGGGGCGCTGGAAGCCGGTGGCGCAGGCGCTCATTGATATTTACGGTTTGAAAGCCGGATCCCGCGTGCTCGATGTGGGTTGCGGCAAGGGATTTCTCCTTTACGAGATGCAGCTCATTGAGCCGGGACTTGAATTGACGGGGTTTGATGTTTCCAAGCATGGCCTCGCGTCGGCATTGCCGGAGCTTAAGGCCAACCTGTTCCGCTATCGCGCCCAGGACGCTTATCCTTTCGGCGACGATTCGTTCGACCTGGTGATCTCTCTCGGCTGCCTGCATAACCTGCGCGTTTTCGAATTGAAAACGGCTCTGGGAGAAATCGAGCGAGTCGGCAAACAGGGTTATGTCATGCTCGAAAGCTACCGCAATGAACTTGAGCTTTTTAATCTTCAGTGCTGGGCGCTAACCTGCGAATCGTTCTTCGATATGGCGGAATGGATTTGGCTTTATCGCCACTTCGGTTACACCGGGGACTACGAATTTATCTACTTTGAATGAAGGCCGCTATTCTGGTTGAGACCAAGCAGCCGCTGGTTGTGGCGGAATTGCGCATGCCCGAGCTTACTTTCGGCCAAGTCCATGTTCGCATCCACTACAGCGGCATCTGCGGCGCCCAGATTAATGAAATCGACGGCGCAAAAGGGCCGGATAAATTTCTGCCGCATCTGCTCGGGCACGAGGCTTCCGGCACGGTGTTGCGCACCGGCCCCGGCGTCCGGACCGTCCGGGAGGGCGACCGGGTGGTGCTGCATTGGCGGCCCAGTTCCGGCATCCAAGCCGAGACGCCGAAATACGACTGGAATGGCCGCTCCGTCAACGCCGGTTGGGTCACGACGTTTAACGACGAGGCGATCATTTCCGAGAACCGGCTGACGGTTCTTCCAACCGATTTCGATCTCCGTCTTGCGCCGCTTTTCGGGTGCGCGGTCACAACCGCGGTGGGAGTGGTGAACAACGACGCCGAGTTAAAGATCGGCCAATCGATCGTCATTTTCGGCATTGGCGGAGTTGGCTTGAATATCGCCCAGGCCGCGCAGATGGTCTCGGCGTATCCGATCATCGGCGTCGATATCGTCGATGCAAAAATCGAGACGGCCCAAAAATGGGGTGTCACTCATGCTTTCAATTCGGCCCGGACGTCCGATTTGGCGGAACGCATTCGTTCCATCATCGGAACGCAGGGCGCGGATGTGGTCGTCGATACGACGGGTCTGGCCCGCGTGATCGAGATGGCATATGAACTGACGCATCCCGACGGGCGCACGATTCTCGTCGGGGTTCCGCGCAAGGGCGATAACGTCAACATCTACACTTTGCCGCTTCACTTCAAAAAAATTCTCAAAGGTTCGCATGGCGGGAATGCCGTGCCGGATGTGGAGATTCCCCGTCTTGTCCGGCTCGTCAAGCAGGGCAAAATGAAACTCGACGGGCTTTATACCCACGAATATCCGCTGGAAAAAATCAATGATGCCATTGCCTGTTTCCGTTCCGGCGAAGCGGGACGCGTGTTGATTAATATGAACAATGTTTAGAGGCACGGTGCGCATTGGAGACCGGTTTTAATGCCGATATGGATGATGATATTCTAATCGTCGGCGTGGATAGTCTTATCGGGTCCGCTTTGGTGGAAAGGGCGACGGAGCGAGGAATCAAATGGACAGGAACGAGCCGGCGGCGGGAGCATGAGAGGGAGAACATCGTCTTTCTCGACCTTGCCCGCGAGGAGAGTGTGGACGGCTTTTTTGTGCCGGCGCGCGTGGCTTATTTTTGCGCCGCCGCCACGAATTTGCGCCAGTGCGAAGAGGATTTTCCGGGGACGTACCAGATCAACGTCGAACAGACGTTCCGGTTGGCCAAGAATTTGGCTGCGAGGGGAACCGCGCTGGTTTTTCTCTCCACGAACCTTGTTTTTGACGGGAGTGGTCCCCGCATGGGCGTTGACGCGCCAGTCGCACCGCAAACAGCTTATGGCAGGCAAAAAGCCGGGATGGAAAAGCTGTTGCGGAATGAATTTGAGAAAGTGGCGATCATGCGTTTGACGAAAGTGGTTCATCCCCGGATGCCGCTTTTTCAAAAGTGGCTGGCCGATTTGCGGGCGGGGATGACCATAAGCCCGGTGAGTGATCTTGTTTTTAGTCCCGTCGACCTGTCTCTTGTGACGGGGGAACTGCTGGCGATGGCCACGGTTTTCCGTTCCGGTATCTATCAACTTTCGGGTGATCAAGATTTGAGTTATTGGGAGGCAGCGCGATTATTGGCCAATACCCTGGGCCTTGATTCGAAAAAAATAGCGCCAAAAACTTGCGCTGAAGCCGGTTTATCTGTCAGGAATAGTCCGTATACGACTTTGGAATACCGAAGTCCCGGCTTGAGCGGTGTGGCACCTGCGTCCACGTCCACTCTGGAAGCCATTTTCCGGGAAATGAGTTCCGTCCCAAATCAGTGATTTTTCGACTCGGCGGTTTTTACCGTGGGTGTTCCCCGGAATAGATTGCGAAAGCGGCGGAATAAGATTCTTCCGAATACCTTGGAAACGCAGTAAAAATTCCTGCCCGTTAGGGCGCTGGACGATCCCCCCAAACGTTCATGAGTCGTCACGGCGATTTCTTTCAGTGACAAGCCCGCATCCAGCAACTGAGTTACTATATCGGCTTGAAAGGCGAATCCGAGCCCTTTTTCGCTATATAGAACCGCGTATTCGCGCCTGATCAATGCCATGCCATTATAGTAATGAACCCAATAACCGCTCAAAATATTAATGAGGAATGTATAGACTATTGAAATCGCCTGACGGGAAATGGCTTTTCCATAACTATGAACGTAATAGGGAAGCAGAATCTCGGCGCTGCCGATTTCCCGGAAGATGGTTATAAAAGTTTCTTTAGTCTCGACATTGTCGCCGCAAATCAGGCGAAACCACTCTCCGGTGGCCAGGGATGCGGCTTTGACGTAACCATCGGAGAGGCCGCAATTGACGGGGTTCCGGACCAGGCGTAGCGGGACATCCGGATTTTGCTTAATCCATGATTGAACTACTTCGGAAGTGCGGTCTTTTGAGCCGTCATCAACGACGACAATCTCGTAAGTAATTCCGATTTCCACACAGGCATCCCGGACATTGGTTAGCGCTCCAAATACGTTTTCTTCCTCGTTGTAGCAAGCTACAAAAAGAGAGAGTTTTGGGGCTGAACTTTGCTTTTCCGCCGGGGTTTGAGATGTAGCGGGACGGTCATTCATATAGAAGGCATATTGCTATTCAAAAACCGCCGGTCGGAGAGCTGAGTCGATATTAATTAGGGAGATAGATTCTACCTTCCATCTCAGTTTGAGGATAGGAGGACCTGTCAATTCGGTAAAGCATTATTCGCCATTTTGGCGGCAGGGGCGGCAAACCTAATTGGAGTTGGTCATGGTTTTCAGAAAGGCTTCAAGCGGGTTGAAAAATTGCGCAACCGCGGCATAGGTGTCCGGCGAACCGGTCTGCAAATAATTATAATATCCAGTGAAGCTGAGAAAGAGACCGGTAACGCAGCCCGACATGAGAAGCAGGAAAAGTCCTATCCCGGCAAGCCAGCGGATGGGCGCAGTTTGCTTACGGACTGTCTTATAAAAGTAACAGGCCATAAGACAGCCCAAAACAATCAGACCAGGGCAAAAATCGACAAAATAGCGCATCGTGGGACAGGGAACAGGGAGGATCGAAAGGAAGATGACAAAGGAGGCCAGCAGGAGGGACGCGGTGATCAATAGAAGCGGCCGGTTTTCCGGGCCGGTGTATTTGAACCATAAAAGAGGCAGGGCCAGAACGAGCAAACTAACCGGCGCGCTGATAAATAGCCCTGTCACGGACTCCAGCGCATACGAATGATCCGGTCTTTCGATTCGGCCGACGGGCAGCGCGCGAATAAAAGGAAAATCACAGCTAAAATGGGGCGGAGAGAGGAAATAATACCATAGGCTGTAAGGCAAGTCGGCCAGATGGGTGGGAGCGGCCTCGCTCATTTTAACGCCGGCTAACTGGTACCGCTGGCCAAATTCGAACGGATTGTCAAAGCGAGCATAATTGTACCAGGCCAACATCAGGCCAATGACCGCGACGGGCGCGAGAGCCCAAAAAATTGTCCAGGGACGCGGTTCCCGGGCGGCTCTTTTTTGCCACCAGAGCCAGACCAGATAACCGACGAACATGAAAACGATTAAACTGTAATTGGCGCGCGCGCCCACGACTGCGCCAAGAGAGGTGGAGGCCAACAATAACCAGAGCGTCATCCGGTGTCGCCGGCGTATTACGCAATAGAAGGAGAGAAAAGCCAATTGTAACAGGCAATACGCGCAACCGATTGCCGTCTCGTAGACGTCGGGCCTGCGGATGAAGAAAGGGCAGGTATTGGCCAGGCCGAGAGAAAGAACACAGGCCAGCTTTAGCCAAATCGGCGTCTCGGGGAAGTAATCCCGGAGAATCATCAGAAAAAGCTGCGTGGCGAGGACGAATCCGAGCGAACAAAAGAGGGCTACGGCGATTTTTTGCGGAAAATAATGATGGGTGAGCGCAAAATAGGGCGCAAAGACGAGGACCGCCGGAGCCGGCCCGAAATAAAGGTAGTATTTATCGCGGTAGAGAGAAGCATCATGCAACCGCAGTCCTTGATTCATAGCTGGGTCATAGGGATCGGGCAGTGCCAATAATTCAGGAAGCGGCGGCACGTCCAGATAAAGATGGCCTTCGGTGAAGGATCTTCCCAGGAGCGGATAATAGTAATTCGAGCTGGTCCTGGGCTCGTTTCCATCCGAAATGGCCGTCCAAAAATAAAACACAACTATCGGGGCAACGATGGAAAGAGAAATCAGGAGATCGAGCCGGGCCGGTGACCAGAAAGGACTAGGTTTATTGGGAGGGCTTGGTTTTCGTTTCAAGCAGATGAGAGAATGGGATGGGTGGAGCCATAACCTCTAGGTTAAAATTCATGCCCCTACAATCTTTCAATTCCCGGTTCGGCGGCAAGGGCAACGGATGGAGGAAAGCAAAAACTTTTCCGTGAAAAGAGGGTTCGTCTTAAAAAGTCAGGTTCCTTCCGGCAGCTCGGATTCGCTAACCGGGAAGAGGAGCTTGAACCGCGTCCCCTGACCCAACCTGGATTCGATCTCGACCTTGCTTTGGTGGTTTTCCATGATTTTTTTGACGATGGCCAGCCCAATGCCAGTGCCCGATTGTTTGTAGGTCAGGAACGGGGCGAAAAGATGGTTAATTTGGTCCTGGGACATGCCCTGGCCGGTGTCGCGAATGGAGAGTGCGAGGTGAGGTTTTTCTTCTAAGTTTTCCAGCGCCGCGCTCAAACGCAGGGTGCCTCCTTTGGGCATCGCTTCCGAAGCGTTGAGAATCAGGTTCAACAGCACCTGCTCGATTTGGGCTCGGTCGGCGCGGAACGGAGGCAGGCCTTCCGGCACGCTGCTGCGGACTTCAATGCCTTGAGCCAGCAATTTGTGGCGTGTCAACAGGAAGACATCGTCGATCAATTGGTCGGCGTGCACCGATTCCTTGATTGGTTCCGAGGACCGCGCGAACGAGAGCACCTGATCGAGAATTCGGTTCATTTGCCGCATTTTTTCGCTGATCAACTGCGCGTCTTTTTGCGAGGTGGCATCGAGTTGCAGGCTTTCCGCCAGGGCGTGGAAAAGCATTTGCATCACCGTCAGGGGATTGCGGATTTCGTGCGCGATTTCCGCCGCCAGCAGGCCCAGGGCCGAGAGCCGCTCGCTCGCCCGCAGTTTTTCTTCCATGTCCACCACGCGGGCCAGCAACCGGCCTTTTTCGATGGCCACAGCGGAGAGATCGCCGAGCGTGGTGAGCAGTTTGATTTCGTCATTGGAAAAACGATGTCGCTGTTGCGTATAAACGACCAATGCGCCCAGCGTCTTTTCCGTAAAAATGAGCGGCACGGCCAGCATCGAAACGAGTCGTTCCCGCCGCGCGATGTCAGTCTGTACATAACCTTTTTCCTCGACGACGTCGACGACGGCCAGCGGTTTGCGCCGCTTGACCACCGTGCCCAGCAGCGAATCTTCCATGCTCAAATTCGGCTTCTGCCGGTAGAGCTTCGTGCCGCCCTGGCAGGCGCGCAGGACCAGTTCCGAGCCGCCGTCATTGAGCAAAAAAACCGCGCAGAGGCGCGCTTTCATCAGCCGCGAAGTCTGCACCGTAATCTGCTCGAGGATTTCGCCGAGGTTGGTTTCGGAGAGAATCATCTGGGCGATATTGACGAGGCTGGTCAGTTGCCGTCCTTTCATCCGCAACTGGTCGATTTCCCAGGCCAGTTCCAGCCACTGCGCCGCCTCGGATGCCATGTCGACCAGGCGCGCCTCGTCGGTGGCGCTGAAAGCGTCGATCTTCACCGAATCGACATTAAGCAGTCCAACGACCTGGCCGCGCATTTCCACCGGCACGGCCATTTCCGAGCGCACCTTCGGGTTGATGGAGACGTAACGCCGTTCCGCATGCACATCGCCCGTGCGAAGCGGCTGGCCGGTGGTCGCGACCCAACCTGTGATCCCCTCGCCCGGGCGCAGTTTCACCTTCTTCGCTTTTTCACTCAATCCGAGGCTTGCCTCGATGTCGAGCAGGCCGGTATTGGGATTAATCAGGATAAAGGAGCCCGCATCGGCCCGCGTGGAGCGTACCGCCGCCGCCAGAATGCGGTGCAGCGCTTTTTGCGGATGGAGCAGGGTCCGCAGGTCGCGCCGCCGCAGACCGGAGAGAAGAGAAGTCCGGTTCGCCTGTTTCATATGGCGATGCGCCGGCGAACTTCCTGTGTCAAGGCGGTCAGCACATCTTCGGATTCGATTTTCCGGCCTCCCTTGTCGCAGAGATAAAAGGTGTCCAGCGCCGCGCCTTTTTCCGTGGTGATCCGCGCCGAGACGAGGTCGAGTCCCGTGTCGGCGATGGCGCACGCGATCCGATAGAGCAGGCCCGGATAATCGGGCGTTTGCACGTCGAGCAACGTATGAGCCCGGGATGCTTTCTGGTCCACCGAGACGCGGGTGGGAAACTCGGTGGCGTCGTAAATCTGCGGCCGTGGTTTCATTTTGCGGGCGAAGGCCTGGCTGAAATCGTAAGGACTCATGCCCATATCCTGGTTGAGGATTTTCTCGAACTCGGCCCGGTCCCGCGGATCGGTCACCGCTTCGAGTTTTTCCGTCGCGACGCAATAAGTTTGCACCGCGATGTCGTCCGCCCGGGTAAAGATGTCCGCCTTGAGAATCGTCAGGCCGCAGGCCGTGAATGAGCCGGTGACGCGGGCAAAATGATGATCGCGGTCCCACGAGACGATTGTGATCTGCGAATAACCCTGTTCCGGGAAGTTTTCCCAATGGATGACCGGCTGCAGGGACGCGTCGTCGTGCGTGAGCTGGTATTTTAGGAATCGATGCACAACGGCGATGTGTTCCCGAATCAATTCTTCCGGCATGGTTTCGAAATAGCTGGGAGGCAGATTCTCGAAATGGGCCGCGATTTCGGCCGGATCGAACTGCCGGTCGAGATTTTTGAGGATTCGCTGCTGGGTCTCGCGCCGCGCCTGTTCCGCCACGGCCACGAATTCGGTGATGCCGCTCAGCGCTCGTGTGGTTTGCTGGTAAAGCTGCCAAAGCAGCAGGTCTTTCCAGTCCGAGTAACTGCGTCCGGAACCGGTTCCCTGCGTATCCGCAATGGTCAGCAGCATCAGCAGGTCCAGCCGTTCCTGGGTTTGCACGATGCGGGCAAATTCGATGATGGTTTCCTTATCGTCGAGATTTTGGCGCCGCGCGGTTTCCGACATCGTCATATGGTGGTTCACCAGGAAAACGAGCGTGGAAAGATCTGTCCCCTTCAGCCGCATGCGCCGCGCCACCTTGACGGCGTTGATCGCGCTGGATTCGGCATGGTGACTGGTGTTTTCCGATTTTCCCGTGTCATGCAGCAGCATGGCCAGGTAAAGAATGTGGGGGCGTCCCGTTTGTTGCAGCAGCGGGCTGTATTTGGACAGAGGCGGTTCCGTGGCATCGATGATTTTGTCGAGAATTTCGATACAGACCAGCGTGTGTTCATCGGCGGTATAGCGGTGAAAGAATTCGTGCTGAACCAGGCACGTCAGTGGGCGGAATTCTGGAAAAAACCGGCCCAGAAAACCGAGTTCGTGCATCGTCCGCAAGGCTCTTCCCACCTGTCCCTTGCGCGAAAGAATCGCCAGCAAGGTGTCCCGCACCGCCGTTTGATAAATGAACTGGCGGTCCACCTGGTAGAGCCGCCGCCGCAGGCGTAATTTGAGTTCGGGCCCCAATTCCGCGTTGTGTTGCTGGGCGAGGAGGAAAATCCGCACCAGCCGCAAAGGTTCATCCGAGAAGGTTGCATTTGACGCCGCCTCAAGCTCTCCGTTTTCCAGCGTGAACCCGTCAATTTCCTGACGGTGCGTCGATTGGAAAGGCAGAAACGACCAATGCGACCGCCCCACGCGATTGGTTCCACAGAGGCGGTTGCACAGCGTGTTTCCCAGATTGTAGAGAAGCGACGTTTGCTCGTAATAGTGGCGCATGAACGCCTCGATCCGCCGCAGGATGGTCCGGTGCTGGTAATGGAAACTGTCGGCGATTTGTCCCTGCAGCCGTAGCGTGAGGATGTCGCCGGAGCGTTTTTGCTGGTAATGCAATTCCGTCCGGACGCGCAGCAGGAAATCATAGGCGCGGTCCAGTTGCTTGCGTTCCGAAGGGGTGACCAGTTGCGCATCGACAAAATCCTGCGTTGTCGTCAGTCCCCGTTTCACTTTTCCAATCCAGATCAGGTTTTGGTAATCACGCAATCCTCCGCATCCGGTTTTCACGTTCGGTTCCTGGAGAAAAACCGTATGGCCTGCCTTTTCATGGCGCTCACGCTGGTCCGCCACCCTCCAATCGAGAAACTCCCGCTCGTGTCCGTGCAGGCAACGCCGTTCGAAGGTTTTTCCGAACTCGCCGAACAGGGTTTCATCGCCGCAAAGATACCGCGCTTCCAGAAGGGAGGTTTTGGTCCGCAGATCCCCATTGGCCTGAGCCGCCAGTTCCGCCATTGTCCGGGTGGCATGTCCCACCTGAAAGCCGATGTCCCACAACACATAGAGAATATGCTGCACGATGTCGTTGACTTGCGCCGAATCTTTTGTCCCGTTGCCCGGATAAAGAAAGAGAATGTCGATGTCACTGTAGGGACACAGCTCGCCGCGCCCAAAGCCACCCACCGCCAGCAGGGCGATCCGCGGCGGTTTTTTCAGATGGGTCCGCTGATGCGTCTCCCACGTCCGGTTCCAAATATGGCGCAGCATCACCGTCATGACATCGGCTCTCTTTTGCGCCAGAATGCGCCCGCCTTCGCCATTCATGTGTTCGAGCCGCAGACGGTGTTCTTCCAATTTCAGAAAACGCCGGTAGACATCCAGCATATCCGTCGGACGCAAATGGGACTGATCCACCAGTTCACGTTCGGCGTGACGCAATACTTTTTCCAAATGGACTGGCGGCATCGGTTGAAGGTAAGCATGCCCTAAAGTCAACTCAATCGGCAAGTCAAGCGACGCAACGGTTATGATTTTCTTGCCCCGGTGCGCCACCGGCTCCACGCTTTTCGGATAGCCTCTGATTTCCCATGCCTCAACTTGGACTCAATATCGACCATGTCGCGACTCTGCGCGAAGCCCGCTACCGGGACTGGAAGCGAGGACTACCTCCCGAACCCAATGTTCTCGAAGCCGCGCGCCTGGCTGAACAGGGCGGCGCCCAATCCATTACCGTCCATCTGCGCGAGGACCGGCGTCACATCCAACCCGCCGATGTCCGTGGTCTTTCCCGCGCCATTCAGGTTCCTCTTAATCTGGAAATGGCCGCGACTCCGGCGATGGTTCGCCAGGCGCTTCTCTTTAAACCGGATGAAGTCTGTCTGGTGCCGGAAAACCGGCAGGAAGTCACCACCGAGGGAGGTCTTGATGTGGTTGCCGATGAACGCAGGATCAAGGCGGTCATTGCCAAGCTGAGAGCGGTGAAAATTGGCGTCAGCGCGTTCATCGATGCCGATCTTCCGCAAATTGACGCCGCTCATCGCGCGGGCGCCTTTGCCGTGGAACTCCACACCGGTCATTACGCCAACGCCACCACGGCGGGGGCCCGCCGAAAAGAACTCGCGCGCCACGCCCGCGCCGCCGCGCATGCCGCCAATCTCGGCCTGCAGGTCAATGCCGGACACGGTCTTCATTATACGAATGTGCGCCAGTATATTGAAGACGTTCCCCATCTCCATACCCTCAACATTGGCCACTCAATTGTTTCCCGCGCGATCCAGGTTGGACTTCGCCAAGCGGTTGCGGAGATGGTGGCTCTGCTCGGTTCGCGCAAAAGGGTCCATAATGTCGATTAGGACGGCGGTGCCGCAACGGGAAAATTAGAAATCGCGGAGCGAGCCTGCGGTATTCGCGTGAGGATTCAATTCTTGCAGCGATGACGGGTTGTTTTGAAGCGGATGCCAGGCCGGGCTTTTTTGGTATTTAGCCTGGATGATCGTATACACCGTATCGGCGGTTGGCGGAGAGGCCCGGGCCAGTTGATTGATTTGCGTGTCCAGAAAATCGGCCAGTTTTGCCATACTTGGCTCGATGCGTGGCAGCAGCGCGCGATCCAAAGCCTGGTGGCAGATCGCTTCCGGTGTATCGCTTGCGTCCGGATTGTCCGGAGGCGTCTGAACCCGGCTCCATCCGGTATGCACCGGCTGATAAGCCAGGTAATTGGCCAGCGCGCGCGCCGCTGTTGGATCGGATGAGTCCTGCGCCACCGCCCAGCCGTTGACTGCGGCCAGGCTGGCCCGGGTAATCTCCGCCGGCATCACCGTGAACGCATACCGGAACTTCGGCAGCGTCGCGGCGAAGTCGGACGGCGCGACCAGCAGCGCCGACCGTTGCTGCGCGAAAAGTGTTCCCGGGCTTTGTCCCGGTTCCGTGGGCGGGGCCGTCACCGTCAGTCCGCAAAAGAAATTTTGAATTCGGCCAAGTTCCCATATCTGCGATTCCCGCGTATCGGCATCCGAGATGTGCCATGTCTCGAGATCGAGCGCCGGATGCCCTGTTTCCGCGCAGAGAATATTCCAAAAGTCAAAACTGGCCGGAAGTTCCAACGGATAGACCGGCTCTCCCGCGCCGTTTTTCAACCGAAGCGAGCCAAGCGCCCGCGAAATGGCCTCGACGACATCCCAGGTCCAATGCGGACCTGGATAGCCAATCCCGGCCTGATCGAAATATTGCTCGTTATAAAAAAGCACGTAGACGGAAAATTCGTCCGGAGCCGCCTTGATCCGGTCGTTGACGGTGAACGCCATGATGCTGCGCGGCGAAGTGTCCTGGTTTGGCGCCGCGTCCGCCAGGTCATGCTTGGGGTCGATTCCGGAAAAATCCCGTGAACTGATCAGGCAGACGTCCGGCGGAGTTCCGGACGAGAACGCGTCGCTCAAGTCACGCCGGTACGATGCCTCGTCGGGATCGCAAGTCAGCAGCGCCTGGCGTCCCGTCTCATTCGCGAAACTCTCCATTTCGCCTTCCAGCGCCTTGGCTTCGCCGTCCGACGCCCAGGCCATCACGCGCAGTGACGGTCCCGGCGGCATCTTGGGCGTGTTCGGATGCGGCACAGTTTCCGGTAGGGGCAAGCCATCCGGCGCCGGTCCCGGTTGCGGAGCGGAGGGGAAGAGCCGTTGGTTGTTGCTTTTCGGAATCTCGTCTTTGGTTCGCGGAAAGGTAAAATAGATGAAAAGGGCCGCGCCAACGAAGGCGAGCAGGAAAAAGATGGCGACCTTCTTTTTGGGCATACGACAATTTAGCGCAGATTTACTTCCCAATGCAAAAATTCTGGAAAAGCCGGGTCAGGATATCCTCGTTCGTGGTTTCGCCGATGACCTCCGCGAGATCGCGCAGCGCGTCGCGCAATTCGATGCTCACCACCTCCAGCCCGCGCGATTGCCGCAAGGCTTCTTTTGCGCGATCGAGCGCCTGCGCGGCCCGTTGCAGAGTCGCGTTTTGCCGCGCGTTGATGGTCAACACAGTTTCGGTTTCGTCCGTTGCGCCGCCCAGCAGCGCCGATTCGATCCGGGTTTCCAGCGTGTCCAGCCCGGCGCCCGTTAGCGCGGAAAGCAGGACCACGTGGTCCGGCAATGATTCGTGCCGGCCAAGATCCGATTTATTCGCGATCAACACGAGGGGCACGTTTTCCGGAACGTCAAATTTCGCCGGATGGTAAGGCTCATGCGCTTCCACGACGCGCAAGAGAAGCTGCGCTTTCGGCAGCAGAGTTCGCGCGCGCCGGCGTCCCTCGATTTCCACCGGATCGTCCGAGTTGCGTTCGCCGGCGGTATCGACCAGCCGGAGCGGCAGCCCGCGCACGTTGCACGGCGCTTCGATCCAGTCTCGCGTGGTGCCCGGTGTTGGCGCCACGATGGCGCGGTCTTCGCGCAACAGCGCGTTGAACAAACTCGACTTGCCCACGTTCGGCTCGCCGGCGATCACCGTGAGCGCGCCTTCCTGCAGGATGCGGCCCAGGGGCGCGGCGCGTAGAAGTTTTTCCAATGCATCTCGGGCCTGGTCCAGCCGCGTGGCAAATTCGGGCCCGATACGCGGTTCGATTCCCTCTTCCGCGAAATCGAGACTCGCCTCAAGGTGGCTCAGGAGATCGACCAATTCGCCGCGCAATTTTTCCAGCACAGCGCCCAGCTTCCCCTCCTTCATCGCCCGGGCGCTGGCCAGGGCCCGCTCGGTGGGCGCGTAGAGGAGATCGAGTAATCCTTCCGCCTGGGTCAGCGAAAGCCGGTCATTGAGAAAAGCGCGCTGGGTGAATTCGCCGGGTCGCGCCGCCCGCGCGCCGAGTTCCAGGCACGCCTGGACGATGGCTTCCGCGATATGCGGATTGCCATGGCACGAAATTTCCACCGTCTCCTCGCCCGTGAACGAATGAGGCGCCTGCCAATAGATCAGCACCACGTCATCGAGGACTTTTCCCGCGCGCGCCAGCGTTCGGTAGACCGCGCGGCCCGGTTTCCACTCGACTGGCGTGGCCAGCAGCCGGTCCGCCGTGGCGCGCGCCTCCGGTCCGCTCAGCCGGATCACCGCCAGAGCGGCGATTCCCGGCGGCGTGCTCAACGCGACGATGGTTTCTGTGGACATTTTCAAAGTGTAATGGTTTTTGAGACTAAGTTTTAGTATTATCTCGCATTAGATGCGTAAGATATCTACTTTTACGTCCCCCTAATGTGGTTCATGCATATCCCGATTCTTCGCCATGCGATGCTCATCGCAGGCTTCTACCTAGTATTGGTTATGGGCTGCTTCGCTCAATCGACCTTCACCTCGGGAATCATTAATTTCGATTTCTATTCCCCTGGATTTTCCCCCGTATATGGACCAGGCGCTGGTGCTATAGGCAGTTCAGGAGATATTTGGAATGGTTATAATGCTGATGACGTGGGCAATCTCAATCATCTCAAAAATAATACAGGTATCGCTACCAGCGTAGATTTTGATTCTACGGAATTCAGTTTCTTTAGTGCAGGCGCCCCATACGGAACCTACGGAGAACTTTTTGACACGTTTCAAGGCTACGATGAACCAGACCATTATGATGTAATTACAGGCCTGGATCCCGATATGACGTACAACCTTGTACTTTATCTTCCACAAGAAGGAACTTATACCGTCAATGGTACGAATTTTACTCAAGATGTTTATCCAACTGTGCCTTATAATGAATTGGTCGAAGGGGCTGGTTACGTCGAAAACGAGGTTACAGCCGATGCATCAGGAGATTTGACTTTTGTATCTACAGACGGAGAAGCAACGCTTAGCGCGTGGCAGTTAGAGGTGATTCCGGAGCCATCTCCTTGCAGCTTGCTCATACTCGGGATATTAGCGATGACTTTTTTGTATCGGTTCAATCCATTGCTCCTAAGGTAGCCGCGGCGGACCGCCGCCCGGCGTGCGGCGGCTACCAATTCGAGGAGCTAGCTTTGTTGGCCGGGAGCAAACGCAATGAACGGCAGCCCATGCGCTTCCGCCACCGCGCGGCAGGTCAGTTTGCCGTCGATCACGTTGACTCCATCGGCCAAGCCCGCGTGGCGGCGGCATGCCGCGTCGAGTCCATGCTCGGCCAGGGCCTCGATATAGGGATAAGTCACGTTGGTCAGCGCCTGCGTCGCCGTCCGCGCGTAGGCGCCCGGCATGTTGGTGACGCAATAATGGAGAACGCCTTCCTCCACGAACACCGGATCGTCATGCGTCGTCGGATGCGAGGTCTCCGCGCAACCGCCCTGGTCGATGGCGATGTCGATGAAAACGCTGCCCGGTTTCATCTGTCGCAGCATCGCGCGCGAAATCAGTTTCGGCGCCCGCGCTCCCGGCACGAGTACCGCGCCGATCAGGAGGTCGACGCTGGGCAGCAGTTCCGTCAGATGCGCTTCGTTCGAGTAGAGCGTGTGGGCGGTGCTCATGGTGATGTCGAGGAAGCGCATCCGTTCGAGGTCGACTTCGAGGATGGTGACGTCCGCGCCGAGGCCGGTGGCCATCCGCGCCGCATTCACACCCGAAGAACCGCCGCCGAGCACAACGACGCGGCCCGGCAATACGCCCGGCACGCCGCCAAGCAGGACACCCTTGCCGCCGTGCGGCTTGGCCAGGAAATGACCCCCGACGATGACCGACATGCGCCCCGCGATTTCGCTCATCGGCTCGAGCAGCGGTAGCCGGTGGTTGCGGGTCACCGTCTCGTAGGCAATGGCGGTCACACCCGATTTTAGCAACGCCTGGGTCAGCGCCAGATCCGCCGCCAAATGGAGATAAGTGAAAAGAATCTGGCCCCGGCGCAGCAGCGGAAATTCGGACATGAGCGGCTCCTTCACCTTAATAATGAGGCCGCCGGAAAAGGCTTTTTCGTGGGAATCGGTCAGTTGCGCGCCCGCTGCGGCGTAATCGGCGTCCGGATAACCCGCATCGGCGCCCGCACCCCTTTCCACCACGACTTCGTGCCCATGCTTGATGAGTTGGTATGCCGCCGAGGGCAACAACCCGACTCGGTGCTCCTGGATTTTGATTTCCTTCGGCACGCCGATAACCATGGGGACATTTTCGGCGGAATTGGCGGAAATGCCAGATAACTTATGGGCACTTAAAACTTGTACTGAAGCCTCACGTAAAAACTGCGGCGCTGTCCATATTGGGGAGCAAAAACGCCGACGCCGGAACCACTGCGTATTTGGTAGATTTGATCGGCGACGTTGACGACATCGAAGCGAGCGATCAGGTTATCGATTCCGGCCCATTTGAATCCCTGGGTAAAGCCGAGGTTGACCGAATCGTAGGCCGGGACGGAGGCGCCGTTGGGGATGTTATCCGGCATGCCGGGATCGGTGTCGGCGAGCAGGCCGCTGCCGCAGATCATTTCGAAGTGTTGACGAACTGGCTGACGCCGGGGAAGCGGAGCGCCAGCTTGCTGACGGGGACGTTGTTCCCCTGGGCCTGAATTTCATTCTGGTCGATGGTGTAGACGGTCGCTCCCAAGCCCGACACGATTTTCTGGCGCGCTTGATTGAGTTTTCCAATCACAATGATCGTTGGAAGGGCATTCGGCGATTGCGGGTTTTGTGCCGCCGGAGAGGATGGCGCTGAAGCCGGCCCCGTTGCTCCGGAAGGCGAACCAGTTTTGCTGCCCAGGGCGATTTTCGGCGCGGAAGCCGGGACAGAGCCGGCGGTCCCGGCGCTTTTGCCCGCGCCGGAATCATCGCTCGCCGTCTGGGCCAGGAGCTTGGTGAGCAGAATCAAAATGAACGCACCGAGAAGAAAGATGGGCAAACGTTTTTTAGCCCGCAGAAAGTAGATGCCAGTTGTTTGCAATTTGCATCGCTTAGCCGTGATGCAAGCCAATTGCAAGTATTATTTGCAAGAAACTTGCACTAAAGCCGGGGAACCACTGGAAAACGCGCCAACCGCCTATCCCAATCCCCTCGCCTCGAGATCATCTTCATCCCAGCCGAAATGGTGACCGAGTTCGTGGAGATAAGTCGTGCGGACTTCTTCCTCGAAGGAGAAGCCTTCTCCGGCGCAAAAGTCTTCGATGGTCTCAAGGTAAAGAATGATCGGGCCGTTGGCGGCGGAGACTTCATTCTCCGCGAAGTCGGTGTATTGGCCGAGCAATTCGGGGTCTTCTTCGCAGCAAGGCAGGAAGAGGCAGGGAACTTTTTTTGCTTCGGCGAGAATCTCGGGTGGGAATTTCTCCTGCGCGGCGGTAATGGCGCTCTCCGCTCGGGCCTTGAGTCTTTCCCATCGGCTCGCGCTCATGAGAATTAGCGCGAAAGCGCGGCGTTCTTGCCCCGTTTGGCATGGACCTGGAGCAGGGCGATATCGGTCGGATTGATGCCCGAGATCCGGGAAGCTTGGCCGAAGGTGCGGGGCTGGATTTTCTTAAGTTTGATTCGCGCCTCGGCTTTGAGACCAGGCACCGTATCGAAATCGATCCAGCCGGGAATGGTGCGATTTTCGTCGGCGCGGTTGCGTTCGATGTGAGCCTCTTCACGGCGGAGGTAGCCTTCGTATTTAATCTCGGTTTCGAGCTGGGAAGCGACTTCAGGATCGACGTTCTGGAACGGAGGAGGCAGTTGCCCCCAGGCGGTGTTGGGCCGTTTGAGGAGATGAGCCCAAGGCGTTCCATCCTGTTTTACAGTTTGGAGGAGACATCGAGTCTCGGCAATGGCTTCCCGTTTGGCGCGGAGTTTCCGGGCCCGTTCAGGTGAAGCGAGGCCAGTCTCGATTCCGATTTCGGTCAGGCGGAGATCGGCGTTGTCATGCCGCAATGAAAGGCGATGCTCGGCCCGGGAGGTGAACATGCGGTAAGGCTCCTCGGTTCCCTTGGTCACGAGATCATCGATCAGGACGCCGATGTAGGCTTGGTCGCGGCGAAGGATGAGAGGCGGCTTGCCTTGGATTTGCCGGGCGGCATTGATTCCGGCAATGATCCCCTGCCCGGCAGCCTCTTCATAGCCAGAGGTGCCGTTGAGTTGGCCGGCGAAGAACAGACCGCCGACCCGCTTGGTTTCCAACGACGGGCGAAGTTGCGTCGGCGGGCTGAAATCGTATTCGACTGCATAGCCCGCGCGCATGATTTCGGCCTTTTCGAGGCCGGGGATCGAACGGATGAAGGCAAGCTGAACCTCGAATGGCAGGCTGGTGGAGCAGCCATTGATGTAGTATTCGTCGGTGTGGCGGCCCTCGGGTTCGAGGAAAAGTTGGTGGCGCTCCTTGTCGGCGAAGCGGACGACTTTGTCTTCGAGGGAAGGGCAGTAGCGCGGCCCGATGCCTTCGATGCGGCCACAATATAATGGCGATTTATCGAGATTAGCCCGGACAATCTCGTGAGTTTGGGCGGTGGTGTAGGTGATGGCGCAGGCCAATTGTTCCACGTGGAACAATCCGTTGCGGTATTCGTTCAGGGTAAAGATGTCGTCCGGGCCTTTGTGCAGGGTATGGGCCAGATAGCTGAAAGGCTGGGGAGGCTGGTCGCCCTGCTGAAGTTCCATCCGGCTGAAATCGATGCTCTTTTTGAGAAGGCGGGGGGGAGTTCCAGTTTTGAGGCGCTTGAGTTCGAAGCCGAGCTTGAGGAGGGAGGCGGAAAGGCCGCTGGCGGTGTCTCCCATCCGTCCCCCTGGGGTATTGCGGAGGCCGACGTGCATGAGTCCCTGCAAAAAGGTGCCGGTGGTGACGATGACGCAGCGGCTCCGGTAGGCGACGCCGAGTTGGGTAGCGACTCCGGCAACCCGGTCTCCCTCAACGATGATTTCGGCGATGTGGCCTTGCTTGACGTCGAGCCGTTCCTGCCGTTCACAGGTGGCTTTCATGCGGAACTGGTAGGCTTTTTTATCGCACTGGGCGCGGGGACCATGCACGCTGGGGCCTTTGGAGGCGTTGAGCATGCGGAACTGGATGCCGGTGGCGTCGGTGTTGAGGCCCATCTCGCCGCCGAGTGCGTCGATTTCTCGGACGATCTGCCCTTTGGCCAAGCCGCCGATGGCGGGGTTGCACGACATCTGCCCGATGGTGTCGAGATTCATGGTCAGAAGCAGGGTCTCGCATCCGATGCGAGCCGCCGCCAGCGCGGCTTCGATCCCGGCATGGCCGGCGCCGATCACGATGACGTCATAGGGCTTGGGATATTCGAACATGAAGGCCGAGTGTAATGTGTCTATTCAGTTAGAGCAAGAATGGGAGGCGATACGTTCTGAACCGAAAGAGCAAAAAGTCTTCAATATTATATATATGAATAATATTATCGCTTTCGGCACTGGGGATTTCAACGTTTTCTCTTCTTTGGAAAAGGGGTAGCTGCGGTGCGCCGTTATAAATTCCTTTACTCCATAGGGCAGTCACCGGACTTTTCCTCCCATCTCGTCAAAAAGGGTAGACCGAAATTACTAAATGAACTAGGGACTCCGTGAGGCCAACACCCGCCCGCTGGAGAAGGTGACGACGCTGGCGTCGTGGGGAGAAAACCACTGTTCGTAACAGGTGCGTTGGAGGGTGAATTTTCCGGCGCCGGCGGCGAGGAGGAGGCCCAAGGCGCCGACGCCGTCGAAGCCGCGGATGTTGCCTTCGACGCGGAACCAATCGAGGAAGTTGCGGGCGTCGCCGGCCGAGGCGCAGGCCCAGAGGTTTTTTTCCCAATGGTCGATCGATTTGAGGATGGCGGGGGTGACGGCAAAGGGGTGATGGAACCGGGGGCCTATGTGGCAGCCATCGATGCTGACGATGACGCGCAATTTTTCGCCGGGCGGATTTTTTTCGAAGAGGTGGGCGAGGTTGCGGCTGAGGCGGTGGAAATCGGCGAGGTCCTTCCATTCGGCGATCTGCTCGACGTAATGATAAAGGCCGCCGCAGAGGAGCGGCACGAAGCGGAATTTTTTTTTGGTTTTCCCGGGATGGAGCCGATGAAGCGCCTGGAGCCAAACGAGGGCAAATTCGATGGAGTGCTCGCCATGATGGCCTTCAGGCGAAAAGTACTGGCTGGAGGTTGCGCCTTCCGCCAGGATATCGACCAGTTCCCTGGCGCAACCGACGCGGCCCAACGGCGTGACGTAATCGCGCCGGTCCAAATTCCATTCGATTTGGGAGCGGTGTCCAACGCCGAGAATGAGATAGGTATCGGCCAGGAGTTCGCCGAGGAGTAAATGAAAGGCGGCGGCATAGGAGGCGAGGCTGACACGGAAGTCGATGTGAGGCATGATAATACCGGCAATGTTTTTTTTTGCCGGGCTGGGTGGCAGCTCCTTTGCAGGGAAAGAATTGAGTGCTTTCCGAAAAAAATTCAGCGCGGTTTTAGGATTAGAAGGGTAGCAATTGGGATGATGTTCCGCCTGAAGGTAATCGGTCATTGGGAGTCTAAAATAGAGGGTATTTTGAAAAAAACTTCAATAGAAATAATAATTAGGATTGTCTTGCAGAACGGCAGAAAATACCCATAAAATTGCTTTAAAAGCATATATTTTCTTCCTATCAATACAATCTCTGATCATCATGAAAATAGACCGAATTCTCATTGTCGATGATGATGATGAGCTGCGCCGGATGCTGGTCGATTATCTTGGCAGCCAAGGTTATACGGCCTTGGGCACCCGCTCGATTCTTCAGAGTGAAGAAGCGTTGCGAACGGACATGTTCGAGCTGATCATCTCCGACCTCCGCCTCCAGGACGGCAGCGGGCTCGATTTGCTGAAGCGGCTCAAGCAGCTTGCGCCGCGCTCCTACGGCGTGCTGATGACGGGGTACGCGACGATGGAGACGGCGGTGGAGGCGATCCGGCTGGGACTTTTCGATTACCTGATCAAGCCGATTGTGCCGGCGCAGCTCGATCTTTTGTTGCAGCGGCTCGAATCGCTTCGCCGTTTGCAGAGCGAAAATTCGTATCTCCGCCAGCAACAGGCCGACGCCGACGGCAACATTGTCTGGGGTCGCAGCAGTTTGATGCAGGATATTCTCGAGATGGTGAAAAAGGTGGCGCAGACCCATGCGACGGTGCTGATTCAGGGCGAGAGCGGAACGGGCAAGGAAGTAGTGGCCCATGCGATCATGCGGCACAGCGCGCGGGCCAATATGCCGTTCGTGAAGGTGAACTGCGCGGCGGTGCCGGAGACGCTGCTGGAGAGCGAGTTTTTCGGCCACGAACGGGGGGCGTTCACCGGGGCGGTGCAGCGGCGGGAGGGGCGTTTCGAGACGGCCAACGGGGGGACGCTTTTGCTGGATGAGATCGCCGAAATTCCGCTGAGCTTGCAGGTGAAGCTGCTGCGCGTGCTGCAGGAGCGGGAGTTTGAACGGGTAGGAGGCAACAAGACGATCAAGGTCGATGTGCGCTTGATCGCGAGTACCAATCGCGATCTCCAGGAGGCGGTGCGGCAGGGGCAATTCCGGGAAGATTTGTTTTACCGGCTCAACGTGGTGCCGATCAATCTGCCGCCGCTGCGCCTGCGCGGTCAGGATCTCGACGACTTGGTGGAGTATTACGTCACCCACTTCGCGCGCAAGCACGGCAAGACGGTGCGGGGCGTCACCGCGCGGTCCTGGGAACGGTTGCGCTCCTACCGCTGGCCCGGTAACGTGCGTGAATTGCAGAATACGCTGGAGCGGGCGGTGATTATGTCCGGCCAGGATATGGAGGTTGAGGTGCCCGATTTCGCGCTGCCACAAAAGTCGCCGGGCTTCGGCGTGATGAATGTGGCGGACAAATTGCCGACGGTGGACGAGATGGAGAGGTGTCTTATCGGCCATATGCTGCTTCACACGAATCTGAACAAAACGCGCGCGGCGGAAAAGTTGGGGATCAGCCTGCGCACATTGCGGAACAAGCTGCGCACATACCGTGGCGCCGGCTTCGATACGGAAAAGCCCGAGTCGTGGGTGGCATGAATGACGGCGGTATGGGGTGTGTTTGGGGTTTACGGGACAGTACCGAATCTCCTTGCGCCGAATGAAATACCGGGAAATATGTCACATTTCACCGGTTTGGCTTGGATTGCAGCCGGAGCAATTTTTTTCCATGAAAAATAAACTCAGTCTCTTCAACCTGCCGCGTTTTCAATTTCCCCGAATCATTTTTGCCTTGCTCCCGGCGCTGCTGATTTCCGGTAGCACCCAGGCGGTCCGGGCGGCGGACATGACCGATGCGGAAATTCGCGATGTGATCAATCGCGTCGCTCATCATCAAATTCATCCGCTCAAGGATGGCGCTTATCCGGCGGTGAGCGGCCCTAACGCGGCGCAGGAAGCGCAGGCCGCCACGCCGCCCGACGGAATCGCCTGGTCTTATCCGTGGGGCGTGACGCTTTTCGGCATGCTCCGCTCGACCGACATTACCGGCGACAAAGACGTGGCGAAATTTGTGCTCGACCACAATTTGATTTGCTCGCGCTATTACAACTGGCTAAACGGGCTGCGTGGGAGCGCAGGCGCATCGGCCCTGACCGATCTTCTCAAAAAGAACAAAATCGGCCCGTTGATGCACCTGGGCAATCTCGACAGTTGCGGTTCGATGGGAAATCAAATGCTGGAGGGGATGATCCGTTATCCCGATCAGGTGACGCCGGAAGAAAAAGCGGTCGTCAACCGCATCGCCGACTGGGTGGTCAACAAGCAGGACCGTCTCCCCGACGGGACCCTGTGGCGGTCGAAAAACATGGGCGGCACCATCTGGCCCGACGATCTCTACATGGGCGGCGTGTTTCTTGTCCGCTGGGCCAAGTACACGGGCGACCAGAAATATCTCGACGATGCCGCGCACCAGATCATCAATCAGGCGGCGCTGACCCAGGACAAGGACGGCCTTTGGTTCCACGGCTACTTCGTTTCGGATAAACAGCATGCGCCTTTCAAGTGGGGCCGGGGCAACGGCTGGGTCACGGTGACGCTGGTGGAGACGCTTTCCGATATGCCGGCCAACGATCCGCTCCGCCCCCAATTGCTCGATATCCTGCGCCGCCAAATCGAGGGTCTCAAAAAAGTCCAGGCGCCCGACGGGATGTGGCGGCAGGTTTTGGATCAGCCGCAATTATGGGAGGAGACTTCGTGTACGGCGATGTTTGCCTACGGGATCGCGCGGGCGGTCAATCGCGGCTGGATCGATCCGTCCAACATGGCGGTGGCGCGCAAGGCGTTCGCGGCCATTGCCAAAAACGAGGTGACGCCGGACGGCGTGGTGAAGGGGACGTGCGAGGGGACGAATATCGGCAAGACGCTGGATTTTTACGCGAAGCGGGGACGTCCCGATGACGATCTGCATGGCCGCGGGGTGACGTTGCTGGCCGGGACGGAGCTTTTGTTGGCGCATCAGAAGTGATGGGGCGGCTTGCCGAAGGGCTTGGTCAGTTGTAGGGTGTGATTTGTCGATTGCCGTGGAAATCCCCGATTCGGTGGCCGAGGGACTTTGCCTTTCACAGGACGAAGTACCCTCACGCCATCGCTATAAACTGGCGGTGGCGCTTTATCAACAGGAGATACTCGCGTTCGGCAAAGCCGCCGAGCTTGCCGGTTTGACCCGCGAGAATTTCGCCGCCGAACTGGCTTGGCGAAATATTCGTCGTCATCACTCCCAAGAAGACGCTTCCTTGGATGAGGCGTATGCTGGCCGTTAGCAACACCTCGCCTATTTCCAATCTCGCCATTATCGATCAACTCGATCTGTTGCGAAGGCAGTTCTCAAAAATCGCGATTCCAGAAACAGTGGCATCGGGAACTCAGGGCGCTCTCAAATCCACGTGCAAGGGTTGCAATCGAAGGAGCATTGAAAGAAGGTTGACTTGAAATTCGTGCTGTTGAACTGCTTCCTTTAGCCAGGCAATTGAAGGTCGATTTGCATGAGGACGAAAGCGAGGCAATCGCGCTGGCGATGGAAATAAAAGCCTCCTGGATACTCCTTGATGAGCGGGAGGCCGTGCTGCCGCCCAGCGAATGAATTTAAACATTACCGGGGTTTTGGGCGGGCTGTTGCGAGCTCAAAAGCAGGGGGATATTGTCATTTTGGGCCTGGTAATGGAGCAGCTTCGTAAAGAAGCACACTTTTTTATCGCACCCGAGCTTGAACGTCGTCTCCTTGAACTGGCCGGAGAGTAAAAAGAAGCGGTTCAGAGGCTTAATTGTCCATGCCGCGGAATTTGCCTTTTTGTCCCACGATGAAATTAAAGGGCTTTCCATCTTTCAGAGCTTCGATGTGATAGGGATTGACGCCCGGGGCGTCGCATTGTTGATCGATGCGCAGAATTTTGCCATCGCCGATGGTGCGGAGGATGGTATTTCGCACCACGGGGGGCATCTCCGCCAGCGACATTTCCTGGCTGGTCAGAGCGCCGGTGGCGGAGATGGTGAAATCGTGCTCCTGGCCGGAGGGAAGAATTTTGGTGACCTCGTAGGAGACTTCTCCATTGTCGAAGGTTTTGTCGATACTTTCCAGCTTGGCCTGACGCAGTTGGATTTTGATGGCCGTCTGGATCGCGGGGGGAAGTTCGGCCCATCGCATTTCCTGGCTGACAAGAGACCCGTCTTCCGCGAAGGTAAAATCCCGTTCGGCATCGTTTGGGGCGGTAATGCCAACCCTGTACGTGGGCGCCGGACCGTCGAATTCTTTTTCGATATCTACCAATAGCCCTTTGCCCAGGTAGGCGTTCACGGCGGTTTGGACGGCAGAAGGAAGATCGTTCGGAGCTACCTCCTCGCCGATCAGGGTTCCGTCTTCGGCGAAGGTGAAGTCGCGCTCGGCGCCGTTCGGTGCCGTGATTCCCGCCTCGTAGATGGGTTCTTCCTCGTCAAACTCTTTCGCAATTCCCGCCAATGTGCCTTGCCCCATCTGCCTTTGAATGGCGGCCTGAACCGCCGGGGGCGCGGCTGTTGGCGGAATGTCGATGCTCAAAAGCTTGCCATTTTCGGCCACGACGAGATCCCATGTTTTTCCACCAGCGGCCATGGTTGTTACTTCATAGGAGACTTCCCCGCCGTCTTCCGTGCGCGCGATGGCGCTGATGGTTCTGCCGCTGGAATTGGCTTTGATGGTTTGTCGAACCGCCGGCGGCACATCGGGCAGGGACAACGCCTTTGCATCCATTTTGACCAAGGCCGATGAGGCCAAAAAGGAAAGAAAGAAGAGGCTCAAATTCCTTCGCATTTGCTCACCTGCTTTTCGGATGGCTACCAGGAAAAACTCAGATTCGGCGAGACTTCAGGGAGTTGACGATTCCGGGGATTCCGGTGAATTGGTGATGATCGTTGCTGGTGGCGCGGGTACCGGCGCCGTGTAAAAGACTTTGCTGTGCCAGTAATGCCAATGATGCCAATGGCGCCAATGATGCCAAGCACGGACATGCCACCCTTTGGCGGAGACGGTCGGAGAGGAGGCGAATAAGGCAATGAATGCGACCAATGCCACGAAGAATACTTTTTTCATAGACTGCACCTAGAACCAAGCAAACAATGTTAAAGCTTTAAATTGTATTGGGGCAAGAAATTTTTGGCGCATTCTATAAGTGGATTGAAAGTGGAGTTGAACGCAGTTTTGGATTTTGCTATCAACATTTGTTTTAGGGAGATTCAATCTCACCTGTAACCTTGACCTCACTGAGGGAGTCGTTAAGTTAATGACATTCAGGAGGTGGAGTATGGTTTGCCCCGTAAAACACCGGTTATTACAACTGAGCATCATCATGCTTGGTCTGGTGTTATGTGTGCCTGCACTCGCCAAGAAAAAGGGCGGCGGTGGCGGGGATAAGCCCGACGATTCGTCGGGCACCACGGTGAGCAGTGTGGATGCTGCCTCGAACAAAGTCACGTTGTCGGTTCAGGGGCCTCCTTCCGACGATGGAAAACCGGCGGAAAAAAAGGACATCGTTTATACGGTTGAGCTTGGCGCGACGATCAAGGTCAACGGAAATCTGGCTACTTTGAACGACGTTCATGAGGGGCAAAAGGTGACGAACTATACCGAAGGCGACGAGGGCGTTCTGGTTGAGTTGGATGTGGAGAATTAGGGCCATTTGAAGGTCGGCCTGGCGAAGAACCAGCCGCCATTGCGGCGCAAGCGAAATGAAATTTATCGCCAAGAGACTTTTAATAGGGGGCGTTCTGATGCTCATGTCCCCAGTGTGGCTATTTCCTCTCGTAAATCCGCTCGCTGTATCCATTGTTACCAAAAAATCAAAGAACGCTTCCTTTCTTTATTTTGATTCAGAGTGCGTGATGCTTCAGTACAGTACTCTCAAGACGATGTACTTTATCGGATTCTGGTTTACTTGTGTGTCCGCTGGTTGCTTTGTCCTCGATGCTGTGATGCGAAAGCGACAGGCCAAAATTTCAAATTAGACACTACCTCCAGTCTTGTGCCATTGACCGCCGAAAAGGGGTAAATTATCGTAGCGAGTTATGAAAATCCGCCTGTTGAGCTTAGCGGTGCTCGGTTGTGCATGTTTATTTCCAAGCACCGGATGGTCAGCTCCGCCGCCACTGCCCAAAGGTACTTCTATTGATTATGTTAATTTAGCCAAGAGTACGATTACCATCATACTTAAACGGCCGGGAGGGGGAGGGAGATTGGTGGTGTTTATAAAGTAAATCCCAGCGCGACGATTACACTCAACGGAAGCCCCGCTGGCCTGGCCAAGCTCCACAGAGGCCAGCGCGTTCTTGGTTATACCGAGGGCGACGAGCACGAATTGGATTCGCTGGATGTTGAAAATTAAAAGTGCGCCGTGCTCGGGTGACGGATTGGAAACGGCGGCAGGTGCTGCGCACGACGGATTCTCTCTGCGGCGAAGCTTTTCCGCCGTTCGCGGGGCTCCTTTCGGCGTGACCTGAGCCTCTTTTTCGGACAGCTTTGGGGCATGGTGCGGCGGCTTGTTTGGCTCTCTTTGTGGTGTTTCGGCCTGCTGGCGGCGGCGGCGGAGCATGGCCTGGGAGGAACGTTTACAGTAACGGCGCCCGCCTTCGCGCAGGGGCAGCCGATTCCCGCCCGGTACGCGCTGGCCGGGGAAAATCAATCGCCGGAATTGCGGATCAAGGACGCGCCGGAAAAGGCGCGCACCTTGGCGCTGATCGTGGTCGATCCCGACGCGCCTTCCGGGGATTGGATTCACTGGCTGGTTTGGAATCTGCCGGCGGATACCCGCGCCCTTGCCGAGGGATCGTTGCCCGCCGGGGCGCGGGAGGGAAAGAACAGTTTCGGGCATGTGCGCTACGACGGGCCATCGCCGCCAAGCGGCACGCATCGCTATTTTTTTCGGCTCTATGCGCTCGATACGGCTCTTTCGCTGCCGGTGGGTTCGGACCGCAAGGCGCTGGAATCGGCGATGGACGGCCACATTGTGGGAATTGCCGAAACATACGGGACTTATTCGGCCTCGCCGTGACCGGCCATGGAAGCGATCCGGCGCGGGGGATTAGGGTGGCCATGGCCTTGGGAACAAAAGGAGACCTATTGGCTGACGCGGTTCATTATGCTGCGCTGGCTGGGGTTCATCTATGTGGTGGCCTTTTATGTGGCGGTGCGGCAATTGATACCGCTGGTTGGCTCGAACGGCCTGACGCCGGCGCCGCTGTTTCTGGAGCGGCTGCGAGCGAATGGATACGATTTTTTTTCGGTGCCGATGCTGTTTTGGTTCAATTGCTCGGATACCGCACTGCGGGTGGTGCCATGGATTGGGTTGATTTTGTCCTGCGTGGTGCTGGCGGGCTACGCCAATGCCCTGATGATGGCCACGCTGTGGATTCTCTATATGTCGGTCGCGCATGTGGGGCAGGATTGGTATGGCTATGGCTGGGAGATGCAACTATCGGAGACGGGATTCCTGGCGATTTTTCTCTGCCCGCTGCTCGATGGGAGGCCATTTCCATCGCGGGCCCCGCCTTTGCCGGTGATTTTTCTTTTCCGGTGGCTGATCGTGCGAATCATGCTCGGTTCGGCGCTGATTAAGTTGCGCGGCGACACGTGCTGGAGCGATTTCACCGCGCTCTATTATTTTTTCGAGACGCAGCCGATTCCGAATCCGGTCAGTTCCTGGTTTCATTTTCTGCCCCATCCCCTTTTGCGTTTTGGCGTAGGGGTAACTTACGCGGTGGAGCTGGTGTCGCCGTTTTTCGCCTTTTGGCCGCGCTGGGGCCGGACCATGGCCGGAGTGATGATGGCCGGTTTTCAGGCGACGCTGATCGTGAGCGGGAATTTTTCGTTTTTCAACTGGCTGACGATTCTGCCCGCGCTTGCCTGTCTGGATGACCGTTTCTGGGGGCTTTTTTTGCCGACTTACCTGAAGAGCCATGCGACCGAGGCGCGGCTGGCGGAAAGGCCGAACGCGGCGATGCGGGGAGCAGCCTGGGCGGTGACAGCGGTGGTGTCCCTGCTGAGTATTTTCCCGGTGGCGAACCTTATTTCGCCCCAGCAGATGATGAACACGTCATTTGAGCCGTTCGAATTGGTCAACACTTATGGCGCGTTTGGGACGGTGGGGCGGGACCGTCCGACGATTATTTTCGAAGGGAGCGACAGCACCGATCCGGCGACCGCGACGGACTGGAAGGAGTATCCCTATGTGGCGGCGCCATGGGATCCGAAGCGCGCGCCGGTGCAGATCGCTCCCTACCAGCCCCATCTCGACTGGCAGCTCTGGTTCGCGGCGATGGATGATTTCCAACACTATCCGTGGACGCTGAATCTGGTTTGGAAACTTCTGCACAACGATCCGGACACGCTGAGCCTTTTCGGAGGCAATCCATTTCCGGATCATCCGCCGCGCTACATCCGGGCGGTGCTTTATAATTATAAATTTGCCAAGCCGGGGAACCCGGAGCATGCCTACTGGACGCGCGAGCGGCTGGGGTTGTGGTTGCCGCCGCTTTCCGCCGCCGACCCCGAATTGAAAGATGTTTTGCGGCAGGAGGGGTGGTTGAAGTGAGTCTTACGGCGGTGTCGCGCCGGCACCCTCGCCGGTGGGAGGAGCGGCGGCGCGCGCCTCGGCGGTAGTGGGCTGGGCGGAGGGGTTGGGCGATTCGGCGGTTGGTGGAGTCTCCGTGGCGGGCTGGGCGACGGGCATATTGGAATCATCGGCGGTGGAGGCTGTATCGGTGGGACTGCCGGTGGCATCCGCAGAGGCGGTTTCGCTCTCTTTGCTCTTTTTACCGGGAGGAGGATAGATGGAAGCAAACATATCCTTGGCGATCGCGCCGGCATCGACGCCGCCCAAGAGGCCACCGGTGAGGGTGTTGTCGCGGTTGTCGGAGAACTGGCCCTCGACCATGATGGAGAAGGAGTATTGGGGATTGTCGGCCGGCAGATAGCCGGAGAGCCATGCGATCTGGCGGCGATGATCTTTGGAACCGACCTGGGCAGTGCCGGTCTTGGCGGCGATTTTCATGTCGCTGCGGTGGACGGCGCTGGCGGTGCCGGCGTCGATGACGTTGATCATGGCCGCTTTGAGAGTTGGCATCCACTTGTCATCGAAGGTAACGCTGCGCAGGACTTGCACCGGATAGTCTTTGATGACATTGCCGTTGCGGTCTTCGATATCTTTAATCAGACGGGGGCGGTAGACGGTGCCGTTATTGGCGATCGCGGCCATGACGTCGGCCATTTGGAGCGGGGTGACCAGCACGTCGCCCTGGCCGATGGAAGTGAGGGCGATGTCGCCATAACCAAATTCGCGCTGGTGAACCCGCTTGACGAATTCGGGGTCGGGCATTAGGCCGGGCAGTTCGTCGGGCAGGTCAATGCCGGTCAGGTTGCCAAGATTGAGGCTGCGGGCGGTATCGAGCAGGACGTCGCGGCCAATTTTTTCGCCCAGGGTGGCAAAGTAGGTGTTGTAGGAATAGGTGAGCGCATCGAAGTAGGTGACGTCCCCTTTTTCTTCCGGCAAATTCATCCGGTGGGAGTTATCGAGGTCGAAGTAGCCGGTGCAATGAACGACCCAGTTGGGATCGAAGACGCCGGCTTTCATCGCGGCGATGGAGGTTACGATTTTGAAGCTCGATCCGGGCGGATATTGGGCCTGGATGGTACGATTGAGGAGAGGGGCGAGTTCATCGGAATTGAGCAACTTCCACTCGTCGGCGGAAATATTGGGGACGAAGAGGTTGGGATCGAAGGTCGGCTGCGAGGCCATGGCGACGACATCGCCGGTATGGATATCGAGCATCACCACCGCCTTCATTTTCTTCGGACTGTTGGACATGGCGTCCTCGACGGCCCGCTGAATTTTGGAGTCGATGCTCAAGCGGACGTTGTCGCCGTAGGTGGCGGGTTGGGAAACGGCGGCGGAGCGGGCATAGCCGTCGGGCGTGGTGGAAATCATGAAGGCGCCATCTTTGCCGGTGAGTTCCTGGTTCATCACGGCTTCAATGCCGGAAGCGCCCTTGTAGCGGTCGTAGATCACGTCGCCGCTGAGGTACTTGCCGCGATTGCGCTGCTGGTCGCGGGAGAGATGACCCAGGACGTGGGCGAGTTCGGGGCCGTGGGGATAGTTGCGCATCGGGATGGTCTGAAAGCCAAAACCTTTGTTTTCCAACCCGGCGGACTGAATTTTGGAGGCTTGATCCGGGGTGACATTTTCGAGAACGGTGAAGGGCTGGTAACGCTGGGTTTTGTACTCGGCGAGGAGATCCTTGTCGGAGACGGTGACCGTGATACCGATGACCTGCTGCAATTCGTCGAGACGCGCGCGCATCCAGCGGACGATGTCGGCATCGGCGGCGGCTTCGTCGGTGGCGGGCCAGCCGAGCACGAGATTTTTTTCCGAGCCCATGGTGGCGAAGACCACGCCATCGGAGGAAAGGATATCGCCGCGCAGTCCGGGCATTTTGTATTCGGCGAGCGTGGGAATGATGTTGGCCCGTTTGTCTTCGGACATCATGATTTGATCGGGGGCGAGACCGGTCTCATCGGCTTCATTGAACATGGTGGTGAGCCAGTCCGACCATTCGCGCGGGGCCTGGATGGAGGGGGAGGAGGCGGTTTGAGTGGCGGCGGCATCGACCTGTTCTTTTTTGAGGTAAACGAAAATATCGTCAGGCGCGGGGGCGAGGCCGGCCAGGCCGCGCAGCGCTCCCGTGGAACGGTCGATTTCGACTTTGCTTAACGCCGGAGGAACGGGGAACTGGCCGCCGGTGGGCATGCGAGCTTCGACTTCCTGCATGACTTGGCCCCAGAGGGGAACGGCGGAATGGATGGCGACATCCTTGTTGCCGATGGGCCGGGAGTCATCGTAGCCGACCCAGACGCCGGCGAGAATTTTCGGCGTATAGCCGACAAACCACGCATCGCGGTAGCCTTCGGAATAACCGGGCATGCCGGCGATCTCGGACTTCAGGCCGTAATCGCGGGTGAGGGTGCGGGCAAAGCCGGAGCGGACGGCATTTTTGAGTGTGAGGTTGATTTGCCGGTCGTTGAGTTTGTTGAGCAGGTCACTTTCATTGGCGTCCGGCTTGGTGTCGTCGTAGAGGACCTGGCCAGTGCGCGATTCGATGGACTGGATGATTTTGAGTTTACGCGGGGTACCGCCATCGCCGAGGATTTGGTAGAGTGATATGATGTCGCCCAGCGTCATCGGGCTGGGATTGAAAACATTGGGCTTGTCGTCCGGGATATGGACTTGATCGAGGCCGGCATTTTGCAGCCACTGGCCGACATTGCCGGCGCCGAGTTGCAGGCCGACCCGGGTGGCGGCGGGGGTGCTGCCGAGGGCGAGCGCATCCTGCACGGAGAGGAAGCGTTTGGTGAGGTCAACCAGGGGATTGCCAAGGGCGAGATCGGCGGGAGAGGCGGAGGCGGTTGGATCGATATAGGAGGCATTGATCATCGAAGCCGGATTGAGGCCGAGGCGGTCGAAAGCGAGAGCATAGAGGATGGGTTGAAGCAGGGCGCCGTTTTCGCGGTGCGCCATGGAGATATGATCGAATTGGTTTTTGCTGAAATCACGGCCACCCACCCAGGCCAGGACCCTGCCGGTGGAGATATCTGTGACGATGGCGGAGCCTTGTAACGGCGAGCGGGACGCGCCGCCCGGGTTCGCGGTGGGTTGCGGTGCGGCGGCCTCGATCTGCGCGAGCTTGAGGTTCAACCGATCCTCGATGGCGCGCTGGAGGCGAAGGTTGATGTTGGTGTGGACGGTCAGGCCCTGGGGCATTTCCTCGGTGCCTTCGATGGAGAGGATTTGCTCCATTTCCTTGACGGCGGCGGCCATCTCGAAGCTTTGCAGGCCGGAAGGCTTGGCCGGTTGAATGCGGATCGGAGTATTAAGGGCGTGGCTGTACTGTTCATGGGTGATGTAGCCTTCCTCAAACATCTGTTTGAGGGTGTTATCGCGGTTTAGCTTGGCCTTCCAGAGATTGGTGCGGGGGGAGGAACTGGTGGGTGCGCGGATGATGCCGGCCAACAAGGCGCACTCGGGCAGGGTCAGTTGGCTGGCGTCTTTGCCGAAATAACCGCGCGCGGCGGCGCCGACTCCGAAGTAACCTTTCCCGAAGTAAATCCGGTTCAGGTAATAATTCATGATCTGGTCTTTGGTGAAAGCCTTCTCGAGACGCATGGCGACAAACGCTTCGAGAAACTTGCGATCCAATGTGCGGGAGAAATCGCCGATGAGATGTTTGGCCAGTTGCTGTTCGATGGTGCTCCCGCCCTGGACTCGTCCGTTTCTGCTGAAGTTTTGATGCAGGGCGCGCAGGATTCCCCAATAATCGATCGCGCCATGCTCATAGAACCGGCGATCTTCGGCCGCCATGGCGGCCTTGCGCATCGTGTCGGGTATTTGATCCGGCTTAAGGAGGATACGGTCCTCGACGAAGATGCGCCCCAGTTCCTCTCCATTAACATCGAGAAAAGTTGAAGTGACATTGAGGTCGTCGAGTTTTTTGAGGTCATATGTTTCGGCCCGGGCGTAATAGACCAGCGCCTTTTCATAAATGATGTAGCCGATGATCGCCGAGGCGATGATGAAGACAACGAGGCAGATTTGGGTAACAAGCCAGACTTTGCGCCAGAACGTTCGTTTCTTTTTGACCGGAGCTGGAGGCCCGGAGGAAATTCGGTTCAGCCGGGGTTTATTCGACCGCCGGGGCGGAGGCATCGTGGTGACCTGGCCGTTTTCATTGCCGCCATTGGACAGGGTGGGCTTTTCCCCAGAAGGGGTTATCTTGGCGGGGATGTCTTTGGCCACAATTGTTTATAGCATAAACAAGGCTCACCTGCGCGGAAAAGATTCATCAAGTTTCCGGGGCTGAATGAAGGGAATGAAAACCAGCCACGGCTACTTTTAATAACACATCTAGGGCTCCATCGGCGTGGGTGGGGGGAGATTCTTTGGCATTTGGCCATTGCCGACATCGGGAGAAACACTGGAAGGAGCAACAGTGGAGGGGGGGACATTGGAGGAAGGGGAAGCGGCGGGAGCGGCAGGATACTTTGAAGAATAGGGGACGGTCGTCTGGGTCGCCGCCGATCCGAGCTTGGAATTGTAGGCGACTGCGGCAGATGCACTTGGAACCGCCCGGACTGCGGCTGATTGTTGGGGAAGCACCTGAAATTGGCCGCCCGCCGCTTGTTCGGCTTCCTTGCCGAGCAGGGTCCTTTGTTTTTCGGCCTGATCGACGGCTATTTGATCGGTTTCGGTTTCAACCACAGTGGGCTGGATCATGATGATGAGTTCATCCCGCTCTTTGTCTTTGGTTGTGTCTTTGAAAAGATACCCCAAAAGCGGAATATCGCCGAGCCAGGGTACTCCACTGGTATCCCGCGAGGTGGTATCGGAAATAAGTCCGCCAATGACCACGGTCGACTTATTCGCCACGGTTACCTCGGTATTGATTTCCTGGGTGAGGATGGTGGGGACGTTGTTGCCGCTGATGACGTTGTTGCTGCCGAGAGTATTATTGGTTTGCCGGATTTTAAGGGTGATTTGATGATCGGCGTTGATGAGCGGAATGATTTCCAATTGCAGCAAGACATTCTCGTAGGAAACGGAAGCGGTAGTGGTGAGGCTGCTGCCGGTGCCGACAAAACCCGAGGTAATATTAGAGGGAACGGGCACCGAACTGCCGGAGGCGATGACGGCCAATTTGTTATTGCTGGTATAGACGCTGGGCCGGGAGATGACTTTGAACTGATTGGTCGTTTCGAGGGCGCGGACGTAAGCGTTCAGCGTGCTGCCAATGGCGCCGTAAAGGGTCAGGCCGCTGATCAAAGGAAATCCTGTCGAACTCACCAGGCTGGAAGGTTCCGGCACAAGGGAGGTTACGGTGGTGCCGGTCGAGGAGGAGGTGGTCGAACCGGAACCGGCTGTGCCGGGAGTAAGCGAACTGGAAGCCAAGCCGCCATTTCCGATGGTTTGGAATTTTTGCAGAAGATCGACGCCAAATTGTTCATCTCTGGTCAAGGTGAGCTGGCCGATCACCGTGGCCAGGTAAACCTGCAAGGGTTTTTGATCGAGTTCGTCGATCATCCTGAAAACCTGTGTGACAATGTCGGGGGAACCGAAAACGATGATCGAATTCGTGCGGTCGTCAGCCATCAGCTTGGTTTTGCCAATGGTAACAACGGTAGGAACGTCATTTTCGGTTGGAGCCGAAAGCGGCGAAGTAACGGAGGTGGTTGTGCTGCCGCTTACGCCGGAAGCCGTGGCGGCGCTCGATGTGGAGGGCTGGCTTTGTGTCCCATTGCCGGTGCTGGTGGTGGTGGGTGGCTTGGCGTTTTTATTGACTTCGTCTTCTTCGTCCTTGCTGACGGCCAAGGCCATTTCCAAAGCGGGCAGGATGTTTTCCGCCAGGACATATCTAAGCTCCCGGCGTTGGGGGGTCATGAAATTATCGGGTTGATCGAGCTGGGCGATGAGTTCTTTCAAGAAAGGCATATTGCCCGGGCGGGTGATGATGAGGAGGCGATTGGACCGCGTATCGGGGACGATTTGCACGTAACCGGAAACCAAGTGATGCTCGTTGAGCAAGGGGGCGGTGTTGCCCACATTCCAAGGGACGAAATCCTGGCCGCCGTTGCCGCCCGGACCTCCGTTGGGGCCGCTCGATTTTTGGTCCAGAAGTTTGTTCAGCAAATCGGCCACGGTGGAGGCATCGGCGCGTTTGAGCGGGATGAATTCACTTTCGACCCGGGCGGGTGGGACATCGACCAACTCTTTCATTGCGATCAACTGCCGGATTGTGCTCGCATTTTCAGTTATAATAATGGCATTGGCTGACGGCGCCGGAACGTAAGAGCCGTAATTGTGAACGGGGGAGCTTTGGCTAAAAATCTGCTGGGCCTCGTTCGGGCCAATATAGCTAAGGGGCATGTAGTAGCTGACGATTTCATCGTTGGCGGGCAGGTCTTCTGCATTGGCGAAAAGTTTGATGCCTTCAGCGCGCGGGTTTTTATTGCCAAGGGAAATGACTTTTGCGGTGGTGTCATCGACCTGGATGATGGAAACGCCGTTAAGCAGCAGAGTCGCCTCGATCAATTTCAGCATTTCCGCTTTGTTTACGCCCGTGGCATTAAGGCTGACCGCAGGGACGTTGTTTAAGCTGACATCGCGAATCAGATGCTTGCCCGAGAGGTGTTCATAGATATCGAGGATCGAATTAACGGGGGTGTTTTGATAATTGGTAAAACCGCCGGTTTCACCGCCCATCTCGGTGTTCTGGGCAAAAGCGGAAAAGCCGTTGCTGCCATAAAAAAACAGCAAGACAACGAGGAATAAACCTCTTGGGAATAAAGGGGTTGGGGTCATAATTGCCGGTAAAACTAAAATAAGGATGGCATTATTTTTAGGAGTTAGAAAGCTTTCTATGCCAGGTAATGGCGATCTCTATTGCGACTGTTGTCCCTGCTGCTGTTGCGGTGGCGGTGAAAAAGTATTGGGCCGAAAAGGCCGGGGGGGCGGTATGATAATGCGTGGCCGGAAGGGCGCAGGTGGCGGCCCCCGTCTTATGATCATTCCTGGCCGGCCTGGGTTCATAGGATTGACGGTTCCCGGCATCGGCATTGGGAGGACGTTGGGGGCAGGCGATGGGCTTGCGGATGCGACGGTTTCCAACTTGAGCGTAATCGATTCGCCATTTTTCTTTTGGATAACCGCCATGGTGTCCGATAGGTCCTGTCCGTGTTTGATGGAAACAAGCGTCAATCCTCGGTCCGGTTGATCACTGCAAAGAAGGAAATGCTCTTGGTTTTGCTTATCGATAAGGCTGGCGTAGGAAATCCCATCGATTTCGGCAATTCCGACCAGGGAATAATCGGGGGAAGTTTGAGCCGAATCATCCGTAGCGACGGCAAAGGGGGATTTGGTCCATAAGGCCTTATAGCGTGAAGCGTCAAATCCGTTACCCGGCAACGCGGGGGTATCCGCCTTTCCCACAGTTCCCGAAAGAAACGCCAGGGCAAAAGCGATGAGCGGGAAGAGCCGGTTCATATCAAGAGCCTTCCTTGAAGTAGCGGTCCAGTTGCAAGGTGCACATCATCGACTTTTGGTCTTCGTCGGCCTTGAGTGAGAAAAGAGAAACGGCATAGAAGCTGTCCGGCTTCTGCAGGGTGGCCAGCCACTCACAGAGACCCTCCATTGGTCCTTTGACCTTGAGGGAAACGCTGATCCGCGCTCCCGCCGCATCATGCTCGACGTCGTTGACGACGCTTTGTTCGATAATATCGAGATGATGATCGTGGGCGCCATTTTTGACGAATTGCAAGACTTGCGCTTTGGTGTCGCCTTCGTCGCCCAACACGGGCTGATGAGCCTCCATCCAAGTCTTGAGCGGAGCCCAATGATCTTTCTGCCGCAAATCAAACTCCGCTTCATCCCGGTCGGCCCGCAATTCGGCGTAGGTTTGGTTAAGACGGGTCTGTTTTTTCGTGATCCATTGATAACCGAAAAAATTTCCACCCAAGAAAAGCATCGTGACCAGAATCGCGAGAAGAATCTTTTCGTTTTTTGTTCTCATGGTAAAACCGGCGCGGATCAGTTGGCGACCGTGCGGGTCCCTTCAATTTGGAGTTGGGTCAAGTCATTGGGTAATATTTTGGGCTGGCCCATCTCCCAGCTATAACCGGCAAAATGGGGGTCGTGTTGCAGATGGTCCCGAAATTGGAACGCGGCGGTGACATTTTTTGCCTCGCCGTTGATCAGGATATGACCGTTGTTGACTTCAAACAGGGTCAGGTGAAGCTGATCGGCCGGGACGCTGGCGGCGCAATTGAGCAGAAGTTCCAGAGGATAACCGTTTACATCCACGACCGGGCTCAATTCTTTCCATGCCGCCTTGGTTTTACGCACGAGGGTCACTTCCTGGGCATTGGCCGACTGCCACTTTTGTAATTGATCAACGTGATACGACGTTATCCAAAGCCGCGCAAGCATGATGACGACCACCAGGAGATAAAGGACAGCGGCGGCGAGAATGCCCCGGTTTCTCCAACGCCAGATTTCGCGGGTCTTTTTCGCTTCTCCCACGCTGGGCGGGATTAATTTCCAGGGGGTGGGCGGAGTTTGGGGAAATGGGCGCTCTGTCTGTTGTATGGGCAACTGCAGAGTTGTCTGCAGCGCGGTCAATTCGGAGCGTTCGACCGTGGACCAAAACACCGCCTGTCCCAAATGAGGAGAGATATTTTGCAAGATGAGGGTCGCGCGGATGCAAATTAAATCCTGCAGGACGCGGGAAGTTAGAGTTCCTTCAGCGAGGGCTTGAAAATAGACAAGGTTTTTCCCACGGGTTACGGCGACAACGAGCCGGTCCTGTTCCTGCCAAAAAGTCATGGCATTTTCCGGAAAGGAAAAATACCGGGCCGATAGGTCAAACGCGGCATAGGCATCGTCCTGCACTTCCTGGGACAGGGAGGCCGGCAATACGCCCACCACAACCAGGGTTCGGTTTCCTTCCTGGGCCGCGACCGACCAATCGAAAACGGGAGAGCCA
Organism: Methylacidiphilales bacterium; assembly: GCA_035508775.1. Lineage (GTDB taxonomy): Bacteria > Verrucomicrobiota > Verrucomicrobiia > Methylacidiphilales > UBA1321 > JABDGH01. The sequence continues at coordinate 42,377 of DATJMI010000010.1, forward strand.
TTGGCGCGCGGCAATAAGCCCCGCAACTCTAATTGCAGATGAATCATGCCTGGAAACTGCTTGGTATCGGTTTCATTGAGCCAAAGCGGCTGGCAATGGACCTGGGCCACGGGCAAGACGAGCACAGCGTTTTTGCGGAGCGGATTGGCGGACGGGGTCGCATAAACCTGGACACATTCCGCGCCGGCGGATTCACCGAGAATCCACGCCTCCCACGGCTCCGCGCCAGTGGGGCCGGGCAGTAAAATGGCTTGCTCTCCCTTTTTGAGAAGCCTGCTCCCTTTGGTTTTCATTGTTCGGACCATAACAAATAGGTAACGGGCGAGGACCTGAGTTGAGTAACGACAGAGATCATGACCTTGACACCATCGGCTTGGCCAACACTTTCCACGCGGCGGTTCGGATCGCTCAATGAAACCTGATTGCCCAGCGTCTTCATGGCTAACGGGTTAATTCCCAGTTGCGCCTGGAATACCTCCAGGCTAGCGACGGGTACGTCATCCGCTGTTCCCGGGATTCCATCCCGGCCATTGCGCGCGCTGGTAAAGAGGGCTACTTGGGCCGGATCGAGACCGAAAACGGCGGCGATCAGGCCGGGGGGCGCTTCGTTGATATTCAGGGGGCCGCCGCTCCATAACGTAAAGCTCTCTTCCCAGTCAGGTTTTGCTTTTTCTACGATGTCCATGCCCATAACCAGTTGCACTTCATTGAAAGAAACGAAGGGTTTATAGGAAGGGCGCTGAGGAAGCCCGGCGGTGGCATAATCGGGCGCTTTGGCGCCGTTGAGGCTGCGCAAATCGCCCGGCGTAACCCAATCATAGAGACAATCGGCCACATGATCGGCCTGATCCAGGGGAATTCCCCACTGGTTAAAGAGATTGACCAGGATTTCGCGATGGCCGCTGAGCAGGACATAGTTGAGATTTAATCGCGCTCCCTCACTTTGAATGTTCACTTTGAATTGGCGTCCCGGTGATGGTTCCTGGGATAGAAGCGGATCGTCTTTGAGCAACTGTGGATTCAAGCCGAGGGCCACGCCGCTGGAGGCCAGCGCCCGCGCCTCCTGCGCGAGTTCCTGATGGGCCGTATGGTCGACCGAGAGTTTGACCATGCCGACCACTCCCAGAATGGCCATGGTCAAAAGGATCAGGGCCCAGAGCACCAGGATGAGCGCGGAACCTTGCCGGCGCCATCTCGATATATGGGGGGGGCATGTTTCGGCGAGCATAGGAAGAGAGGTCACCGCTTAAGACGAGAAGGTGAAAGTGGGAGGCGCGGTGATGGGAGGAATCCAGAAATCCATGGTGGTGGATTGCAAGTCACCGGCCTGTTGCAGGGTAAATTCGACCATCGCGGGTTTGTTGGGCGCGTTGATCCATTGATCGACCCACTGGGTGGTGGTGGGATCCTGGAATTTCCAATCGATGTGCTGGACGTCATGGATCAGCGGAATCCACACAATGGTGGGATCGTCGGAGGCGACCCGCTGCCCGAATACTTGCGAGGTCAAGTTGATGCTGCTCGGCATCCCGGTCTGGTAAGCCACCCGCAGGGTGTAATAACCGTTGGCCTGAATTTTCGCATCGATAGCCATTAACGTTTGATCGTGGCCGAGGACGATTCCATTTTGCGACAGTCCCTCTCCGTTGCGCTGGTAGGAGAAGAAATCACTTTGGGCGTTCATCCCGCTCAGCCTTTTTTTCAGAAAGGCGTTCAAGGCCACGATTTGATCCCGGTGATTTTGGTTATACTGGAGAACCGAGGTGCCTTGCAGAACTCCGGACAGGATCGCGTAAATGGAAGTTGTCAGCAGGACGAGAACCACGAGGGTGATCATGATTTCCATTAAGGTGAAACCATTGGATCTTCGGGAGGGGGCGGACCGTAAAATGGAGAGCTTCATGGCTGGTAGAGGAGTTCGGAAACGGCCCGGGTTTGTTCCTGCCCGTCCAATCTCCATTTGGCGGTGATGGTGGCGCGATACATGCCGGGGACGGCCTGGTTTTTTTGGTCCTGCATTTGTTCGGGGCCAATGGCCAGGTGGTACCCGACTCCCGAACCGTCATCCGGCAAATCTTTGTCGGCGGGATTAATTCGCTGGGCATGGAGCAGGGCCAATTGATTGTCCAGGCCCCGCATGGCGATATCGATCTGGTTCCGTTCTGTTGCTGCTCCAAAGGCGGAGTGAAGCGCCATCATCAGCGAAAAAGCGACGGTGGCAAAAAGAGTTAGCGCCAGAAGAACTTCGAAGAGCGCCATGCCATGACGCGATTTCCATTGGTGAGACAGGCGGGCGGGGTTCATGGGAAATAGGAAGATTCGTTTTCGACGTTTCCCGTTAAGGCGTTAAAATTCAGCTCCAGCCACGCATTGCCCCTCGCCAGGCGCACCTGGGAAGCGGGACAAAGCTCGCCGGGTTGGAAAACCCAGGAAGTGGGGGGCATGGCCACCCAACCGTTGGGCTTTTTCGGATCGGGAACCAGCAGCAGGTCTGCTGCGCCGAGCTGGTGGCCGGTATTCACATCATCGGGCGCCGCATCATCCACGTTTCCGCCCAGGGGATGAAGATTCAGCGTGGTGGCGGTCAGGTCGAGGACATAGGGGCGATGCTGGTCGGCGCTTTGGAGCATGCCGGCTTTGACCATGAGCGCCAGTTGCTGGCCGTCGCCGCGAACGGCTTGTTCGGTGAAGGCCGTCTGCATTGCCGGCATGGCCAGGCAAAACAGAATCGCGATGATAAAGAGGACCATGCACATTTCCAAGAGCGTGAAACCGCCGGGAAACCGCTTCCCACCCCGATGGAAACGGTGAGCATCACCGTGGGTGGAGGCGCATGATCTCATGGAGGATTATTGATTGGTGGAAACAGTGGTCCAATTGCCAATGGCGTCCGGGGCATCGGGTTGGCCGGACGGTCCCATGGAATAAAGATCGTACCCGTCGGGATTATGTTTGCCGGGATTGACATATTGGTAGGAGTTGCCCCAGGGATCTTTTGTCTCCGCATCCATTTGTTTGCTCCAATTTTGCGGCAGAGGCTCGGAGGTCGGCCTGCTCCAGAGGGCCTTTAATCCCTGCTCTGTGGTGGGCAGCATGCCGCAGGTCATTTGGTAGGCGCTCAGCGCTTCCCGAAGGGTCAGGATGTCGGCATGCGCTCTTTCCATTTTGGCGTCGTCGGCGACGTGTCCCAGGTTATAGATAACCAAGCCCATCAATAAGCCGATGATGGTAAGCACGAGCAACATCTCGAAGAGCGTGAAGCCACGGCGGCGTGTGGTCTGGCGTGCCGGGTGAAGGAAGGATGGAGTTTTCATGGCGTGGCTGGTCCGGTTGGGGTTGATGAATTGGGGCTGGAAGATGGAGACGGGGCCATATCAGGCGTGATCGATTCGGTTTGCGGCGCTGGAACCGGAGAGAGGTCCTGATCTGGCGGATAATTCAGTTGCAAGACGACATTCTTGAGCGCCAAGGGGGATGGCGGCGCGGTGGAGGAGGCAGGGTCGCTGGCGGCGGGCAAGTCGTCCTCCACCGAGAATTGCAGGGTATTGGCGCCGTTCTTAAGGAGAGAAACCGGCACATAGAACGATCCGTCGCGCCAGCCCACGTAAGTACTGGGAGAGTTCGCTTCGCTGAAAAAGCCGTCGCTGAGCAAGTCGGGTACGGCGGGCGCGATGGCGCCTGCCTGCTGCTGATTGATCCAGACCGTCAGGTGTTTCCCCAGCGGCAACCCCGCTTCCTTCAACGCCAGACGGGCGGAGATGGGAATGGAGTCGAGCTGCACGCTGAATTCGACGCCCTGTTCGATGCGCAAAGGAGTATCGGTAATCGGAACATTAACGATTTGGTCATGCCACGCCGCCGTCTCGGCCTGGCTGGGCTGGCCATTCAAGGTTTGAGCGGGTTGGGTGATGCCGCTTTGCGGGGTAACCAGAACGTCCTGCATTTGCGGCGAAACGATCTCGTTTTGATTTTCGAGCCATTCGAGCTTGATCCGCCGGATATTGAGGATGCTGCCGCCGCTCTGAAACCCGAGTGTTCCTTCGGTTAGCATGGTCTGCGGCGAAATGAGCAGGCTGCGCTGGTTGCTCATGCCGATGCCCTCATAAAAATTATCCGAGAGAACCTGGGCGGATTGCGTTCCCTGCCAGGTGATGCGCAGGAATCCGCCTTCCTCTTCCTGAAAAAAGACGGTGACCAAAAGCGAGGCGTTCGGATCCGGGGGAATGATGGGCACATTCAGTGTGGCAAAAACCGTTTGGGGCGTGACTGGATGCCCGAGCCAGACGGGGGTGGCTTCGTTGGCCTGAAACGGAAGATCGATCGTAAAAGGCGCGGGCAAATCATCCGCTCGCAGCAAAGACGCCGCCAGGAAACAAGCCAGCCAGCCGCCGATTTTCAAAATGGCGGGCAATTTCTGTTTGAGAAATGGAGACGGGAATGCTTTCACAGGCCGGGCGTTGTATTATAGCGAGTATCGAGGTGAGAAAAATCAAAATCTTGCGGGGTTTCAAAGCTTAAGTATGGGCCTGATTGTGCAAGGCATCGATCGCCCTAAAAATGCCCGAAAGCATCGACCAAGCCAGCAACAACACCATGATGCCGAGGACCGCGATAATGACCGGCGGGATGATCGACATGACCCGGTCAATCCGCTGTTGGATGACTTTTTCGTAACGCTGCCCCACTTTTTCCAAAGTGGCGCCGAGATCGCCGGTCTGTTCCCCGACTTTAACCAAGTCGCGCAGGTCGGCGGGGAAATTCCCCGCGGTTTTCATGGCGCGGGTCAGGGAAGCCCCTTCGCCGACGAGATCGGTGATGCGCAGGACCGACGCGCGGTAAAAAAGATTTCCCGTCACCCGGCTCATCAGTTTTAAGGCGGTGAGCAGAGGCAATCCATTTTGCAGAAGATTGGCCAGGGTTTGGCAAAACTGGGCGTAGAAAGAGGCCTTGAGAAGCGACCCGGCCAGCGGAAGTTTTAATTTGGCTCCATCCCACCATTGGCGGCCAGCCGGCTGGCGGATATAAAAAATAAAGCACGCCAGAAAAATCAAGGCGAGAATGATGACGAGCAGCCCATATTGGTGAGAGAATTTGCCCGCCTTAACCAGAAGGAGGGTGGGGAGCGGCATGGAACCGCCGGTTTGGGCGAAGAGAGAAGTCATTTGCGGCACGAGCACGGTCATGAATACGACCATGGCCAGAATGCCCGCTCCGACCAAAAATGCCGGATAGATCAGCGCCATGGTAACGCGGGAACGCAGTTCCTGGAGGGCAACCAGATATTGCGATTGACGCCGCAAGAGCGGCGCCAGCGCGCCGCTGACCTCACCCGCCGCGACCAGGTTGCAGTAAAGTTCGCCGAAGCTGGGAGAGGCCATTTTAAGCGCGTCGGAAAAACTGACGCCGTCGCGCAGCTTTTCCCGCAAAAGAACGGCGACATCTTTCACGGGCGACTTTTCTTCGCGATTTTCCATCAGGTGCAGCGCTGGTTCCAGTTGCAGGCCGGAATGGAGAAAATCGGATAATTCGTCGGTAAAAAGAATGAGGTTGGCATGCGATAGCCGGATCGAGCGTCCCGAGGCGCCCGGATTCCGGCGAGGTTTGAAGGCGTCCGCGGTTTGATTTGGGACAGACTTCCTGGCGGTCAGGACTTGATCGGCCTTGGCCACGAGCGTCAAGGGCTGGATCCGGTCTTTCGTTAACCTCCGCAGAGCCTCGGCCCGCGTTGAAGCTTCAACTTCTCCCGACCGGCGTTCTCCCCGTTCTCCTGTTCCCTGGTAGGCAAAGACGGCCATAAGAGATTTGTTTTCAACATGTAAGGGCTAAATTTACCAATGACTTCCATCAATCAACCGGAATAAATGGTTTTTAGTTTCACCACAAACAAGATATTCGGGAAGAATATTCATGGGCTTGCGCCGATCATAAGCCGCCTAATTCATTTTCCCTAATTACATTCGTGAAAAACTCCAGCCGGGAATGAATCTTATTCATCAAGGACATCGACATCAGCTGCGGTGACGCGCACGACTTCTTCCACGGAGGTGGTTCCCGCGATTACCCGGTTCCAGCCGTCCTGCCGCAAAGGCACCATCCCCTCCTGCAGCGCTTTCGCGCGCAACATTTCAGCTGGTTTCCCCTGCGAGATCATATCCTGCAGGGCGGGTGTCACCAGGCAAATTTCGAAAAGCGCGGCCCGGCCCTGATAGCCGGTCTGGCGGCATTTCTCGCAACCGGCGGGTTCCAGAATCCGGTGGATCTGCTGAAGTGGAAAGCCGGCTTGAGCGAGGAAAGATTCGGAAGGTTTGGCCGGGCGCTTGCAATGAGGGCAGAGGACACGCACCAGCCGCTGGGCCAGGAAGGCCCTAACCGATGACGAGACCAGGAACGGCTGCACGCCCATATCGATCAAGCGGGTGATGCCGCCGATGGCGTCGTTGGTGTGGAGCGTACTGAAAACGAGGTGGCCGGTCAGGGCGGCGCGAATGGCGATCTCCGCCGTTTCGAAATCGCGCATTTCGCCGACCATGATGACGTTCGGGTCGCCGCGCAAGATGCTGCGGAGGGCCGTGGCGAAGGTGAGATTGATCTCGGGCTTGATGGCGATCTGCATGACGCCGGGCAGTTTGTGTTCGACCGGGTCCTCGACGGTCACGATGCGCCGCTCCATGGTGTTGAGCATGGAAAGAAAGGTGTAGAGTGAGGTGCTTTTGCCGCAGCCGGTCGGCCCGGTGAGCAGAATAATGCCGTTGGGCTGCGCGATCAGGTCGCGGATGCGCCGTTCGGCGTCCGACGTCAGACCCAGCAGGGAGAAGTCGAACCGGTTGCGCGCCAGGAGACGCAAGCTGATGCTTTCGCCGCTGACGGTCGGGATGGTGGCGACGCGGACGTCGATGGGTTGTCCCTCCATTTCCAGGTTAATGCGGCCATCCTGCGGCATCCGCCGCTCGGCGATATCGAGATGGGCCATGATTTTGATGCGGGAGATGACGCTGGCTTGCAGGACTTTGATCCGGGACGGCACCGGCACTTCGTGGAGCACGCCGTCGATCCGGTAACGGATGCGCAGATCGTTTTCGAGCGGTTCGACGTGAATATCGGTGGCCCGTTCCTCGAGCGCCTCGCGCATGATCTGATTGACGAAGCTGACCACCGTCGCCTCGGGGTCTTCATCGTCCAGAACGTTCACTTCCTGCTTGAGATCGAGGGCCGCATCGTCGATGTCGCGTCCCTCGAGGATCGCCTCAAATGTTTCCGCGCCGACGCCGTAGCCCGAGCGGAGAGCGTTCAGGATGCCGCGGCGCGTGGCCACGCACCAGGTGATGGGCTCGTCGATTTCGTGGGCGACGACCTGCCGCGCGGAGAGGTTAAACGGATCGTAGGTCAGGACGCAGAGATCGTCGTCTCTCAGGCGCACCGGATAGACCTGGTAGCGGAGGGCCAGGCGGGCTGGAAATTTGGCGCGCAACTTATCGTCGAGCGCGGGCAGCGCGGCTTCCCACCAGGGCAGCCTGAATTGGGCGCAGACCTGGCGAAGGAAATCGTGCTCGGTCACCAATTGCTTTTCCAGCAAAGCGCCGATGGTGGAGGTTTGCTGCGCAAGGGTGGAATCTACGGTCTCGTTGATAAGAGCCTCATCTCCCAGGCGCGATTCGACGGCCAGACTTTTGAGCATGTTGGCAAGCACGGCGATACTTTAGCTCAGTTTGAGTTGGCAGGCACGGATTTTATCGAATGAGGATTGGTTTTGAACACCGGCGCTGCAAAGATCCCGACATTTTCGGACAGCCTCTATGTTTTTTTGGCATCATCCAGAGGAAACAACGCATCGAGTTCCCGCCGCCACGTTTCCGTGGTTGCGTCGGCCTGGCGGACCAGGCGGGGCTCGGGAAGTTTCGCGGCCAACGCGGGGTTCTGTCCCAAAAAGGCAAGCGCCCGCGCGATTTCACCCCGGTAATTACGGCAAAGGCTCTCATAATCCATCCGTAAGGGCTCGATTTTTTCCGCGGTAAAGAAGCGGTTCCAGGCCGCCTGTTGTTCGGCCAACTTATCTTCAAGGGCGCAGATGGCCACGGCATTAAAGGAGGCCTCCTTGGCCCGGACATAGGGGTTTTCGACCCCATCGATGCGCCACCATTCGTTGGTCGCCGCGGCCCGGTAGTACGAAATGGCCTGGGCGCGGCGGTCCTGGCGCGTAAGATCGATATATTTGGCGCCGGGAAAAAGATGAGGCAGCACCTGGAAGGGCCGTCCCGGAAAGCCGCTTTCCTCCGCCAGCGGCTGGAGATGGTGGGCATGGATTTTAACGCCGAAAACGCCGTTCGGCGTGCAGCCGTTTTTAATGACAGCCTGAAAAAAATCGCCAAAGGAGGACTCGATCGGAATGTTCCAGCGCTCGGAATAGCCGATGCGATGATCGGGGCAAAACGCCTCGGCGGGCCGGCCGGCGTGCCGGGTCATTTCCAGTCCCTCGCAGAGCATGTAGCTGCCGGTCCGCACCGTCGAGGCGATGATGTAGACGAGGGAAGGCGGCGCATCGATGTCGCCCCACCAGCGGTTCCAGAACCCGCTTAGTTCCGGAGGCACGTTCATTTGAGGGAAAGCATAATCACGTTCTTGCCGGAGGACAAGTTGCGCCAAGAAGGCTTCAGCTCAATCGAGTTGAATAACGGCGCTATCGCATTCTTTATGGCAAGGCGGCACGAGGCCCTTTTGCATCAAATCGGTTCCCGAAACGGTCTTGCCGTCCTCGGCCAATCCGGAGACCGCGCCTTCCGGCAGATTGACTTCGTGAACATGGTATTGTTTTTCCGGATCGAGGCCCTTCAGCTTCACCGGCGCATCATCGGACGCATCCTTCAACTGATAGACGAAAAGCACGGCCTGCGATTGATCGGGCCGGACATAGCTTAAGGCCGACCGCGGCCCATCGTAGGGAGATTCGAGGCGGTAGAGATCGCCCTGCTGCACGAGATCGCGCAGACTTTGCTTGTAGAGAGCAATGCCCGCCGCCAACGTCTTGCGTTCGCCGGCACTGAGTTTGCCGACGTCAATGTCGATGCCCAATGTGCCGCTGAGCGCGACGTCGATGGTGAATTTGAGCGGCCGGTTGCCGCTGCGGGTCACATGCGCGCAAATGGCGGATGCGGGAAAAATGTGGCTAAAGCCCCATTGAATATAGACCCGCTTTTCCGGATCGGTGTCATCGCTGGGCCAGAAGGAATCGAAATACCGGAGTGAGCCATAGTCGGCGCGTCCCGAGCCGCCGGAGCAGACCATGACCATGACCTGAGGATATTTTTTGGATACCGAGTCCATGACGTGATAGAGCGCGAGATTATAATCGATCAGCAGGTTCGATTGCTCGTCCGGCGGCAGCCACGCCGATCCCGGCTGCTCGACATAGCGATTGCAGTCCCATTTCATATAAGAGACGCCCGGATTTTCACCGAGGAGGTTATCAATCGACTTCCAGACGAAGTCTTTTACCTTGGGACGGCTGAGATCGAGCACCAGCTGATTGCGAAAAAATTCGAGGGCGCGATGCGGCTGGGTAATGATCCAATCGGGATGCAGTTCATAGAGCTCGCTCTTGGGATTGACCATTTCGGGTTCCATCCAGATGCCGAATTTTAATCCCCGCTTTTGCGCCTCCGCGGCAAGGTACGAAATTCCCCGCGGGAGTTTTTTCTGATTAACCCGCCAATCGCCGAGGCCGGCGTGATCGTCGTCGCGCGGGTACTTGTTGCCAAACCAGCCGTCATCCAGAAGAAAAGTCTCGGCGCCCAATTCTTTCGCTCCGTCAAAAAGAGAGACGATGCGCTCTTCGTTAAAATCAAAACCGGTCGCTTCCCAGTTGTTGAGCAAGACCGGCCGGAGTTTATCGCCGTCCCGCATGCCATAATGGGCCGCCCAATGATGAAAATTACGGCTGACCTGGCCTTTGCCCTGATCGCTCCAGGTCCAAAGCATGGAAGGAGTGATGAAAATCTTGCCCGGAACGAGGCGATATTGCGAACCGAAGGGGTTGATTCCGGCTAGGACACGCAAATGGCCCAGCGTGTCCATATCGAAGGCGAATTGGAAGCTGCCGGACCAGGCCAGTGTGCCTCCATAGACTTCGCCCGAATCTTCCTGGGCTTGCTTCCCCAACGCCAGGATGAAGGAGGGGTTGCGGTAATAATCGGCCCGGACTCCGAGTTTGGAATCGAGAATTTTCAGTCCCGGCGTCAATTTTTCCTCGGAAAGATTGGCTTCGTGCGCGTAATCGCCGATGAACTGGGTCATCCAATAGGCGTTGCCGCGGGGAATGACGGGTGAGGAAGAGGCGAAACGGAAAAGGGTGACCGGCGCGTTTTCCGCGTGGTGAATTTCCGTCCATGCCTCGATGAGGTCTTCTTTGTGATAGGCCTTGAAGCAGAGGCTGACGAAAAAGGGGTAAAAGCTGTCTTTTAATTCGATGCGGTAATAGGTTGTGTCGGCATCGACCGGGAATGTTTCGGTTTTGACGTAGGTCAGGTCGGTGGAGGTGTTGCCGTCCGCGTGAATCGCCTGAACGGCGGGCTCGTAAAGATAGCCATTGCCGTAAGGCGGATAAAACTCGCCGGTGCGAACCAGTTTCGTGACCGAATCAAAATTTGCGCCTTTTTTGCCGTAGCCCAATTGATAGAGACGGCCATCCGAGCCGGTAACGAGAACAATTTCCGAATTCGCGGTTGAAATCCGGATCGGATTTGATTGCGGCGAGACAAGTTCATTGGCAGCCATGGCGGAAAGGATTGGGAAGCCGGAGAGCAAAACGAGGAAAAAAAGCGGTTTCATGAAATAGCCTTTTCAAGGCAATGGAAGCTTGAAGATGAAAAATAGGATGTGGGAAAGAGGCTTCCCCTGCGGCTGAAACCGTTGCTTTCTCCACTCAATTTTCCGGCAGGCTAGACATGAACTATGCTATTGTCGAACCTCTTGTTTTTGCGGCATCATCCCTGTCCCGATGCTGCCGGAAGCTTTTTTCGTGAAACCATAAGCCCTATTTGGGGTTCAATAAATTATTCGATTTTCATCTTATGATCCGCCGCCATTCGACAAGCCTTTTTAAGACAGGTTTGATAGCCTTCACCGCTCTTGCCTGTGCCTCAATCCGCGCGGAAGCGGCGGATAATGGCGTTGCGCAAACACCGCTCATGGGATGGAGCAGTTGGAGCACCTCCGGTAAGCGTATCGACGAAAAAAAGGTGAAGGCCGAGGCCGATGCCATGGCCGCAAAGTTGGAATCGTTTGGTTACACTTACATTAATATCGACGCCGGATGGGACCGCGGCTACGACGAGAACGGCCGCCGGAAACCAGATCCGCAAAAATTTCCATCCGGTATGGCCGCGCTGGCCAATTATGTCCACGGTAAAGGGCTGAAGCTGGGCATATATCTCGTTCCGGGCATCGATAAGGACCTTTTGGATGCCAATCCGACGATTCTAGGTACTACTCAGACGATTCGGGATATCGTCGACACGAGCAAAACGGGAAACACAATTGGGCGCGGAAACTGTGCCATCGACTTCTCCAAGCCCGGGGCAAGCGAATATATCCAGAGCTGTGTCGATCTGCTAGCGTCCTGGGGCATCGATTATATCAAGATGGACTTTGTGGGGCCGGGGGGCGGCAGGGTTCCGGCGGATGATCGGGAAGAAATCAAGCAATGGATGGCCGCGATCAAGAAGAGTAGCCATCCCATTTGGCTTGAGCTTTCCAACAGTCTCAAATTCGAGGACGTGGATGTCTGGAAGGCCAACAGCAACGGCTGGAGAATTGAGGGTGACATTGAAGATTATCACTCGGCGTCGCACAGCCTGACCAGTTGGGCGAAAGCCTCGAAACGTTTCACCGATGCAATTAAATGGCAGGGACAGAGCGGCCCCGGCGGCTGGAATGATATGGATTCGACGGAAGTTGGCGCGGGAAACAAGGATGGTTTGACGATGAATGAACGGTATTCGGTCTTCACTCTCTGGAGCATGTGTTGCGCTCCCATTATTCTTGGCCCCGATTTGACCACCCTCGACAGCACCGATTTGCCAATCATCACCAATCCGGAGGTTATCGCTATCCAGCAGGGGGGGCATCCGGCGAAATTGGTTTCCAAGGAAGGCGAACATCAGGTCTGGAAGGTGCAGAATCCCGATGGTTCCTGTTACGTTGCTCTCTTTAATCTTGGCGGAAGCAGCGCCCAGGTTACCGCAAGTTGGAACCAGCTTGGTCTCAGCGGGCCGGTATCGGCGCGCGATCTCTGGAGCCGCAGCGATATGGGAACGATCGACAGCGAATTAAGCGCCCAGCTTGATGCGCATGCCTGCAAGCTCGTGAAGCTGACACCGAGTCATTAAAGGCTGTCCCCAAAGTAGTCATGGGCCATAGAGCAAATCGGAATATTTCCTGGAAGCGCAACCTCAAATAAGGTGTAAAATTGCATCGTGCCCGCACTTCGTCTCTTATGAAAAAAATCGTCAAGGCCGATCAGGAATGGAAGCAGCAGCTTACCGAGGAACAGTACCGCATCACCCGGGGGAAAGGAACCGAGCGCGCCTTCTGCGGTGTTTTTTACGATAACCACCGGGAGGGCGTTTATCATTGTGTCTGTTGCGACCTGCCGCTTTTCTCTTCCAGCGCCAAATTCGATTCCGGTACCGGATGGCCCAGTTTCTTTCAGCCCGTCGCTGCGGAAAATATCGAGACTGTCACCGATCGCAGCCACGGCATGATCCGCACCGAAATTCTTTGCGCCCGCTGCGACGCCCATCTCGGCCATGTTTTCGAGGATGGTCCACCTCCCACCGGTCTGCGCTACTGTCTCAATTCCGCCGCGCTTACTTTTGTTGACGCCGATCCGCAAAAGACCGCGACCGCCCGGAAGGACCTCGTTCAGGCCGCGTTTGGCGCCGGCTGTTTTTGGGGCGTTGAGGCCGCTTTCCGCCGGCTTCACGGCGTTCGCGAAACTGCCGTCGGTTACATGGGCGGCACGCTTAAAAATCCGACCTATGAAGACGTTTGTTCGGGCCGCACCGGTCACGCCGAAACCGTGCAGGTCGAGTTCGACCCGAAGGAAACGAGTTACGAAAAGCTGCTCGAACTTTTTTGGTCGAGCCACGATCCCACCACGCCGAACCGCCAGGGGCCCGACGTCGGCACGCAATACCGCTCGGTGATTTTTTATTATACTCCGGAGCAGAAAACCGCCGCCGAAGCATCCAAGGCGAAGCTGGAGGAAAACAAGACTTTCCGGCGTCCCATCGTCACCCAGATTGTGCCTGCGCCCGAATTTTATCGCGCCGAGGAATACCACCAGCGCTACTTCGAGAAGCGGGGCCGCGCCGGTTGCGCGATTCATTGACGCGGCGGTTTCCCAGCGGCTGTGAATCAAGGACGCAGACTTTGGCAATAATTACCTGCGCTTCATCAGCCCGCCAAACGAAGCCGGCGCAAATCCTCCTGCCGAAAGGCCGTCGCAATCCAAACGATGACCGGCACCGTAAAGCTCGCGCCTAATTGCGTGAGCAAGGTGTATTGCAGGCCATCGGCGACCGTTTTCCAAAACGGAGAAAGCGCGATGAGTGAAACGGCGCTCGCTTCGTTCCAAATCAAAACCGCCACGGAAAACAAAATGAATCCATGAATCCACAGCAATCCCCACGCCAACGTCCAAATCCGCCGCCGCCACGGTAAAGGTGTCGCCAAGATCAACGCCGAGGTCAAAGCCGTTGGCAACCAGCCAATCGAGCGGGTGTCCAGACCCACCATCTCAACCGGTCCCTGGCCGCTCTCGTTGGCCAGCTCGTGATTGCCGATGACCATCCGCGAATCGACCGCCGCCAATCCCCGTGTCTCCCGGTGGGCCTCAAAATAGATCATCCACTTTTCCTCATTGCGGCCAAAAACGGCGTTGCTCGCCGCGCGAAAACCTTGGCCGTAAAGGTCATTCCATCCCGGCCACGGCGCGAGGAGTAATCCGAATATCAAAACGAACCGCGCCAAAAACCAAAGAATCAGGCTACGGAATTTCATGTGGCTTCGGTAAACGGCCCGACCATTCGATCCAGCCCACGAAAAGGAGTATCGCCGCCAGAATAAAAGCCGTTGGCCAAATTTCCAGATGACTCGTGTTGAAGAGGGCGGGCAGGTGCAGGCCGATCCAAAAGAGTGTGACGATGCGGGCCACATTCAGCGTTTGTAAGAGAACGATTCCCACCAAAATTCCAAGCAGCTTCCGCGCAAGTGGCGCTCGAAAAGAGAGCACCGCCGCGCAGAAAAGCCAAGTCGGCTCGATGGCATCACATCCTCGCTGAATCGTGACGGAAAATTGAGGCGAGGCGATGACAATCCCGGAAACATGGGTATTTTGCCCCATCGCGTCGAGCAGGAAATTCGA
>DATJMI010000011.1:0-3719 GCA_035508775.1 Methylacidiphilales bacterium
TGGCCGAGTTACAGGGCCGAATATTCAGGTGGACAATTCCCAACAGACGCATGCGGGTATGCTCGTCGCTCGCGCCTCGATTCGAGCCAAATTCGGCTCGTCATGTGACCTGCGCCTACTTTTTTCGGATAGCCTCCATCCTCCCGGAGCAACATGACAAAATAGTAAGCGCCTCCCGAAGGGCAGGGTTTGCTATTAGCCTCGGCGCGTGTTAGCCTTATTTGATTATGCCCACACCGCCAGTGAAGTATCCCAAACCCAACCGCAATACCGGCAAGCCTCCGGTGCGCAAAGGCGACAACGACGGCAATAACCAAACGCCCGGCCCGGGCAGCGAGCCCAACTGGAAGGGGATGTTGCTGCTGTCGGTGACCATGATGCTGCTGGTCGCCCTTTATTACCTGGCAGTGCATCCCACGGTTACGCAGGAGACGATGCGGCTTTCCCAGTTGATCGATCTCGTCAAAGCCGGCCGGGTCGACACCATCGTCAACGAACCCGATCCTTCCACCAATAACCGGCTTTTCACCGGCACCTATGACAAACCTCTCAGCAACGCGCCCGGTGCGGCGCTGGTCAAGGGCGCGGGCGCTTTTAGAGTTCCGGTGGATCTCACGCTCTATCCCGACATCGCCACCACCCTGGCGAAAGACGGCTATAAAAATATCATCGAGACGGAGAACAACACCAACCTCTTTTGGCCCATCTTCATCCAGCTTCTCCCCATCCTGCTGGTCTTCGGCATCCTCTATTTTCTTTTTCGCCAGCAAATCCGGATGGCGGGCAAAAGCGCCTTCAGCTTCGGCAAAAGCAAGGCGCGCATGATGACCCGCGACCGCAACAAAGTCACCTTCAAGGATGTCGCCGGCATCGACGAAGCCAAGGAAGAACTCAGCGAAATCGTCGAATTTCTCAAAGATCCGCGCCGGTTTCAGAAACTCGGCGGACGCATTCCCAAGGGCGTTTTGATGATCGGGCCGCCCGGCACCGGCAAGACTCTTCTGGCTAAGGCTATTGCCGGAGAGGCCGATGTCCCCTTCTTCAGCATCAGCGGCTCCGATTTCGTCGAGATGTTTGTCGGCGTCGGCGCTTCCCGCGTCCGCGATATGTTTGAGCAGGGGAAGAAAAACGCTCCCTGCCTGATCTTTATTGATGAAATCGACGCTGTGGGCCGCAGCCGCGGCACCGGCATGGGCGGCGGCCACGACGAGCGCGAACAGACCCTCAATGCCCTGCTGGTCGAGATGGACGGCATCGAGACCCAGGAAGGCGTCATCATCATCGCCGCCACCAACCGCAAGGACGTGCTCGACCCCGCGCTGCTGCGCCCGGGCCGCTTCGACCGGGAAGTGCGCGTCAATCTCCCCGACGTGCGCGGACGCGAGCAGATTCTCCATGTCCATACCCGCAACGTAAAGCTGGCCAAAACGGTTGACCTTGGCCTGATCGCCCGCGGTACGCCCGGCTACTCCGGCGCGGAACTGGCCAACGTCGTCAACGAGGCGGCGCTCCTCGCCGCCAAGCGCAACAAGGACGAGGTTACCCAGGCCGAACTCGAAGAGGCGCGGGACAAAGTCCGGTGGGGCCGCGAACGCCGCAGCATGGCCATGACGGAAGCGGAAAAGAGAGCCACCGCCTATCACGAGGCCGGTCACGCCCTCCTCAACGTTCTCCTGCCCAACACCGACGCGCTCCACAAGGTCTCGATCATTCCGCGCGGCCCCGCGCTCGGCGTCACCATGTTCCTGCCCGAGAAAGACAAATACAGCGCCTGGAAACGGGAACAGCTCGATGAACTCGTCGTCCTCATGGGCGGACGGGTGGCTGAGGAACTTTTCCTGGGCGATGTCAGCAGCGGCGCCGCCGGCGACATCCAGATGGCCACCTATACGGCACGCAAGATGGTCTGCGAGTGGGGCATGAGCGAGCATCTTGGCATGGTCCAGTACGTCGAAGACAGCGCCATGACGTTTTTGGGCCGCGATTTCGGCCATAACCGCGGCTACAGCGAAAAAACCGCCGAAGCCATCGACGCCGAGGTCCTGCAGATCGTCACCCGCGCCTACGATAAGGCGAAGGAACTGATCAGCGCGCACCGCGAAGCCATGGAAAAGATCACCGCCGCGCTCCTGGAGTATGAGACCCTCGACGGCAAACATATCCGGGATATCATCGAACACGGCCACATGCTGACGCCGCCGCCCGCGCCGCTCCTGCCTCCGTCCAATCCGAATCCGAAGGAACCGCTCCCGGTCACTCCTCCGGTGAAACCGAAGGAAGACGACGGGGATCTTCTGCCCGGCTTGCCCGCGCCCGCGTAAGGTGCCCGAAGCCACAAGGCACACCAACGAAGATAAGGCATGCGTGGTGGGTCAATTTCAGAACTTCAGTCATCCCGAACTTGTCGAGAGATGATGGCTCCGCATCGAGGCTGGCCTTACCCAGCGCCAGCTTTGCGACCGCGCCACAGTCAGCCGTTCTTACCTGCAACGGATTGAGGCGGGCCCAAGGGACCCGACAACGGAAACGCTCCGCAAGTTACGCCGCGTGCTCAAGTGGACGTGGGCCGAGCTTCTCCACGGTATCGACTGACCCAGGCGCGTAAAACGTCGCTCCTAAGCCAGTGAGCCTGAGCACGAGGCGGGTATCTTTTGGAAAGCGTAACGTTTCTGTAACGCAATCACGTTTTGGATTCGTAAAAAGAGACTTTTACATCTAAAAAGCAATGGCGGACAGGGAGGGAGTCGACCGGTTCCTGCCTCTGAAGCTGTTTTTAGAATGCCCGTTTTACCTCTGAAACCCAAGAAAATTTGCTCCAATTTCTAAATATAAAATCCAATTTTTTGGTGTCGGTTTTGGTGTCATTTTGCGAAGCATTAGTTCATCAGTGAATTAGAAAAGACTACTACTGAACGGTGACGTTCGTTGCCTCTGCGACCTTATCGCTCTTGGGCAGGTTAATGGTCAGCACTCCGTTCGTGTAGTCTGCGGTAACGCTCTCGGGTTTCACGGGCGTGGGGAGGCTGATGGTCCGCTCGAATTGGGCTGTGCTCCGTTCACTCCGGATTACCTGATTGCCGCTGTCCTTGGTTTCATTAGAGGTCTCGCGCTGTCCCGAAACTGAGAGCAGGCTTCCCCCAACGTTTACCTTGATGGTGCCTTTGTCCGCTCCCGGCATGTCCATCCGAACCGTGTAGTGATCCTTTTCATCGCGCAGGTCCATGCTCGGGACGGTAAAGCCCAGGTTTTCATCGATTGTTCCACCCAATCCAGATTGGGCAAATGTATCGGCAAACAACTGATCCATGCGCTGATGGAACTGGTTGAGCTGATTCCAGGTATTGTCGTTCGCCGACAGTGTTGGATTCCACATGCCGGGTGAAGTCCCGATCCAGAGATTAGCCCCGGTTCGATCCGGCTTTTGGTTTTGAACTTTTGTTGAAGCAGCGGCGACAGCCACATCATGACGGACTGGGGCATGATTTTTTGCAACCCTGTAAAGAACCGCTCCCTGAACGGCCACAATAATTGCCAGGAATATAGACAAAATTGCCAACAACTTGGCCTTAAAGTCCCACGCGCTTAAAATACTCATGGCAGAAAACTCCTCGGGGGCGAGTTGTTTTCAAATCCCGCTCCGCTCTCGCCCCCGTTTTGCGGAACGAAACCGAAGAGTCTCAAAAGACCTCACAGTCTTTTTGGTATCTTCATAAGTTTAG
>DATJMI010000012.1:0-28542 GCA_035508775.1 Methylacidiphilales bacterium
ATGTCTATTATCACGCGACACTTCTTTCCGCGGATTGGCGCCAGACCGCTGCCGGCGTCGGCGATTGGTGGAGAAAGCTCTCCTTCCGCGCGCGCGATTGGGCCTATGCACGGCTTCAGCTTGGCCTGGAGGACGATCCGCGCACCGCCGATTTTCTCGCCGGGGCGCTGATCGGCTACCGCCAGGAGATTCCGCTCGATATCGAGCAGGACTTCCGCCGGACGGGCACGCTCCACGTCTTCGCGATCAGCGGCCAGAAGGCGGCCGAGGTTTTTGTCGTGGGGATGATTTTGCTCCAGTTGTGCGGCTTGGTCCGGTGGCGCTGGGCATGGATCCTGGCGCCTCTGGTGCTCCTCTACTGCCTGCTCACCGGCGCGCCGTCCAGCGCGGTGCGGGCGACGGTCATGGCGCTGACGGCGCTGGCGGCCTGGCGGCTGGGCCGTCCTCTCAACCCGCTCGCCTGTTGGTCGCTCGCGTTTCTGGCGATGTTGGTCTGGAATCCGGCGATGTTGCTTGATCCCGGCGCGCAGCTTTCCTTCGGGGTGGTACTTGGGTTGATTTTGCTCGCGCCGCCGATCATGCGTTGGATTGTGCAACCGTTCGGCCACGACCCTTTTTTGCCCTCCTCCTTGCTGTCGCAGGCCCAGAAATGGGAGGAGAAAGGCTGGCATGGAGCCTGCGCGCTGCTCGCGGCGTCTCTTGCCGCGACGATCATCAGCGAGCCGATTGCCATGGTTGATTTTCATCAATTCACCCCCATCGCGGTTTTCGCCAATCTCATCGTCATCCCGATGGTGGGACTGATTACCGCGGTCGGCACGCTCGGCGTGCTGCTGTCGGCTCTGAGTACGCAATTGGCGGCGCTGATCAATAATTCGAACTGGCTGTTCGCCAAATTTCTCATCCTCTTTGTCGGGTTTCTGGCCCACAAACCGGGCGCAGCGATCAACGTCCCCGATCTTCG
This sequence comes from Methylacidiphilales bacterium, assembly GCA_035508775.1. GTDB lineage: Bacteria > Verrucomicrobiota > Verrucomicrobiia > Methylacidiphilales > UBA1321 > JABDGH01. The sequence continues at coordinate 965 of DATJMI010000012.1, forward strand.
CGCCTTCTCCTTGCCGTCGCCCTCGTTTGTTGCCGCTCCGCTGCAAGACAGTGCCTGCCTTCTCGTGCGGGCGAGAGGGCGGGCCTGGCTTTTCAATACAGGCCGTGAACCGTTGGCCCGTTCCGCGACCTGGCATCTGCTTCAATTTTACGGCATCAACCGGCTCGACGGGCTCGTCCTCATGGAGATGAGCGAGCCGGACAATGGTGGAATGGAAGTCATCGCCCGCGATTATCAGCCGCGGCGCTTGATTGTGCCGCTGCTCAACACCCATTCGCCGTTGGAAAAATTATTGCCGGAAACGGCGGCGATATCAGGCGTCAAGACGGAGTCGTGGCAACGGGGCCAGAGCATCAATCTCGTGCCGGGCGTGAGCGTGGATGTGCTCCATCCGGCGGCTAATAGTCCGGAGACGCTGGCCGAGGACCGCGCCCTGGTGCTGCTCTTTCACGCGGGCGGCCAGACGCTACTTTGGGCAGGCAAGCTTGGATCGCGTGCACAGGACGATTTGTTAACCGCCTGGCCCGGCCTTCATGCCGATATTCTCGTCATGGGAACGGAACCGCCGCCGGCGCGGGAATGGCTTCAATCGCTCGGGGTGCGACACTGGTTGCAGATTCCACCTCGCGATCCGTATGCCAATACAGTGAGTTTCCCGGCAGACTTTCCCGATCTGTGCCAAGTCTGGCCCCTCGGTGAGACTGGCGCCGTGGAAATTCATTTCGTGGAAGCCCGGAATGGAGAACCCTCCAAAATTATTCTGCGTTCCTGGCTGGTACCGACAAAGCGTTAATATCCGGTTACGTTTCTTCATCGGGAGGGTAAAATAAATAAATGTCACCAAGATAATTTACTCTTACGAAACATTGTTAATATTACAAATTCACCCTGCCGTTTGACAGCCGAGCCGCGATGATTAGTGTGCCTTCTAAGCTTTAACCTAAGGGCTATCGGATGGATGCCATCTTAAAAAGTGAAAATATCGCAGTCGAACGGAAGAATTTCATCTTCGACCTCCGGGAAAATCCGAGGGGCCGTTTTTTACGCATTACCGAAGATGCCAACGGGCGCCGGGATGCCATTGTGATTCCCGCTCCCGGCCTGGAAGAATTTCGCCGTGCGCTCGACGAGATCATTGCCGCGAATCGCCAAGCCGGTGATGTGACCTCTTAACACCACCGCGGCATGGCCGTGGGCGGCGGGCTGACGGTCAGTACTCCCCACCGGCTGTATTTGGTTCAGCCTGGGTAGTGGTGAGATGGGCCGCCGCTTCCGCCGCCGCCGAACGGACGCTGGGCGATTCGTTGGCATCCGCCGCGATAGCTTCCAGGGCCGGAACGGAGCCCTGGTCTTTGAGTTCGTCGAGCCCGATGATGCTCCAGCCGCGTACATTGGCGTCTGGGTCTTTGAGAGTTTCACGCAACGTCGGAATAACCGCCGGATCGTTTGTCTCTCCGAGCGCCTTGACCGCGTGGAGCCGTGCGCTCTTGTCGGGCGAAGCCGCCAGCTTTTCCAGCATGGGCACCGCCCGTGGATCGTGCAGCATGGCGAGACAAACTGTTGCGACGAGGACGGTTTTGGCATGGGGATCATTGAGCCGGTTGGCAAATTCGTCCGCGGCGATGCTTTTGGTGGCGCAGAGTTGCACCAGCGCGTTTGCCGCTGAAGTTTGCACCGTTTCGTCAGAATCGGCTACCGTGTCGAGCAGCGGCTTGACCGCCCGGGTATCCTGCTCGCGGCCCAGCGCTTCGGCGGCGTCGGAGCGGACAAACCAATAGGAATCTTTCAGGGCGTCCATGAGCGGCGGCACAGCGCGGGAATCTTTGATTGAACCCAGCGCGGCCACGGCGGCACGGCGCACCTCTTTGTCTGAATCGTGGGTCGCGCCGGTCAGGGCATCGATGGCGTCGGGTTTGGCCGCCAGGCCGAGAACGCGCACAGCTCCGGCCCGGATGGTGGCATCCGGATCGCGCAAGGTATCGTAAATCACCGTGTCTGCGGGGCTTCCCTTGAGGATATCAGTATAAACCGCCCAGGCGAGATCGGGCCGGTTCAAGTGAAGATAGATCGGAATCTGCGCGCGTTCCATCTTCAGGATTTCAGAATCGGACTGCACTTTCTGTGTCTGCGAATCGGCCTCGGCCGGATCATTCGTGTCGGGAAGGTTAGCGCGAACTTTTGCTTCCCGGGCTTGCAGCGCCTCCGTCAGAACATCATTGGCGTCTTCGTATCTCTTTTGATCTTCCAGGTTGATTGCCTTGGTCAGCGCTTCCTTTGTCTCCTTGTTGCCGCAACTGACCAGAATCATGGCACCGCAGGCGAGCAGCGCAACGCGTCGTAAACAACTCTTCATGTAAACTCCCAATTAAGAGGCGTCCCGCCGTTTGGCGCAAGGAAAAGTGCGCCTATTTTTTGGACGTCTCCGCGGCCATGGGCAGCGGCATCCGCTTCATTCCAAGCCGGGGATTGCATCCGGGTCCGCTTTCGCCGAAACTGCCAGCATGCCCACCCGCCGTACCGTCCGCGTGGCTGAAGTCCTGCGCAAAGAACTCTCCGCTTGCATGAGCCACTCCCTCGATCTCGAGGATCTTCTCATCACCATTTCTTCGGTCGAGCTCTCGCCCGACATGCGCCAGGCGTTTATTTTCGTCAGCACGTTAAATCCGGAACTCGATCAGGAGCGAGCCCTCGAGATGCTTAACCGTAACCGCAAGGAGTGGCAAAGCGCCATCGGACGCCGTCTCGGCTTGAAATTTACCCCTCAATTAATTTTCCGGTTCGATGACGCGGTGGAGCGGGGCGACCGAATTATGGATATCCTTAGCCAAATCGAAAAAGAAGAGGCTACAAAGAAAAAAGGAAAGGCCGGGTCATGAAATCAGCCACATTTTCCGCCAGCAACCGGCGCCACGATGGCCGCTTGCCCGCCCAACTGCGTCCGGTGACCTTTTTGCCCGGCATTGCGCCTCACGCCGCCGGATCGGTCCTGGCCAAATGCGGGCGCACCCAGGTCATCTGCGCCGTGACGGTCGAGGAGAGCGTGCCCCGCTGGATGAAAGAGCAGCAGGTCACGGGCGGCTGGATCACCGCGGAATATTCGATGCTTCCCTATTCGACTTCGGAGCGCAAGGCGCGGGACATCACCAAGGGGCGACTGGATGGACGCAGCACCGAGATCCAGCGCCTGATCGGGCGCAGTGTCCGGGCCGTGGTTGATCTCGAAGCCCTCGGCCCACGCACTCTTTGCATCGATTGCGACGTTCTGGCTGCCGACGGTGGAACCCGCACGACGGCCATTACGGGAGTCTATGTCGCCTTGGAACTCGCCCTACGCAGCTTGCGGGGCCGGGGGCTTCTTTCCGCTTCCGGCAAGTCGCCCATCAAAGCTCCTTTCGCCGCGATCAGCGCCGGCATCGTCGAGGGGCGGCCTCTTCTCGATCTCGATTACGTCGAAGACAAGGATGCCGCAACCGATATGAATGTGGTAATGACCTCCCGGGGGCAGTTTATTGAGGTGCAAGCCAGCGGAGAGGAAAATACTTTTTCGCCGAAAGAATTTTCCGCCCTCCTTGCCTTGGCTGCCTCCGGCATCCGCAAACTCATTGCCTTGCAGAAGGCCGCGTTGAGGTAGATAAGTCAGACCAGGGGATTCTCTTTGCACCAGGCGATGAATTTCTTGAGCGCCAGCGCGCGGTGACTCAGACTAGCTTTGGTCTTCGCGGTCAATTGCCCAAAGGTTTTCACATAGCCGACCGGGACAAAGAGCGGATCGTACCCAAAACCTTGCGTTCCTTTAGGGCCGGGGGCAATCGTTCCTTCACAAACGCCGTCGAAACTGGCCAGCGCCTGCCCTTCCTTCGCCAGCACCAGCACGCAACGATAGCGCGCTTTGCGTTGCTCCGGCATCATCGCGCCGGCACGCGCCAGTTCTCCCAGAAGTTTGGCGTTGTTTTTCTCCGTTGAGGAGGGAATGCCGCCGTAACGGGCCGAAAAAACACCCGGCGCGCCGTCGAGCGCATCGGTCTCAAGACCTGAATCGTCGGCCAGGACGTAATCGGTAATCGCCTGCGAAGTCGTCACGGCTTTGATCGTCGCATTGGCCAGAAAGGTATCGCCCGTTTCTTCGATTTCCATGGCAAATTCAGGATAATCGGCGGAGCATTTCACCTCCCAAAGCGGCGCCAGCGCGGAAATCATCTCCTCCACCTTGTGGCGGTTGCGCGTGGCGATGCAGAGTGTTTTTTTATCCATAGTTTCGATTCTCCCGGACCGCCTCGCCGCCGCGTCCGCGCCGGGGGGCGATTTCTCATCTTTTCATCAAGCTGCCGCTCTAGTTAACTAGAGGCTATCCCAAAAGTAGGCGTGGGTCACTTTTGGGATAGCCTCTAACCAACTTCCCGCATGCAAGTACGCAAGCAATTTCCTTTCGCTGTTTTCGAGCCGGTTTGGCAACGCTACTGGCTCGAGAAAAGCACGTTTCGCGCCGCCAATCCGGGCGAGCCGGGCGGCGAAAAGCCGAAATACTACGCGCTCGATATGTTTCCCTATCCGTCGGGCGCGGGGCTCCATGTCGGCCATCCCGAGGGCTGGATTGCCACCGATATCGTGTCGCGCTACAAGCGGATGAAGGGCTTCAACGTGCTTCATCCGATGGGTTGGGACGCCTTTGGCCTGCCCGCCGAACAGTACGCCGTGCAGACCGGCACCCATCCGCGCGAAACCACGGAGAAGAATATCGGAACCTTTCGCCGCCAGATTCAGGCGCTCGGCTTTTCCTACGACTGGTCACGCGAAATCAATACCACCGATCCCGCTTATTATAAGTGGACGCAATGGATCTTCATTCAACTCTATAAAAAAGATCTCGCCTACGTTTCGCATGCGCCGGTCTGGTATTGCCCGGCGCTCGGCACCGTTTTGGCCAATGAAGAAGTGCTTCCGACCGAAGAAGGGCCCCGTTCCGAACGGGGCAATCATCCCGTCGAGCGGCGTCCCCTGCGTCAGTGGATGTTGAAAATCACCGCTTATGCCGAACGGCTGCTGGCCGATCTCGACCAGCTCGACTGGCCCGAATCGCTCAAAGAAATGCAGCGCAATTGGATCGGCAAGAGCGAAGGCGCGGAGGTGCATTTCAAGATGGCCGATAGGCCGGAGGCGATCACCGTCTTCACCACCCGCCCCGATACGCTCTTTGGTGCGACTTATATGGTCCTTTCGCCCGAACACCCATTGGTGGACAAGATCACAACGCCCGGGCAAAGCGAGGCGGTGCAAAGATACAAGGCCGAAGTGGCGAACAAGAGCGATCTGGAACGGACCGACCTCGCCAAGAGCAAAACCGGCGTTTTCACCGGTGCGTATGCGGTTAATCCGGTCAATGACGAGAAAATCCCGGTTTGGATCGCCGATTACGTCCTCATGGGTTATGGCACCGGCGCGATCATGGCGGTGCCCGCCCATGACGAGCGCGATTTTGAATTTGCGCAGGTCTATCAACTGCCGGTGATCGACGTGGTTCAACCGTCCGCGAATTGGAAAAAGCCGGAGCAGGCAGGCCACGTCTGTTTCGCCGGCGACGGCGTCTCCATCAACTCCGCGTTCCTCAACGGCCTTCCCACTCCTGAAGCCAAAACCAAAATGATTGGATGGCTGGAGGACAAGAAACTCGGCGCGCGTCGCATCCAATACAAACTGCGCGACTGGCTTTTTTCCCGGCAGCGCTACTGGGGCGAGCCGTTCCCGGTGATTTGGAGAGGCGACGAACACAAAGTCATTCCCGAATCGGAACTGCCGCTGGTGCTGCCCGAGCTGGATGACTACAAGCCGAGTCCTGAAGGCAACGCGCCGCTGGCGAAAGCGGGCGGCTGGCTTCGGTTGCCGGACGGCCGCGTTCGCGAGACAAACACGATGCCGCAGTGGGCAGGCTCGTGCTGGTATTACCTGCGCTATTGTGACCCGAAAAATTCCGAAAAAATGATCGATCCGGCGGTGGAGAAATATTGGATGAGTCCGCATGGCGTCGATCTCTACATCGGCGGCGCGGAACATGCGGTGCTCCATCTTCTCTATGCCCGGTTTTGGCACAAGGTGCTTTTTGATCTCGGTGTTGTCTCGACGTCTGAACCGTTTCACAAGCTGGTGAACCAAGGCATCATTCTTGGCGAGGACAATCGCAAGATGTCAAAATCGTGGGGCAACGTGATCAATCCCGATGAGGTGATCGCCGATTATGGCGCCGATTCGATGCGTCTTTTTGAAATGTTTCTCGGGCCGCTGGAACAGATGAAGCCATGGTCCACCACCGGCATCGAGGGGGTCTACGGATTCCTGGGCCGCGTCTGGCGTTTGGTCATGGAGGAAAACCAGGAAGGCGAGTGGCATTTCGCGCCCACGAAGGTGACCGGCAGCGCGCCCTCCGCCGGTCTGCTGCGCAGCCTGCACACGGCGATCGTGAAGGTGACCGATGATATCGAGAAACTGAAATTCAACACGGCCATTTCCGCCTTGATGATCCTGGTCAATGACCTGACCAAAGAGGCGGCGCGTCCGCGCGCGGTGATCGAACCGCTGCTACTCCTGCTCGCGCCGTTTGCGCCCCACATCGCGGAGGAACTCTGGAAGCAGATCGGCCATGCGGAGTCGCTCGCCTACGAGCCGTGGCCCGTCGCCGATCCGAAATATCTCGTCAAAACCGAGATCGAAATCGTCGTTCAAATGAACGGCAAGGTGCGCGGCCACATTATCGTTTCGCCCGGCGCGGAGAAAGACGAAGTCGAAACCGCCGTGCGAGCCTTGCCCGTTTTCGCCGAATGGACGGCGGGCAAGACCGTCAAAAAAACGATTTTTGTCCCCGGTAAGCTGATCAATTTCGTCGTTGGGTAAGAGTTTGCGTTCCAAGATAGCCATTGACGCATCAAGATACCTGGATGTAATGAGGCCATGTCTTTTCGCGCCTTGTGGCAGACGTTGCATGATCCGACCCGGCTGCGTATCCTGGCGCTGCTCGAGGAGGAGGAACTCTCCGTCGCCGAACTCCAGGCCATTCTTCATCTTGGCCAATCGCGCATTTCCACCCACCTGGCTCATCTGCGCCGCGTCGGTTTGGTCGATCCGCGCCGCGAAGGCAAGCGCACCTATTATTCTCTGGTAAAAAAACTCGGCCGGGAAACGCGCCAGATTCTCGATTCGGCTCTGCTAACCCTGGCGGAAGTTCCTGGCGCCAAGACCGATCCCGCCGGCCTCAAGCTCGTCCTGGAAAAACGGCGCAGCGCGGCCCGCGAATATTTCAATCGGGTCGCCGGGCGCCTCGGCAAAAATTTTTGTCCGGGCCGTACCTGGGCCGAAATCGGTCCCCTCCTGGCGCAGCTTGTGCCTCGTGTCACCGTGGCCGATCTCGGCGCCGGAGAGGGGTGGCTTTCGCAACTTCTTGCCCGCCGGGCCGGAAAAGTCATCGCGGTTGACAACTCGCCCAAAATGGTCGCCTTTGGCCGGGCTGAAGCGAAAAAGAAAGGTATTGCGAATCTCGACTACCGTCTGGGCGATCTGGCCGATCCGCCGATTCCGGCCCGCAGCATCGATCTCGTCATTCTCAGCCAGGCGTTGCATCATGCCGCCAATCCGCAACAGGCCGTTGCCGCCGCCGCCAGGCTCTTGCGCAAAGGAGGACGCCTCGTCATCCTCGACCTCAACCAGCATCATTTCGATCAGGCTCGCGAGCTCTACGGCGATTACTGGCTTGGTTTCAGCGAAGCCGATTTGCGCGCCTGGCTCGCCGCCGCCGGTCTTCAGCAAATCGACGTGCAGCTTCTCGCGCCTGAGCCTGAACCGCCCCATTTTCAGCCCGCGCTGGCCAGTGGTGTGGCTGGAGATTAGAGATTGTCCGAAAAGCAGGCGCCTGCCGTCCGCAGAACCAAAAACAAATGACATATGCCGGTCTTTTTCCTAGTCTTGCTTCCATGGCGCTTTCCCCGCAGGACCAGGACTATTACGAGCAGAAACTCGGCGTTAAAGGCTACATTCCCTTTTTTGGCGCGACCCTGCTTATCGGCGCCATCAGTGTGCCGCTTTTGCTTTTCCTGATGGATTGGTCTTCCGGTTCCACTTCGCAATGGAACGCCCATGTCGTTGGTAATCTGATCGCCATGGGTTGCATGCTCGGTTCGATTGTCAGCATCGTCATGAACCTCATCTTCCGTTTTCTCTTGTGGATGGGCTGGCTACCGTCGCGGCGATAGAGTTTCGTCCTCATTCCAGTTCGAGCATCTGCACTTCGCCCGCTTCACCGGTCGCGGCCAGCAGCTTGCCCGAGGGCGACCACGCCACCTGCGTGACGCCGCTCGGGATTTTCGCCGCCGTGATCAAGGTTTGCCGCTGAGTCGGCGACCAGACCGCCACGCCGCCGTCCCGCGCCCCGGAGGCGAGCCAGTCGCCTTCGGGCTGATAATGAAGCGCGCTGACTTGGTCGGTGTGCCAATCGAGAATCACCGGCATGCGGCCTTCCGGCCCCCGTCCGGAACAGTCCCACACCGACACCGCCGGGCCGCCTCCCGTGGCCAGCCAGCGGCTGCCCCGGTGCCAGGCCAATTGACGTACCTTCGCGGCGTAACCGCGCATGTGCATTTCGGCCCCGCCCTCGGTGTTCCAGACATGGACGGTGCAATCCTGGTTTCCGGTCATCAGCCATTTGCCGGAAGGGCTGAACGCCATGCTCAGGATCGGGTCGCGGGAAGCAAAAGCGCGTTCCTCCGCGCCCGTCAGGGGATTACGCTGGCTGACCCCGGTGCTATAGGCGGCCGCGAGCGTCATTCCATCGGGAATCCAGGCTACCGCCGCAACGGTTTTGGGAAATGCCATCGCTTCGCCCGCCGCCGTTCCCGTTCCCGTCCACAGCGTGACTTTGTTGCCCGCCCCCAACGCAAGAAGATGGCCTTTGTCGCCGATGGGATGCCTGCTCCAGGCCAAATGCTCCGCCCATAACGCGCCGGCCTCGTGCTCGGCGATGATTTTGCCCCCCGTCGCATCCCAAAGTTTCCACTTGCCATCGCGGCCCGCCGTGGCCAGCGCCTTGCCATCGGGTCGCCACGCCACCGCGTCGCAACCATCCGCGTGCGCCTGCTCGAAAAAATGGATCGCCCGGCCGGTGTTCGCCTCATAAATCGACACTTGGCCCGAGACCGCCCCGGCGGCCAAACGGTCGCCTTCCGGTGACCAGGCGGTGCTGGTGATAAAATCATTGAGTTTGCCGCGCCATTTGAAGGCGACGGGACGCAACTTCGCGCCATTCATGCCTGCGAATCAGGCCAGACAGGCCCGGAATCCCTCGTTGAGGGCTTTGCGGTCGAGGTTGCGTCCGATGAAGACCAAAGTATTGTGCCGCGGCTCCTGGCCCCAGGGACGGTCGGGGCGTCCTTCCATCAGCATGTGGACGCCCTGGAAAATAAAACGCGCATCGCGCCCTTTCACGGCCAGCACGCCCTTCATCCGGAAAATATCTTGGCCTTTCGTGCGCAAGAGCGTTCCCAGCCACTCGGAAAGTTTCTTTTCGTCAAGATCGCCCGGCGTGCTGATGCCGACCGAAGTCACATCCTCGGCGTGATGATGATCGGGCTTCTCATCGTGCTCCTCATGCCCGTCTTCATGTTCGTGCCCATGCTCATGATCGTCATGTTCGTGCTCGTGTCCGGCAGCTTCGAGAAAATCGGGTTCCAGCTCCAGCGCTCGCTTCAGATCAAAGCCGCCGATCTGCAGCACCTTCCCAAGATCGATCGCCGCATTGGCGGTGCGGTGGAGCTTGGCCACCGGATTCATTTTACGAATGCGCGCTTCAATTTTTTCCAGTCCGGCGGATGGGACCAGATCGGTTTTGTTCAGCAGGATGACATCGGCGAAACCGATCTGCTCGCGAACTTCACCCATATCGTCCAAATGAAGTTCCACATGCTTGGCATCCACGACGGTCACAATTCCATCGAGGATGAATCCTTCCTTCACTTCTTCATCGGTAAAAAACGTCTGTGCCACCGGGCCCGGATCGGCCATTCCGGTTGTTTCGATCAAAACCTGGTCGAATTTGTCGCGCCGCTGCCGCAGCTTGGCCAGAATTCGGATCAGGTCGCCCCGCACGCGGCAGCAGATGCAGCCGTTGTTCAATTCAAAGATTTCCTCATCGGATTGGATGACGAGCTGATGATCTACGCCCACTTCGCCGAATTCATTTTCAATCACCGCGATTCGCCGGCCATGTTTTTCCGTCAGGATGCGATTGAGCAGCGTGGTTTTGCCGGCGCCGAGAAAGCCGGTGATCACGGTGACCGGGACGGGGGCGTTGGAGTGCGACATGGGCATGGGTAAGGGCGTGAAGTTTCAAGGGGCCTGGTTCGCGCGAACCCCGGCGAGACCAAGATAGTAGAACCTATCCCCAAACCCGGCAAGAGCGCGTTGCGAGCCGAATTTGGCCTCAATCGCGCGAGCGAAGGAGTTTAACCCCGGTGCTACTCCGATTTTTTAGCCGATGCAGCTCGGCCTCCCTCTTCCAGTTGCAGCGATAATTGCCGGTATTTATGGGTCAGCGTGTCATACTCGCGCTTTAATTCCTTGAGGTCTTCCTCGAGCTGCCGGATGCGCTGGTCTTTGGCCATGTCGACGGCCAGAGACGCGGTCGACTTTTTGCTTTCCTTGGGCGGACGGCGCATGGCGCGCTTTTTTTCGAATTCGATCGCGGCAAAGAGCGCCCCGATGGGCAGCGATTGATTGGTTTTCGCATGGGTGGCGACCGTCTTATCGTTGATCAGTCCTTCCTGGACAAATTCGCGCAGGGTGCCCAGCGTTGTCGGCCCGTAGACTTCGTCTCCCGGCAGAGTCACCTGCCAGATCATATCGAGAAATTCGATCTCGGGAGCGCGGCGCCAGTTATCATCGCTCAGGTCGATCATGTCCTGCGGCGCAACCTGGGCCGAATTGGCCCATTCCTTGAGCGTATTCACATCCACCGGACCGTAGATGGAACCGTCGGCAACCTTCTTTACGCGCCAGAGCATGGGCAAGGAGCCTTGCTCAGGCAGAAGCTCGACCTTTGTCTCCTCGTTTTCGCTCATAATAATCAGATCAAGTTCCCGGTTGTGGAATAAATAGTTTTTGTCCCACCTGCAAGACGCTCTTATCCGTTAATCCATTGGCCTTGCAAATTTGACTCACGGTTATCTTAATACCATTTTGGCGGTATGCTGAGCAAATCATCGTGAGGGTCTCTCCGGGTTGCACAATGTGATAGTAACCCTTCCGAGGCTTGGGAGACGCCTCATCGCCAGAGGTGGAGGCATCTCCAGCGGTCGCGGAGGTGGCATCGGGAGGCGGCGCCAGCGGCGCGTCAGAGTCCGCCGTTTTTGGCGGGATGGATGTAGCGGCCGTTGCATTAGATGCTGCCGTTGCCGTTTTCTTTTTGCTTCCTAAAGCCTTCGACTTGACGAGTTCCGCCACGGCGTCGAGCAGCGCCTGCCGTTCCTTGGCCCGGTCAGCCTCGGATTTGTTGAAAGCAGCCTGCAGATCGGCCAATTGCTGTTTCAGCGCCATATTTTCATCCTGCAGCTTGGCGATAGTGGCTTGTATCGTGTCAACCGACGACTTCATCTCTTCTGAATTGGCTTCGATCATGTCGATCTGATCCGCGGCCTTCAAAACCTTCTGCCGGGCCGCTTCCTCATCCTGCTGGGCAGCGGGGTCCTGGTATTGCGCAGAGGCCGACAACGGGACCAGATAAATATTAAAACTGATAAAGAGAGCTAAAGTTCTCACGCGGCGAACAGGCTGCCTGTCCTTAGCCAAAGATACGAACCCTGTCAGCTTTCCGCAAGCTTGGCAAATTCCTTTTCGGTCAGAACCCGCACCCCCAACCGCCGGGCGTCGTCCAGCTTGGATCCGGCGTTTTCACCCGCCACCACATAATCGGTCTTCTTGCTCACGCTGGAGGATACTTTTCCCCCTGCCGCAATGATCCTCTCCTTCACATCTTCGCGCGGCTCGCTTAGCGTTCCCGTTAGCACAAAAGTCCTTCCCGCCAAGTTTGTTCCACCCGATTTCGCCATGGGCTGTAGCGCCTGGGTATTAACACCCACCTGGCATAACCGCCGCAGCAACTCCTGATTTTCCCGGCGGTGAAACCACGCCACGATGCTTCGTGCCATCACCTCGCCAATGTCGTGAATTTTCAGGAGTTCCTCTTCCGGCGCTTTTTCGATCGCCTCCAAAGTTCGGAAATGGTTCGCCAGTGTCCGCGCCGATCCGGCTCCGACATGCAGGATACCGAGCCCAAAAAGAAGCCTCCACAAATCGGCCTTCTTGCTCGTTTCGATACCGTCAAGAACGTTTTGGGCCGATTTTTCTGCCATCCGTTCCAGACGGGAAAGTTGTTCCAAAGTAAGATCGTAAAGATCGGCCGGATCCTTGGCTAGATTCGCCTCGACCAATTGCGCCACCAACGATTCACCCAGGCCGTCGATATCCATGGCGCCTCGCTGGGCGAAATGTTGGATCCGCCGCTGAGTCTGGGCCGGGCAGGAGACGTTGGGACAACGCAGGAAAATTCCATCCCAGGCCAGCCCCGTTCCGCAGGCGGGACATTTTTCCGGCGGCTTGATGTTTTTTTCCGCGCCTGTCCGCGCTTCGGTGACCGTGCCGAGCACGGCGGGGATAACCTCGCCCGCTTTCTCGATGGTCACGTGATCGCCGCGCCGGATGTCTTTGCGTTTGATTTCCTCAAAGTTATGGAGTGTCGCGCGCGACACGGTTGTTCCAGCCAGCAGCACGGGCTTGAGTTCCGCAACCGGTGTGATTACGCCGGTGCGCCCGACCTGAAAGGTCACATCCTCCAGCGTCGTCACCGCCTTTTCCGCCGAATATTTGTAAGCGATGGCCCAGCGCGGCGCTTTCGACGTCGTCCCCAGAGCCTTGCGCAGCCGCCATTCATTAAGTTTCACCACCGCGCCATCCGTTGCGTAGGCGAATTTGCGCCGCGCTGTGTCGAGTGTCTCAATGGCGGCCAGCAATTCCGTCTTTGTTTCCACAAACCAGGTCTTTTCCGGCGATGGCAGCCCCGCCTGAGCGATGAACTCCAGCCACTCTTGCTGAGTGGCGCAACTTACCCCCCGCAGTTCGCCCGGGCCGTAGAGCACAATGGCCAGCGGACGCTTGGCCACGAGCCGGGAATCGAGTTGCTTGAGCGTCCCCGCCGCCGCGTTGCGCGGATTAGCGAAAACGGGCTCGCCGGCGGACTTGCGCTGCCGGTTCAGTTTTTCAAAGGCCGCGCTCGGGTAATAGACCTCTCCGCGCACTTCGAGTACTGCCGCCTGGTTTTTGATGACGAGGGGCAGGTTCTTGATCGTCCGCAGATTGGCCGTGATGTCGTCGCCTTTCTGCCCATCGCCGCGGGTCAGTCCCCGCATAAACTTTCCCTTTTCGTAACGGACACTCACAGCCACGCCGTCAATTTTGGGTTCGACCACGAATCCGAATTTTTCGCCGGGGAGCGCTTTTTGAATTCGGTCCACAAATGTTTCCATCTCCGACGGCGAATAGGTGTTGTCGAGGCTTTGCATCGGAACGGTGTGAGCAACAGAGGTAAAATGAGGCAGCGGCGCGCCGCCCACGCGCTGGCTTGGCGAATCGGGCGTCTGCAACTCGGGATGGGCTTGCTCCAGGTCGAGCAACTCGCGGTAAAGCCGGTCGTATTCCCGGTCGGAAACCAGCGGCTGCGCTTCTTCATGATAGGCGCGGTCCAGCTTCCGGATTTGTTCCACCAATTCTTTATGCCTTTTTGCCGCCTGAGACATACCTTTGGAGTTCTTTCAGAAATTATTCAAGCCGTCCCTTGCGCGTACTCAAAGGGGCAACTTACCATCCCCGCGGCAGTTCGTCGTTGAGTTGCAGCAAAAACGACGTCAAATTCCGCCGGGCCGGTTCCAGTCCATCGACGAATTTTTTGAATGGCGCGTATTCCCTGGGATGGGTGGCTAGGCGCCAGAGCAGCCGCGCCGGCGTTGTCCTTCCTTTCGTTTGATCATAAGCGGACGCCAATGCCCCCACCGGCAGCACCTGATGATACTCGTCGGTGATCACCCGCACGGCCATAAACGGAATCTGGCGCGAATGAACCACCTCGGCCACCGCGGCCGTTTCCATGTCCACCACATGTCCTTCCGTCATGCGGGCGAACATGTCCCGTTTTTCCGGTGTGCCGGTGAGTTCATTGGCCGTTCCGAAGCTGGCGAAGTCAAAACCGGAAAGGAGTCGCAGGAAAGGCAGCACTTCTTCGGTGGTAAAGTTGTTCGAAACTACCACTTGCCCCAGCTTCAGCGGTTCCACCAGCGCTCCACCATAGCCCGCCAGGATAAAAGCCTTCAGCCGGAAAAAACTGAAAATCGTCTGGGTGTTTTCCCGCGCCCGGTCCTGCCCCATCCCCACCAGCGCGATTAAAATGGGCCGGTTGCCGAAATTACCCAGCGTGCATTGGAGACCGCCGATGGAAAACGACTCCTTTTGCCGGCATTGTTTCAGCACATCAGCCGCTTCATGGCCCAGGGGAAACGCATAACAGATCATTGCCGTTCCCGCGCGGCTAGCCTCTGAAAATCGGCCAGGGCCAACAACGGCCAATTGTTCCGGTACATGTCGTATTTGAGGTAAAATACCTTCGGAAAGCCGGTGCCGGTAATATGATCCTCAGTCCACGAGCCATCCGGGTTCTGCGTCCGATGTAAATATTCGACGCCCAGGCGCATGCTCGGACGCAGGTGGTCGCTCGCCGCGATAATGCCCATTAACGCCCAGGCCGTCTGTGACGGAGTGCTCTCGCCCTGGCCTTTTAATTTTGGATTATCGTAGGTGGCTGGCGTTTCGCCCCAACCGCCGTCCGCGTTTTGACATGATTCGAGCCAGTTCAGCCCGCGTAAAATCCAGTCCTGATTCATGTCCTCGCCGATGGCTCGCAGCCCGCGCAGTACCAGCCACGTTCCGTAGATATAATTCACGCCCCAGCGCCCTTCCCAGGAACCATCTTCCAACTGGGTATCGTGTACGAAGCGGATGGCCCGGCGAATGAACGGCTTATGGGGATTCAATCCCATCCGCCCAAAAACTTCCAGCGCACGCGCGGTGATGTCGCTGCAGGGCGGATCGAGAATGGCGTTGTGGTCGGCAAAGGGGACATCCTGCAGCCACTTCTTCGTTACATCCTTGTCGAACGCGGCAAAACCGCCGTTGCGGCACTGGAAACTGACCGCCCACTCCAGCGCCCGCCGCATGGCCTGTTTTTTGATTTCCTCGTCCGACATTTTGATGACCCCAAGCGCCAGCAGCACCTTGAACGTGTCGTCCACGTCGGGGTAATACTTGTTGTGGAACTCGAAGGCCCAGCCGCTCGTCACCGGCGTCGGATTTTTATGCTTCCAATCGCCGCGAAAATTTTTCACTTCCTTCGACAGGATCCATTCGCCCGCTTTTTGCAATTGCGGATGGTCCGCCGGAATGCCCGATTCAGCCAGCACGAACGCGCAAATGGCTGAATCCCAGATGGGCGAGTGGCATGGCTGCATCCGGAACTCGTCATGCTCGGCGTCGTCCACTTCGAGACCGAGAAAATCCTTCGTCGCCTTGCGCATGATGGGGTTATCCTCCCCATAGCCAAGCGTTCGCAGCACCATTAGGGCGTACATCATGCTCGGGAAAATGGCCCCGAGACCGTCCGATCCGTCAGCAATGCGCTCCAAAATCCATTCCTCCGCTTTTTTCAGCGCGCGGCTGCGAAAAGGTTTCCAGGGCAGTGTGTCGAGAAACTTGAGCACCCGGTTCCAGGACAGAAAGAAATTTTTCCAGGTAAAGAATTTCCGGTCGAAGGGCAGATCGAGGTTGGAATGTTCGGTGCCGTAGGGAAACAATTCGTGCAATTGCTTTTCCGGCGGCAAATGACGCTGCGGCTTGAAATGGTTGATGATCGACAGCGGCACCACCATGGCCCGGCTCCACGACGACATCTCATAGATGTTGAAATAGAGCCAATTTGGCAGCAAAACGATTTCCGGCGGAATAATCGGCAGATATTTCCACGGATATTGCCCGAACATCGCCAAAAACAGCTTGGTATAGGTGTTGGCCTTGGGAATACCGCCCAGCCGGACAATTGTGGCGTGGGCCTTCAGCATCCGTGGCTCGTCGGGCGAGAACCCGGCCAGTTTCAGCGCGAAATAGGCTTTGACGGTGGCGTTCAGTTCGCTGGGGCCCTTGTAATAGATGTTCCATCCGCCGTCCGGCAGTTGCCGCTCCAGAAGGTTTTTCACGCAGCGCGACTGTTTGTTGAAATCGACTTCCCCTGTCCAGTGCATGAACGCCACCACGTCGGAAACCAGCGTCGAATCGACGAGCAACTCGCCCACCCAATAGCCTTCCGGCTTTTGCAGTCTCAGCAGGTGTTCTTGCGCCTTGCGGATGGTCTCCTGCGCCCGCTCCCGTAGTGGATCCATCACTTGATCGCGAAAGATCTCGGCCGAAACCGTGATCGTCTTGTTAGTTACCGTGGACATGAATAAGAATTTCCCAGCATAGAAAAATCACCCGGGAGGTCAATCTGCCTTCTATTCAAAACGGCACCACCCTCCGGCCTCTCTGCCTTCTTGTTAATCTTGGCGATCCCGTCTAGTACTCTTATCAAAATCGTATGAGCAATACCTACAAAATCGCCGCCCTGGCCGGAGACGGCATCGGCCCCGAAGTCATGGCCGCCAGCCTCGATCTCCTCCGCGCCGCCGCCAAGCGTTTCAGCTTTACCGTCGAGACCAGGGAATATGCCGTCGGCGGTGCCGCCATCGATCAATTCGGTGAAGCTCTCCCGTCCCATACTTTGCAGGGTTGCCGGGATGCCCAGGCGATTTTCTTCGGTTCCATCGGCGGCCCCAAATGGGAATCACTGCCGCCCCATCAGCAGCCCGAGCGCGCCGCGCTTCTTCCGCTCAGAAAACACTTCGGTCTCTACGCCAATCTGCGGCCCGCCCGGTGCTATCCCGGCCTTCTCTACGCCTCGCCGATCAAAACTGAATTCATCCCGGAGGGCTTCGATGTGCTGGTAGTGCGCGAACTCACCGGCGGCCTCTATTTCGGGCAACCCAAGCAGACGGTCCCCCTCAATGGCGGCGGCGAACGCGCCGTCGACAGCATGGTCTATGAAACGGGCGAGATCGAGCGCATCGCCCACGTCGCCTTCAAAGCGGCTCGGCTCCGGCGTAAGCGGGTTACCCTCATCGACAAGGCCAATGTGCTTGAAACCAGCCTTCTCTGGCGCAAGACCGTCAAGGCCCTCGCTCTTCAGTATCCGGACGTCACGCTCGATTTTATGTATGTCGACAACGCCGCCATGCAGCTTGTTCGCAAACCGCAGCAGTTCGACGTCATGCTGTGCGAAAATCTTTTCGGCGACATCATTAGCGACGAGGCCGCCGCCACCGTCGGCTCGCTCGGTCTTTTGCCCAGCGCCTCGCTCGGCGAAGGCGCCTTCGGCCTCTACGAACCGAGCGGCGGTTCCGCTCCCGATATTGCCGGCAAGGGCATTGCCAATCCCATCGCGCAAATCCTCTCCGCCGCCCTCATGCTTCGTTATTCGTTTGGTGAAAATGCCGCCGCTGCCGCCATCGAAAAGGCGGTTGAGGATGTCCTCGCCGGCGGTCATCGCACCGCCGATCTTGCCCGGCCCGGCGACAAAGCGCTAAGTACCATCGAAATCGGGCGCCTTATTATCGAGCAGCTTGGGTGATGAGCCGGCGGTGGTTGCATTCGGCTTTCATGTGGGTTTACTTGCGTTCCGATGCAATCTCCCGCCGCCGTCCTTCTGGCGTTTTTCCTGATCGTCCCCCTTGCTCAAGCCAAAATCGTCACGCAACCCATCGATTATACCGATGAAAAGGGAGCGCCCCTCGAAGGATTTGTGATCTACGACGATGCCGTTTCCGCAAAGCATCCCGGAATACCAAAAACAAACCGGCATCTATAAGGGCGACCGTGCCCTTTATCGTCAGCACCTCCGCGCCGCTTACCATGCTTTTCTCAAACAGCCCCTTCTCGATTCCACCCGGATGGCCGCCATCGGCTATTGTTTCGGCGGCACCGGGGTTATCGAAATGGCGCGCGATGGCCTTCCGCTCAAGGGGGTGGTCGGTTTTCACGGCGGACTCGATGCCCAGCCTCTTTCACGGGGCGCGACGATCAAGGCTAAAGTCCTCGCCCTTTGCGGCGCCGACGATCCCTATGAAAAGCCCGCCGACATGGCCGCGTTTGAACAGCAGTTGCGCGAGAACAATGTCGATTATCAGATCGTCAGTTACGGCCACGCCGTTCACGCTTTTACCGACAAGGGCGTCGATGTCCTCAACCAGCCCGGGGCGAAATACAACGCCGCCGCCGACCAGCGTTCCTGGCAAGCGATGCGGTATTTCTTCATGGAAATTTTTGGGAGCTAGGTCTTACCGGTACAGATACGTGTTCAACAGATTTTCGAGATATTCCTGCCGGCCGCTTTTCGGCTTTGGCTCGCCCAGCTTCCGCAGCACAAGTTTTTCCAGTTCCTTGAAGCCCGTACGCCGTTTCTCGATTTCTCTGCCGTAGCCGCTGTCATAACTCGCGTAACGTTCGGCGATGAATTTCTCCAGCTTGCCTTCAGCGCGGATTTTGCGCGCAATTTTGTAGGCCAGCGCATAGGCATCCATCCCGCCGATGTGGGCGTGGAAGAGATCGGCCAGATCAATGGAGGGTCGGCGCAGTTTCGCGTCGAAATTGAACCCACCCGAACCGAGGCCACCCGCCTTGAGGATGGAAACCATGGCCAGCGTCAATTCCCGGATGTCGGTATTGAATTGGTCCGTGTCCCAGCCAAGCAGCAGGTCGCCCGCGTTGGCGTCAATGGAACCGAGCATGCCCGCCGCGGCGGCAACCTCGATTTCATGTTGGAAAGTGTGGCCGGCCAGCGTGGCGTGGTTGGTTTCAATATTGAATTTGAAATGCTTGTCGAGTCCGTAAATGCGCAGGAAGGCGATTCCACTGGCCACGTCAAAATCGTACTGGTGCTTGGTCGGTTCCTTTGGCTTCGGCTCGATCAAAAATTGTCCTTTGAATCCGATTTGCTTTGCATAATCGACCGCCATGCGCAAAAACGCGGCCAGGTGATCCTGCTCGCGCTTGAGGTCGGTGTTGAGGAGAGTCTCGTAACCTTCCCGGCCGCCCCAAAAAACGTAATTCTCGCCGCCAAGCACCTTGGTTATTTCGAGCGCTTTTTTCACCTGCGCCGCGGCGTAGGCGAAAACGTGCGCATCGGGATTGGTCGCAGCTCCGCACATGTAGCGCGGGTGGGAAAAAAGATTCGCCGTGCCCCAAAGCAGCTTCACGCCGGTCGCCTTCTGCAGCTCCTTCGCGTGCGCGACGAGCTTGCCGAGATGACGGTTCGTCTCGGCCAGCGAGCGTCCCTCCGGCGCGATATCGCGGTCGTGAAAGGCGTAAAAGGGCGCCTGAATCTTGGTGAAAAATTCAAAAGCCGCATCCATGCGCGTCTTGGCGATGGAGACCGGATCCTTGCCCTTTTCCCACGGGCGGATCATGGTGGCCACGCCAAAAGGGTCGGAGCCAACACCGCGAAACGAATGCCAATAGGCAATGGAGAAACGAAGCTGATCCTTCAATTTTTTGCCGCCGATGATTTCATCCGGATCATAGTAACGGAATGCAAGCGGATTGGTGGTTAACGGGCCTTCAAAAGCGATCCGCCTGACTCTTGGAAAGTGCTGGGTGGGCATGTGAATCGGATCCTTTATGCGAATAGCAGGCGGCGCCCCCTCGCGCTCCTATTGAATATTTCACCGAAACTACGTGACGGCGGGCAAAATATCCACGAAACTTTCTTCGGTCAATGACCGGAACTCTTCTCTCCAAAGGGACGCGCCATGATCTACCTGGGCATCGATTGCGGCACGCAAAGCACCAAAACCGTCGCGCTGGACGCCGGTACAGGAAGCATTATTGCGTCGGCGGCCCAAAGTTACGGTATCCTGACCGATCTTCCGCCCGGCCATATGGAGCAGGACCCGGTCACTTGGGTCGAAGCGATGGATGCGACGATCCGGCAGGTTGTGGAAACTCTCGGCGCGCGTCGCGATGAGATTCGCGGCATAGGCGTCTCCGGCCAGCAGCATGGCTTTGTGCCTCTCGACAAATACGGCCGGATCATTCGTCCGGCCAAGCTCTGGTGCGATACTTCCACCGTTGAGGAATGCGATCTCATTCGCAACCATTTCGGCGGCGCCAGGGCGCTGACCGAGCTCATCGGGCTCGATATGCTTCCCGGTTACACGGCGCCAAAAATTCTCTGGCTTAAACGCAATGAACCGGAGAACTTCGCCCGCCTAGCCCACGTCCTTCTCCCGCACGAGTATCTCAATTATTGCCTCACCGGAAAATACGGCATGGAATACGGGGACGCTTCCGGCACCGCTTTGATGAACATCCGCGCCCGGACTTGGGCAGGAAGCATTCTCGATTTCATCGACCCGGGGCTGGCCGAAAAACTTCCGCCGCTCCATTCGTCGCGTCAGCCCGCCGGCACGCTCAAACGCGAATTGACCAAGCGCTGGAATTTGCCTGCCGAAATTGTCATCAGCGCCGGCGGCGGCGACAATATGATGGCGGCCATCGGCACAGCGAATACCGCGCCGGGGCGTGTCACCGCCAGCCTCGGCACCTCCGGCACAATCTACGCCTACAGCGCGGGGCCGGTCATCGACCCGGAAGGCGAGATCGCCGGTTTCTGCGACAGCACCGACGCCTGGCTGCCGCTCGTCTGCACCATGAATGTCACCGTGGCCACCGAGGCTGTGCGCACCATGCTCGACTGGTCGCACGGACAAATCGAGGAAGCGGTACGCGTCACGCCCGCCGGTTGCGATGGCCTCCTTTTCCTTCCTTATCTCCAGGGTGAACGGACGCCGAACCTGCCCCATGGCACCGGCGTTTATCATGGACTGACCACGGGCAACATGACGCCTGGCCACCTTGCCCGCGCCGCCATGGAGGGCGCCACTCTCGGCCTGGCCTATGGCCTCAAACGTCTGCGCGCGCTCGGCCTCTCACCCACGGAAATCCGGCTTACCGGCGGCGGCAGCAAAAGCGCGATCTGGCGGCAGATTTGCGCCGATGTCTTCGCTTGCCGCACCGTCACTCTAGCGGAGCCGGAAGGCGCGGCCCTTGGCGCCGCCATCCAGGCGCTCGCCGCCGCGCAGACGGAGAAGCCCATTCATGATTGGGCCGAACAGATCGTGCAAATCACCGGATCGACCGAGCCACGCGAAAAATTGTCGTCCGATTACGCCGCCGCGCTTGAAAAGCAAATCGCGCTCACCCGGGCGCTGGTAGAGCGGGGTTTTCTGTAAAATTAATACGATCAAAAAGTCGATTATGGTAACCATGTCAATTGTTTTAGAGTCTTTTACCTTATGAACATGTTCCGTCTCCTTGCCTGCATAACTGTTTTTTCTCTCGTTTCATTCACGCCTGCCATGGCTAGCGGTAAGCACCATCATCACCATCATCGCCACCATCATCATTTCATTACGGCTTAAGGTGGCCGAGCCGTTTCTTGGTAATTTAAGTTGGAAATGAGTCCATTTCCGTGTTCGTAATCTTGCTGAGCAGGCAGAAAGGGTCCTGCCCTTATTTCCTTTTCATTACATTACGACGCGACAAGGAAACTTCCGTTGAGATTCGCCGCGAGCGGGTTAAAGTGAGGCTTATTCCCGGCACAAGCATCAAATGCGGAAAGGACGTTTATGAAAATCTATTTGATCGCGGCGGCATTGTTTACCTTGGGATTAATCAGCCAGGCTCAAGCGGGTGTCGATATGACCCCACCGGCAACGGCAACCCCTCCTCCGGCCACGGCGCCCGCCTATCCTCCCCCTTACTATTATTATGCGCCACCGCCCTATGCGTATTACGCCTACCCGCCTCCTCCCGTTTACGCCTATTATGGCTATGGTCCCGCCTACTATCCGTGGGGTGGATATTGGGGCGGGGGCGGCTGGGGCTGGCGCGGCGGTTTTTATGGTGGTTATGCCGGCGGGTTTCATGGCGGCTTCCATGGAGGTTTCGGCCACCGCTGATATCCTCGTTGGAACTCTTCCGGATTCGCGCACGCTGTTCCGGCCTCATCGAAAGAGTCTGGGCAGAACGGGTTCACGCTTGGGAACGAGGCTCAATCGTGTTATCGCGAGTTTCGCCGGAGAGAGACTGCTGAATGACTACGTTGAGACAGTGAAGGTGAGATGGCTCGTAAGCGCCCATAAGCTTCGTAAGCGGTCGAAAGCTTTTTGT
Source organism: Methylacidiphilales bacterium (assembly GCA_035508775.1). GTDB lineage: Bacteria > Verrucomicrobiota > Verrucomicrobiia > Methylacidiphilales > UBA1321 > JABDGH01. Next base: position 23,354 of record DATJMI010000012.1, read on the forward strand.
TGTTTTTTAACCTCCACAACAGTAGATTTGTGAGTAGCCATGAGCACGATAACCGAGAAAGCTAAGAAAGCCGATGGAACTGGCTTCCATGCGGATTTTAAGGCCGCCGCTGCGAAGCGGCAAATCCGGTTTGCTTCCTCCAAGCAAGTTCAAAAGCTCAGCGAATCAATTCACAAAGAGTTCGCGGAATCTTTCAAAATTCTCGCGAAGTAGACTCCGCTCAGAAGTCAAAGGGATGGAGAAAGCTGCCGATCCTCTGTTTCTCGATTTGGCTACTGTGGTCGGGCTACACTCTGCCCAAATGGTATTGTTTGGGAATGGCCCCGCAGCGTTGCTTAATCAGGGACTCTAGGAATCCGCTGTGGTTGCTCCTCAGAACCTTTGGTTGTACGACAATGGATCGGACATCTTCGATCTTGCCGCCAGTTACTGTGCACACATCGCGTGGAATCACCCGTTTGAAGATAGCAGGTCGAGTTCGGAATGGTGGTGTCTGACGACAGTGAACGGGATTGAAAAATAACCTATCGTTGACACCGTTACACAGTCGCCCGGCAATCGCCCCTCCTGAGCCAATCTGAGCGCAAGGTGAGTGCCTTCAAGTGCCAATAAAAGCGCCATATTATGTACTTTTATTCGCTTTCGGGCAATTCGAGCGGAAAACGAAGAGAAGCCGTTTTACCTCTGTCAGAGGGGATGTGGGCAGAACAGGATTCGAACCTTGGGCTCGGAATTGCAACCACAATCACTTACAGAGCCAGACACACAAATAGGCACACAAAATAGTTTTGATCCCGATTTGGCCAAGGTTGTCATGGCGTGGCCTACACTGGCACGCGCATTGAAGACGGCGATTTTGGCTATCGCTCATTCCAAGTGACGGAAGTACGTTTCGGCTTTCCAATTTGGTGCTGCTGATAAAGTTCGAGCAAGGTTGCGTCCGCATTGACCGTCGTCTCGTCATGCCGAATAAAGAAAAAGAAATGCCGGATTGAACCAAATTGTAACCGCGCCGGAGAGAAAAAGACTTGGCGAGCGGGCTTGTGAACACATAATTCCCGTAGTGTGAAAAACTTTATTCTTGGTATTCTTGCCGGAGCCGCAGCTGTGGGGTTGTGTGCGCTCGGCTGGATTTTGCATGGATCGGTTGGCGGGACTTCGGAGCCGAGTCAGGCTCCTGCAGCCGCCTCCGTGGCCAACGCCGCGCCGGCCAATCCGCCGTTCCACCCTCCGCCAACGCCGCCGCCTTCTATTCCGCTGGTTTCGATGAGCGACTTTCAACGCCTGCGCGCCGCCAGAGACGCCGTCTTTCAGGCCAACCCCGATTTGGCCGATGAGTACAAGAAAATCATCAGCGAAATGCAGACCCAGCAAACCGAACTCGACGCCGCCATGATCAAGGCCGATCCCAAGGTCGCCTCCATCGTCGCCAAGCTCGTCGCCCTGCGCCAGCGCAATAGCGCGCGCCTGGCCCCGGCCTCGCCAACCTCCGGCTCCAGGTAACCTTATGAAACGGCTTCTCCTTTTTTCCCTTCTCATTCTGCCCCTGGCCGGAACCGCCTGGGCGCAACAGCCCGCTCCGGCTTCCGCGCCGCCACCGGGCGCTCCGCCAGGCGGGGCCGGCCAGATCACTATCACGCAGCAGGAATGGCAGGAATTGCGCGCCGCCCGCGCCGCCGCGCTTCAGGCCAATCCCGGGCTGCAGGCCAAAAACGCCAAACTGATCGAGGAAATGCGCGCCCTGCAAGACAAGATTGACGCCGCCATGATCAAGGCCGATCCGACCATCGCCCCCCTCCTCTCCAGATTCGAAGGCGGACGTCCGCATCCTGTATCTCCTGCCGCTGCGCCGCCAACTACTCCGTCTGCGAAATAGTTGATAGCCTTCCCTAGCATTTATTTATCAGCAGCAGCACCACGAAGCCCACCTGCAATCAATCCGGCAACAGTCGGGGCGTGTGCGGCCTCTGGCGTTCATTCCGGGTGGGGTTTGATTCAGGCGCGGCAGTCATGGTGTGGAGTTTCATCGTGGATTGCGGCGGTTATTACTAGTTGCTCCACCATTTTTGGAACGACGAGAGCTTGTTGTACCGGTCGAGCCCAGGCGATGCGATGATGATCTGGTCGTTGTTCCGGCTGATGACGCAAGGCTGCCCCCAAGGGTCAAGGACTTCGCCCTTGTCGTTGTATTTCCAGATTTCACCCTTGGGCTTGGCAGCGGAAACAAACGAGGCATTGTCCACGCTGGTCATTTTGAGGAAGCTCTCTTTATTGTCATTGGCATAGCTCTGGAGCGCTCTGATTTCAAATTCTGCTGCACTGTGTTTTGGAAGCCCATGACTAATAGTTCCAAAAAATATGGAAGCTATTAGCAGTAGCACCAGTGAACCGTATATGGTTTTTCTGACCATTAGTTTCCCGTGTATGGTCCAGCAGATGCGCTTTCCATTATTCCGTTATTATTGGTTTGCCAATGAATGCACGCCAGTCTCGCGTTATGTTTTGGACCTGGGTCTTGGCAAATAGTGCATGTCACAAATTCTTGGCTAAGCCCGAAGAAGAGTGATTTGAATCTTTCAAGGGCACTTAGTATGTAAGAGTCCCCACCGGCAACGGGCGTGGTGCGTGCGCCCTCTGGCATGCGTGCCGGGTGGGTTTTGCGTTGGGTGCAGCGGTCATGGCGTGGATGTTTCTTTGGCGGGCTTGGCTTTTTTCTCCCGCTCAAAGCCGCTCAGTCTTAAGGGAACATCATCGTCTATTTTGATTTTGCTAAAATTGTAGATGATCAATCCCACCAGCAAGATGGCCGATACCACAAGCCCCCCTTGGATCAGATGATACTTCAAGGTGTGTTTCTTACCCGCAAGCGGCCATTCAAATGTTGTGCCATGTTCGGTCAGCAAATAGGTAACTCTGTGGTCGCTTGTGGTAGATGGCACCGCCGATTCTGTGCGGACAACCAGGGTAAAAAAATACCAGCAAGCCCCCAGCAGTAACGCATGGAGCAGCCCTTGAAGAACACCCACGTGCTTTGCGTAAGTAACGACTAGTTGATAGGGCTTCATTTGCTGGTTAAGTCTCCAATGAGCGTGTAGTAGCAGTACATCATCACCTTGACGCCGTACATGGCTCCTCCATTGAACTCATTAACGCCACTGGAGTGATTGTCATCCGTCAGGCCAATTCCAGCTCCCCACGGGCCGACGCCGTACTCCAGAAAACCTCCCGAATAAGTTGAGGGATCGCAAGAAGGGCCATTGGCAGCCATCCCCGTAACCACGCCAGTTGATGCTCCAACCCCAATCCCCAATCCTATGCAATGTTTTTCAAAAATGAGAAAGTGAAGTTTGCCATTGCGGCAGCAGGTGACAACGGTAAGCCCATAACCATATCCAAGCATTCCTTCTGCTCCACTGGCATTTGCAGGATAAGGAGGTAACAGAGGTGGCGTCGGAGGCTGTGGATGAGGTGCAGGCCCTCTTCCAGGAGTGTACAAGCCAAATGGATCGGTACTGTTAACGGGGTTGTCTCCGACATAATCATATAAGTTCAAACCACCACTCTCTTCAATGGGATCGCGGCTACCCCAACGTGCCGTAGCCGGATCATAAAAACGTCCAGTACTTCCCGCTATTCCACCTCGGGTTAGGTAAAGACCGCTTGGCGCATGATAGTAATCTCCTGTGTATTTCTTTGTAGCAAGGTCAGTCCCTTGCACCAAGGTGGTTACGCCATAGGGATCGTAGGAGTATCTGGCGACGATAGCCCCCGAACTGCTGCACATTTCCCTCACGCTTCCGAGATGATCCCGCGTGTAGTAATAGCCCATGGAACACGCGCTAGTGGTTATTACCTCTGCCCTCGCATCTTTTCTTTATATTTAGCTAAAATGGGAATTTTAAATAAAAGCGCTGTTATTCCTCTAATCAAGCCTGCAACCAAAGCATAAAAAAAGGGTACAACTAAAAAACCTATTCCAGGAGCATCGGCTTCACCTGAAAATCCCGAAGCAAGAATACGAACAATTCCCCATAGAAGAGCAATGAAAAAGACACTGAAAACGGCTCTCTGCCAAGTCTTGGCAAATGGAACATAAAATATCAGAACAAAAATTCCCACAATGCCAATTATGTCTCCAATCGTATCCACGAATAATTTCATAACGTTCCTTTACAATATTGTTAAGGAGTCGGATATTGCCCGCTAACTGGATAGCCGGAGTTAATTATTCCTAGAGGTGATAATCCCGCATTATGGTAAGTAGTTCCACCGTAATTATCGTCCTGGGAAAACGGGAAGGAGTAAAAATCAGAAATTGTCGTGGTAGTTCCATCATTGTTGTAACGATATTGCCCCAAAGTGAGCATGGCATCCAATGTGTCTAGGGGATGATTCCATGAGCCGTAACTGTACCATGTAACATTTGTTGGGCAGGTTGTTTTTGGAAAGTAGTCCGAGTTCTCTTTTTGCAGGGTAGCTAAAGCGCCGGCTAAGCCACTGCCAATTTCAGCCGGCGTATGATTGCCCAATAAGAACAATAAAAAGGCACCCAGGGGATCATTTATCACCACCGTGTTAGTCGCTGGGCTAAAGTGGCGTCCCGGTCCCGCTAATCCAAACGGATCGAAAGCCCAAATTGGATTATTGTAAACGTACGAATACAATGTCGCATCCCAACCTTCGCCTAGTGGATCACGCGAGATCCAGCCCACGCTGGGGTTATATTCCCGGCCATCAAATCCCGGAACATTGCGGGTAAAACTTATCCCGCTCGGCTGGTGCATCATCATCGTCGCGTACTGGAACGTCGCTAAATTAGTTCCTGAAATTAGATTGGTGCTGTATCCCGGCAGTGGAGCGCCAAAAGCATCGTAGCCGTACCGCGCCACGATTGTCCCGCTGCCATTGAGCATTTCTCGGACGGATGCTACCTGGTCGCGGGTATAGTAATAATTCGTCCCCGACTGCTGTTCGCCCTGAGGGAAAAACCGCTTCGTCACATTATTATCGGCGTCGCGTTCCTCGGCAATCTCGCTCCCGATCCACAAATAATTCTTCGTGCTGGTGACCGTGCCGCTCGAATTCTTTTCTATAATCGACGTGCGGCGGCTTAACCCGTCATACGCGAAATTGCTGCTCGCGCCACCCGAATAGGTAATCGATATCAGCCGGTTCAGCGCGTCCCAGGT
>DATJMI010000013.1:0-37606 GCA_035508775.1 Methylacidiphilales bacterium
TCCTTCGCTTCTCCAGGGCAACGAGGCGAGATCTAGATGAAACTCGAAGACTACGGTTTTATCGGCGATACCCATACGGGAGCTCTTGTTGGCATAAACGGCTCCATTGACTGGCTGTGCACGCCGCGTTTCGGTTCCGAAGCCTGTTTTGCGGCTCTGCTGGGAAATGAAAAAAATGGTTGCTGGCAGATTAGTCCCAAACAAGCCGTGCAAAAGGCGCACCACGCCTACCGCCCTGAAACCTTGATCCTCGAAACCGTCTTTGAAACTGAAGACGGCGCCGTTCGATTGATCGATTACATGCCTCCCAAGGGCAAATTTCGCGATGTGGTCCGCATCGTCGAGGGAATCCGGGGACGCGTTGAAATGGAGTCGAAGCTGATTATCCGGTTCGACTATGGCTTGACCGTTCCGTGGGTAACACAATCTCCCGAAGGACTGACGGCGGTCGCCGGCCCGAATGCCCTGATTCTCCGCGCCGATGTGCCGACTTATGGAGAAGATCTTTCCACCCTGGCGCGATTCAGCGTGAGGGAAGGCGAGCGCAAATCGTTTATCCTAACCTGGTATCCTTCCCACATCCCGGCGCCCCCGCCGATCAATTCATGGTATTCCCTGATGGAGACCGAGCAGTTTTGGCGCAAATGGGCTTCCCGTTGCACTTATCAGGGAGAATGGCGGGATGCCGTCGTCCGTTCGCTGCTTACGCTCAAGGCGCTCACTTATGGGCCGAGCGGCGGCATCATGGCCGCCCTCACCACTTCGTTGCCGGAAAAGCTCGGGGGCATTCGTAATTGGGATTACCGATGCTGCTGGTTGCGCGACGCCACTTTTACCCTCTATTCGCTCATGCAGACTGGCTATACCGAAGAGGCCCAAGCCTGGAGCCATTGGCTGCTGCGGGCTGTGGCTGGGGACCCCGCTCAATTGCAAATCATGTATGGCGGATCGGGAGAGCGCCGGTTAACCGAAATTCAATTGGATCATCTGTCCGGCTACGAAAATTCATCGCCCGTGCGCATCGGTAACGCTGCCACCGAACAGTTTCAACTCGACGTTTATGGCGAAGTCATGGATGCGATGTATCTGGCTCGCACGATGAAAATTGATTGCGAGCCGGCTTATTGGCATCTGCAACGTCATCTGATCGATTTCGTCGAGACGAATTGGATGAAACCAGACGAAGGTATCTGGGAAATACGCGGTCCCCGCCGCCATTTCACCCACTCCAAAGTCATGGCTTGGGTGGCGATAGACCGGGCGGTGCGTTCGGTCGAGGAATTTGGCTTCGAGGGCGAGATCGAACGGTGGCGCAAATTGCGGCGCATCATCCACGATGAAGTCTGCGAACGCGGCTTTAATCCGGAACGCAACGCTTTCACCCAATTCTATGGTTCGAAAAAACTCGATGCGAGCTTGCTGATGATGCCCCTCGTCGGCTTTTTGCCCGTCACAGACGACCGCATGCGCTCCACCATTGACCTTATCGAAAAAGAATTGCTCATCGACGGCTACGTCCTCCGCTACCATCCCGATGGATCGGCTTCCGTTGACGGCCTCCCGCCGGGAGAAGGCGCTTTTCTGCCCTGTACTTTTTGGCTGGTTGACTGCCTCCATTTGATGGGACGCGAAGCGGAAGCCAGGAAAATTTTTCAACGGTTGCTTGATGCCAGAACCAGCCTCGGCCTCCTGGCCGAAGAATACGAACCCGAAGCGCGCCGGTTGGTCGGCAATTTCCCGCAAGCCTTCTCCCACGTCGGTTTAATCAATACCGCCCGCAATCTCTCACCCAAACCCGGCCCCGCCGAACACCGGGCCCATCTCACCGTCTAATTTATGCCTTCGGCTAAGCTATCCAAATTTTTGCAACCGGAAGAAATGGTCCTGACCGATATTGGGCCCTGCCTGCACCCGGAAGGAGTGACCTACCGGGTTTGGGCGCTGGGGCATACTACCGTTGCCGCCTCGATAGAAAAACAAGATGGAACCCGCTATACCATCGATCTCGAACCGGCCAAAGATTCGGGTTACTTTTATCGCCTCGATCCGCGTGGAGAGGCGGGCGATCTCTATCGATTCTCAATCGATGGTGGGCCTCCCATTCCCGACCTTGCTTCCCATTTTCAACCGCGCGGAATCCATGGGCCCTCCTTGGTGGTCGATGGGAAGACCTACCTCTGGAAGACGAAAAACTGGAAGCGGCCGCCTTGGAATGGCCACGTCATTTACGAATGCCATATCGGAACCTTCACGCCGGAGGGAACCTTTCGTTCCGCTATCGAAAAACTTTCTCACTTGTCTTCCCTCGGAGTCACAGCCATTGAACTTATGCCGCTGGCGGAATGGGCTGGTGAGCGCAATTGGGGATACGACGGGGTCATGCTTTTTGCCCCCAGTCATGCTTACGGAACTCCGGACGATTTCCGGGCTTTTATCGATGCCTGTCATGGACACGGACTCTCAGTCATTCTCGATCTCGTTTTCAATCATCTCGGCCCGGAAGGAAATTATAGCCATCAATACTCCGGTCTATTTTTTCACCGGGGCAAGGACAATCCCTGGGGACAAAATTTTAACCTTGATGGACCAAATTCGGAACCGGTGCGCGCCTTTTTGCGCCAGAATGTTCGCTACTGGCTCGATGAATTCAGAATCGATGGATTGCGGATGGATGCGACCCATGCGGTGCATGATTCTTCGGACATTCATCTTTTGGCTGAAATCGCCGGTCTCGTCCATGACCGTGGCGGCTTTATCATCGCCGAAGATGAACGAAACCTGCGGACGATACTGGAGCCGCTCGAAAACGGAGGTTGGAATTTTGACGCCGTTTGGGCCGACGACTTTCATCATGTCATTCGGGTCAGTCAAACACATGAACAATATTCTTATTACGGCATGTTTCACGGCTTGGCCGACGAAATCGCTCAAACCTTGCGGCGCGGATGGTTCTATTGCGGCCAACCAAGCCCCTTTCATAAAAAATCGCGTGGCACCCCCTGCGACGATTTTTCGCCCGAGCGATTCGTCCATTGCATTTCCAATCACGATCAGGTGGGCAACCGTTTACTGGGAGACCGGTTGCATCACAAAATTTCTCCGGCAGCCTATCGCGCTCTTTCACTCTTTCTATGTCTCACCCCCTATACCCCTCTATTGTTTATGGGCCAGGAATGGGGCGCGGATACTCCCTTTCTCTATTTTACCGACATGCCCGATGATTTGGGCGGGAAAATCGCCGAAGGCCGGAAACGCGAATTCTCGGAAATGAAAATCGAGGTCGATTCCGCCGCTTATGAACGAACCCCGGAGCCAAATGATCCGAAAGCGTTTTCCCTTTCCAAAATCAATTGGGACGAACTCTCCCAACCGCGGCATCGCCGTCTCCTCGATCTTTACCGGGCCGGGTTGAAAATACGGTTCGAGTTTTTTGGCCGGCGCAATCCTCCCCGGGATTGCTGGACCGTGGAAGCCGGAAAATCTGCCGTCATTATTTATTACCAAATTGGCGGCCGCCGCCTGGCCGTTTCCCTGAATTTAGAGACCCCGGAAAAGGACGCGTGGCGCGACGCCCGCGTGCTGTTGCGTTCAAATGCCCCCGAATATGCCGGAAATTCGGCTGACGCCGGCCCCGAAACAATCGTTGCTGCTATTTAAGGCGCCTCTCGAATCTATGAATCCTCCTTTTCGCCTCCCTCGCGCCACCTACAGGATTCAGCTTCATGCCGGTTTTGATTTCAATCAACTCGGTCAAATTGTGCCTTACTTGGACGAGCTTGGCATTTCCGATATCTACGCATCTCCCATTTTTCGCGCCGCCCCCGGCAGCATGCACGGATACGATATCTGCGATCATAACGAAATTAATGTGGAATTGGGTGGCATCGATGGCTTGATGAAAGTCGGCGACATCCTGCGCGAGCGCAACATGGGACTATTGGCCGATTTTGTGCCTAATCATATGGGCATTAGCATTCCATCCAATTGGAAATGGATGGATATTCTGGAGCATGGGCATCTTTCCCGTTTTGCCTCTTTGTTCGATATTGAATGGAATCCGCATCAAGCTTCTCTGCAGGACCGCATTCAGGTCCCCATGCTTCATGACTTTTATGGCCGCGTTCTGGAAGCCGGCGAAATCCAGCTTAAATATGAAAAAAACGCTTTTTGGGTCTATTACCGCTCCTTGCGTTTTCCCCTCCGGCCCGAATCCTACGCCGCGATCTTGCAGCGGCTCGCTTGGTTTAAAAACCCCGGAACACCTCTCGCGCAAAGACTGGAACAGATAGCCGAACAATTCCGGGCCTTGCCGAAACCTTCGACAACCGAAAGTTTGGAGGAAGCCGAAAAACGCAATCGTCAAAGCCATGATCTTCGCCATGAATTGGCCAAATTGATCGAAACAAGCAACCTGGCCGCCGATCTGGACTTGGTGCTGACCGCGCTCAACGGCAAGCCCGATGATCCCGCTTCATTCGACAATTTGCATCAGATCCTGGAAGAGCAGAATTACCGGCTGACCTTCTGGAAAAGCGGAACTCATGAAATTAATTATCGCCGTTTCTTCGCCATAGACACCTTGGTCGGCCTGCACATGGAGGCCCGGGAAGTTTTCGATGATTGCCATCGCTTGCTCAAGCATCTCATCGGGAAAGGCGTTATTACCGGACTCCGTATCGATCACATCGATGGACTTTGGGATCCAGCCCAGTATTTGGAGCGTCTCTGCCTTCTCGGACGGAACGGGGAGCAACCGATTTATGTGCTCGTCGAAAAAATTCTCAGCGAGGGGGAACAGTTGCCGGAGAATTGGGCCGTGCATGGAACAACCGGATACGATTTCATCAGCGGCCTGATCAACCTTCTCGTCGAATCTAAAAACGAGTCTTCTTTCACGCGCTTTTATCGGGAATTTGCCGGAATGCGGCTCGATCCTCACGAGCAGGCCTATCAGCTTAAACTCTTCATTATGGAAGAACTTTTCTCTAATGTGATCGACGGCCTTTCCAGGGATTTGGAGGCGCAAGTCAAATCGGACCGGCGTTGGCGTGATTGGACCCTCAACGACCTTCGCCTGGCTCTCGCGCGCACCATTGCTTGTTTATCTGTCTACCGTACCTACCGAAGAGCCGGTCAGGATCCCGATCCATCCGATGTTGCCGCGGTTATGCGCGCATCCGCCGAAGCCCTGCGACGGAACCGTTCATCCGATCCCATTCCCTTTCTCTTCATTCGCGACCTCTGGATCGGCCGCTATCCCGATGCGCGTGTTGCTCCGGAATTAAAAAAATGGGCGGATAACTGGATTTGCAAACTGCAACAATTTACCGGCGCCATCATGGCCAAGTCGGTCGAAGATACCCTGTTCTACCGGTACGTCCGCCTTTTTGCCACCAACGAAGTCGGGCATCATCCCACCGGGTTCGGCCGTGACATCTCCCTATTCCATCAGGGCAACCAGACCCGCTTGCGGCAATGGCCCGCCTCCATGTTGGCAACGTCGACCCACGATACCAAGGTCAGTGAAGACGTCCGCTCGAGATTGCTGGCTCTCTCTGAGCTGCCGGAGCGCTGGGAGTCATCCGTCCGCAAGTGGAGCGCGAATAATCGGGCCTTCAAAACCAAGGTTGATAACTTGCTTGCTCCCGACGCCAACGAGGAATATCTCCTCTATCAAATTCTTCTCGGTGTTTGGCCCATCCATGCGGAAGATATCGACGATGTTTTTCGCGACCGGATTAAAAATTACATGCGCAAAGCGCTGCCGGAATCGAAAGCCAATACCAATTGGGCCAATCCCAATCACCCCTGGCTGATAGCCTGCGATGACTTTATCGATGCGATTTTGGACCGCCGGCAGGCCGGTCCGTTTTGGGACGATTTTTTGCCCTTTGCCTCCGATTTGGCTTGGAGAGGCATGAATTTTTCGCTGACCCAAATTGCCCTTAAGCTGACCTCGCCCGGCGTCCCCGATTTGTATCAAGGGACTGAACTTTGGGATTTCAGCCTCGTCGATCCCGATAACCGGCGCCCCGTTGATTACACGTTAAGGCGCCATCTTCTCCGGAGCCTGGATGGGATGCCGGTTCAGAACCTCTATAAATCATGGGAAGACGGACGAATCAAAATGTTTCTCATCCATGCTCTGCTTCAGCACCGTCGCCAACATCCGCAATTATTTCAGCAAGGTTCCTATATTCCGGTCGAAGTTGCGGGCCGGCATCAAAATCGCTTCATTTCCTTTTTGCGCCAGGACGGGCCGGAACAACTGCTCATAGTTGCCTCCACACGCCTCGGAGAGACTCTGGATAATCCGCGAAAAACGGACCTCGGCACCTGGTTGACCGGTTTAACCCCTCCATCGGCCTGGGCCGATCTTCTTTCCCCTCGAAAAATTACCAAACAGACCCCAGAGATACCTCTCGAATTACTCTTAAACGGCTTGCCCCTCGGAATCTTCCGCGCGGAACATTCCTTTTGACAAGAATAGCCTGGCCCATTCCCTATCGGTTGTCTTATCGCTGCGGCCCGGCGATTTTCTTCAGCGCCTCCACCGGATTACCCGGCAGGCCGGCCAAGCCCAGCACCGCCGCCCCCAGCAGCGTGCCCGTGATCGGAAACGGCAGCCCGACCAGAAACGCGCCCAGAAAAGCCTTCCCCAGCGCCGATGCCTTCGTATCGAACGACCACTTCGATTGAATCAGATAAAGAATCGGGAAGGTCAAAAGAAAAACGAGGACGCAGATGATCGGCAAGGCAAGAAAATCGCTCAGCAAATCGGTGCCGAACGCCAGCCAGTCCAGAGCGATGATGACCACTCCGCTGGCAGGATGATAAAACGTGCGCAATCCGGCGAGCGGCGGAGCGTGGCGCGGCGCGGATAAAGACGGCTGGGATGCCTCTTTGGGCAACGGAGGCAAAACATCGACCGGCACTTCCCGGGATTCCGGCGTTCCTGCGCTCATCCTCTCACGCTAACACATTTTGGGTTGGTGTCAGCCCAACCCCCGCATATTTCCCTTTTGTAACTCGCGCCTGTTTTCGGATAGCCTCCCGGCAAAAGCCGCCGCGCTTGCCAGCGCGGCGGCCGACCCCCAATTCTCAAACCTACTTCAAATGAAGACAAAGCTCATCTGCCGTTCGCAGAACTGCCCTCCGCAGGAGCGCCGTTAGGTGGTGGCGGCGCGTTGAGTGGCGGAGGCGGCCGCTGACCTGGCAACGGCATCGCATCGAACTGCTTTTGCTGGTCGGGGGTCAGGAGTGCCTTGATCTGCGCCTTGGTATTGGTGACCAATTTCTGCATGGCTTGGCGCTGGGCATCCATCTGCTTTTGCATATCGGTCACCTGTTGCAGAATGATGGGCTTGATTTTCGCTTGTTGATCCGCAGTCAGCGTCAGCCTCCGGGTGAGGCGGTTGAGAATGGCATCCGTAGCCTTGGCGGGATCGGCTTGGCCGTTTGGGCCTCCCATCATCCCCCGCATCCCGAACCCTCTGCCCATTCCGCCCCAAAAGCCGCCGCCGCGTTCCTGGTTAAACTTGCCCGGGCCGTTTCCGCCAGAGCCACGGTGACCATCCCCCTTGTGTCCCCCTCCAAAACCGCGTTGCCCGTGGCCATGTCTGCCGCCACGCTTCCCCCCAAAGCTGCCATGTCCATGCCTATGCCCGCCTCTGCCTCCGTCGCGGTCAAACCTGCGATCACGATATCCCCCCCAGCGCTCTCCGCCGCCAAATCCGCCGTCAAAACGGTGGAAATGACGCCCGCCGAAGCCCTGCTGCATCGCCATCATGTAGCCATAACCGCCGCCCGGTCCCCCTCTTCCGAAACGCCCTCCGAAGCCGCGCCGTTCGTGATGACGGAAACAATGAACGGTGATCCCCACGATAATAAGAAGCAGAAGCAGCGCATTCAAGCCAAGGCTCAGCATCGCGACAAGAGGCCGTTGATAAAACGCAAGGCGGGTGACGGTGGTGGTCGCCGCGACGGGCGCCGGAGTGGGAGTGGGATCGCTCATAAAATAACAGTGGTTGAAATTCACTTCGGGCTTCATGCGCCCTTATAAAAAAGGACTCCGTACAAATTTGATTGGTTACAAGCATTACCGATTCCTAATGCGGACCCGCTTGAAATCGCATGAGAAAAACAAAGCCAGGTGCTGGAAAAAATAGCCCAGCGCTGAAGCGCTGAGTAACGCATGCTGGCGGGATAAGTCCCGCGGAGGCGAAAGACCCTTCCCTCTTCGCGAAATTCCATTTCGCGCTAACGTCTCCAATCCGTCATTCCGAGCTTTTTTGGCGAAGCCGCATGACAAAATTGCCAAGCTTGGTTTTTTAATAATTGCCCGCCGCGTCTGGAACCGCGAAAATAGCCGGATGTCTCTCGAATACGTCCTGAAGAAAACCTCATCGCCGGGCGGCGCGCAGATCGATTACCGCGCCAGCCTCAATGACGAGCAATACGCCGCGGTGACGGCCAAGCCGGGGCCGATCCTGGTCATCGCCGGTGCGGGCAGCGGCAAAACCAGGACGCTCACCTACCGCGTCGCCTATCTCATCGAGAACGGCGTCGAGCCGGACAACATTTTGCTGCTCACCTTTACCAACAAAGCCTCGCGCGAAATGCTGGAACGGGTGGGCAACCTCCTGCCCCACGACATCTCGCGCATCTGGGGTGGCACCTTTCATTCCGTGGCCAACCGGCTCCTGCGCCGCCACGCCAACGAAGTCGGCTTCGGAACCGATTTTACCATTCTCGACCGCGATGACGCCAACGATCTCGCCCTGGCTGCCCTGCGCGCCGCCGGGCTCGATCCCAAAAACAAGGAGTTGCCCAAAGGCGCCGTCCTCTGCGACATCTTCGGTCTCGCCTCCGGCACCGGGAAAACGGTCTCAACCATTGTCGCGGAGTATTATCCCTACTTTAGCGCCATCACCGGCCAACTCGAGACGATTCACCGCATCTTCCGGGATCGCAAGCAGGCCGATAACGTGATGGACTACGACGACCTGCTCGTCTACGCCCTGCGCCTCTTGCGGGAAAAAGAGGAACTGCGCAAATTCTACCAGGAAAAATTTCAGCATATCCTGGTCGACGAATATCAAGACACGAACAAAATCCAGTCCGACTTCATCGACTTCCTCGCCGCCTATCATCACCAGGTCATGGCGGTGGGAGATGACGCGCAGAGCATCTATTCCTGGCGCGGGGCCAATTTCGAAAACGTCCTCACTTTTCCGCAACGCTTTCCCGGCGCGCGGGAAATCCGCATCGAAACCAACTACCGCAGCACCCCGGAAATCCTCACCCTGGCCAATTACGCCATCGCCGCCAACACGCGCCAATTTCCCAAAAATCTCCATGCGGTCCGGCCCGCGGAAAAATACTCCAAGCCCGCGCTGATCTGCCTCCAGGACGCCAACCAGCAGGCCAATTTCATCTGCCAGCGGATCGAGGAAATCATCGAAGAGGGGGTCGAGCCGAACGAAATCGCCGTCCTCTACCGCGCCCATTTTCACTCCATGGAATTGCAGATGGAAATGACCCGCCGCCGGATGCCGTTCGAACTCCTCAGCGGCCTCCGCTTTTTCGAACAGGCCCACGTCAAGGATGCCGCCTCGTTTCTCAAATTCGCCCTCAATCCCAAGGATGAACTCGCCTTCAAGCGCATCGCCGGCCTCATGCCCGGCGTCGGGGAACGCACCGCCGACAAACTGTGGCAAAAGCTCGCCGAGGGAAGCGATTTCGCCTCGCTCGAGCCGCCCGCCAAGGCCCTGGCGCCGTGGCGGCAGTGGGTCGAGACCCACCGCCAGATTTCCGCGCCGGAACTGCGCAACCGCCCCTCGGAACAAATCCAGACCGTCATCGACGCGATCTATGAGGATTATATGAAAGCCAAGTTTCCGAACTTCCAGTCCCGGCTGGAAGACCTTGGCCAACTGCGCGCCTTCGCCCAAAACTTCGAGCGCACCGAAGACTTTCTCGCCCAGCTCGCCCTCCTCACTAATACCGAAGATGGTCCGCGCGCCGACGGCCCGCTTGCCGGCCAGCCCTGCCTCCGGCTCAGCACCGTGCACCAGGCCAAGGGCCTCGAATGGAAAGTCGTCTTCGTCATCATGCTCTGCGACGGCCTCTTTCCCGCCCGGCGCTCCATCGAAACCCTCGAGGGCGAGGAAGAGGAGCGACGCCTCTTCTACGTCGCCGTCACCCGCGCCTGCGACGAGCTTTACCTCACCTACCCCGTGACGCGCGCCACCGCCTCCTTCGACGACCGGTGGCAGGAGCCGTCCCGGTTCATCACCGGCTTCCCGCGCGGCCTAGTCAACGAATGGAAAATCAAGGCCGCGCCTTCGGTGTGGGAATAGAGAACACAAAGAGAGACCATATAGATTGCCCACGCATCCGTGATTTGGACTGAGATGCCTTATCTAAGGCACACAAAAATCAACCGGTAAACGTCATCGACCCTGGAAGAAAAGATTATCATTTTATCCCGGTGAATTTTGCGTCCATTGAGGCGTGATTTAGGGATTGCTCTTCGCTTTGGCCCGCTTACACTTCGGCCCTTTCCACCTCTCACAACACTTACCGCACCGTTACCTCATGGAATCGTTTTTATTGCAAAATGGCATCTTCACGGCTCTGGGACTGGGCCTGCTCGCCGTCGCCACGGCCATTATCCTTGCCGCCAAAGTTCGCGCCGCCGATTCGGGCACCGCGCGCATGCACGAAATCGCCGCCGCCATCGAAGAAGGCGCCAAGGCTTACCTGAGCCGGCAGATCAAAACCATCAGCTCCATTGCCGCCGTCCTCTTCCTCCTCATTATCATCTTCCGGGGAATGGTGAGCGGCTGGGTGACCGGCGGTGCGACCGGACTTGGCTTTCTCATCGGCGCAACATGCTCACTTCTGGCCGGTTACATCGGCATGCGCGTGGCGGTCATCTCCAATGTCCGCACCGCCCAGGCCGCCACCATCGGCGCCCAGCCCGCCTTGCGGGTCGCCTTCAACGGCGGCGCGGTGACCGGCCTGCTGGTCGTCGGTCTCGCCCTCCTCAGCGTGGGCGGGTTTTATCTCGGCGCGAACGCCTTTTTCGACGACCCCACCCACAAGCAGGCGCTCGATGCCATCGTCGGCCTGGCGCTGGGCAGCAGTCTCATTTCCGTTTTTGCCCGTCTTGGCGGCGGTATTTACACCAAGGCGGCGGACGTCGGTGCGGACCTGGTCGGCAAGATCGAGCAGGGACTCGATGAAGACGATCCCCGCAATCCGGCCACCATCGCGGACAACGTCGGCGACAACGTCGGCGATTGCGCGGGCATGGCCGCCGACGTGTTCGAGACCTACGCGGTCAGCCTCATCGGCAGCATGCTGGTCGCAGCGCTTCCTCCCTTCTCCGATCAGCCGCAGTGCATCATCTTTCCATTCCTGCTTTGCGGTCTCTCCGTGATCGCTTCGGTTCTCGGAATCGTTTTCATCAATGTGGGCAACCTGAAGCCTTCCAACGCGCTGCTGGCGGGTGTGGCGTTGAGCGCGGTGATTGCCGGGCTGCTTTTCCTGCCCCTTTCCTGGACGCTGTTTGGATCGGAGTGGACATCGGTTTATGTGCCGGCCCTGGTTGGGTTGGCCATGACATTTATCACGGTTATCATCACCAACTATTACACCGCGACCGCGTATAATCCGGTGCGTAAAATCGCCAAGGCTTCCGAAACGGGCCACGCGACCAATATCATCGCCGGTCTGGCGGTGGGTCTCCATGCCACCCTGCTGCCGGTCTTCTTCATCGGCCTTTCCATTCTGATTTCGTACAACTGCGACGGCCTTTACGGCGTGGCCATCGCCGTGGTGAGCATGCTGAGCCTCTCCGGTATTATTATTTCGCTCGACGCCTTCGGGCCGATCACCGACAACGCGGGCGGTCTGGCCATGATGTCCAAGCTGCCGCACGAAGTACGCAAGATCACCGATGAGCTCGACGCCATCGGCAACACCATGAAGGCCGTGACCAAGGGATACGCCATCGCCTCGGCGGGCCTCGCCGCGCTGGTGCTTTTCCGTTCCTACGTGGGCGAACTTCAGGCCCACCGGCAGTTGGCCGATATGAACGCGGTGCCGATTGTGTTTAGTCTCGAAAATCCGACCATCCTCATCGGCCTTTTTATCGGCGGCGTGCTCCCCTTCCTCTTCGTGGCCCATACGATGGACGCCGTCGGCAAGGCGGCGGGCGCGGTGGTTCTCGAGGTTCGCCGCCAGCTGGCGGCCAAACCGGGCATCCTGCAAGGCACCGACAAGCCCGAGTATGGCACCTGCGTCGATATCGTGACCAAGGCCGCGTTGCGCGAGATGATCTTCCCGGCCCTCCTGCCGCTGCTGGCCGTGCTGTTGGTTGCCGGCGTTCCTTTCTTCTTGGGCAAGGTGGTTCCAAGTTGGGGCATTACCGCGACCGACGGCGCGACCGCGCTCGGCGCCGTGCTGGTCGGCACGATCATCACCGGTCTTTTTGTCGCCATCTCGCTGACCTCCTCGGGCGGCGCGTGGGACAACGCCAAGAAGTACATCGAGGAGGGGCACTACGGCGGCAAAGGTTCCGTGGCCCACGCCGCGGCGGTCACCGGCGATACCGTGGGCGATCCTTACAAGGATACCTCCGGTCCGGCGATCAACCCGATGATCAAGGTCGTCAACGTCGTTGCTATTCTGATTATTCCGTTGTTTTTTTGATGACTGCTTCCTCGACAAGCCCGGCAGGACCGGCTTGAAAAGAGGGATGGACGTGATTCACCGGGACAGCGCGAAGCCGTTCATCACCAAGGATGGCTCGGAAATCCGGGAACTTCTCGCCTATCGCAATTCGGTTATCCGCAATCAAAGCCTGGCCGAGGCGACCATCGCGCCGGGCGCCGCGACACAGGAACATTATCACCCGAAATCGGAGGAGATTTATTATATTCTTCGCGGCACGGGCCGGATGAAACTCGGCGACGAACTGCGCGAGGTCGGGCCGCTCGATGCCATTGCGATTCCGCCCGGCGCCCGCCACAAAATCTGGAATACCGGCGCCGAACCGCTTGTCCTGCTCTGCTGTTGCGCCCCGGCCTACGAAAACGACGACACGGTGATGGTAGTAAGTAGGAAGAATTCTTGCTAAAAAAACAGATGCTATAGGTTGTTTTTATGAGCGTTCCAGCCATTCATTCCGATACGTCCAAACCAGCCATTCGCACGGTATTCGAGATCGGCGCTTCTTCGATTTCCGGATCGGCCGGAGGCGCCATGGTGGGGGCGGCTGTGGCTGGTGTCACGGGTGGAATTTACGGGGCGATTATCGGTGGCCTTATTAACGCCGGCATTTCGTGCCTTGCGCCAAGCTCACTCTCTAAGGACAACGCTTCTCTCGCCAGCCACTAGAAATGAGCATGTTGGGCTGGGCGATAGTGGCGGGCCTTTTTTGCACTGTTCCCTACCTGTTCGTTTCCTGGCGAAAGAAACGGCGGCCTCTTTTGCCTCACGGAATTGAGGCTTTTATGTCTGGTATTGGGCTTTTGGGAGGTTTAAAGATTCCATGGCTTGCCATTAATGGAGAGATTCAGCAATTAATCAGCACCAAAGCCATGGGGGTGGCGCCCAATATCTCCAGCGAAGACGTCGTCTATTTCGCCATAAGAGGATTCGCGCTCAGTTGGCTCTCCATCGAGACGATTTGGAAGCGGTGTTTGGATTAAATCAAATCCCCTTTTCCTGGCCGCAATTGGAGATTCTAAATCTCCACCGGCTTTGTATGCTTTGGGCGACTTGACGCCACAAAAGACTCTCTTCCATGCCTTCGATTTACCCGGCGACGCGCTGGCGCTCGAAGGCGGGCGGACGCTTTCGCCCTACACGCTTGCTTACCAGACCTGGGGCAAGCTCAACGCCGAACGCTCCAACGCTATTCTCATTTTCCACGCCCTTAGCGGCGATGCCCATGTGGCCGGCGAGCACGAGGACGGACGCACCGGCTGGTGGGACCTGATGGTCGGTCCCGGGCGCGCCTTCGACACGGAGAAATGGTTCATCATCTGCGCCAACGTCATCGGCGGCTGCAAAGGCTCGACCGGCCCCGGCTCCATCGACCCCGCCACTGGAAAACCGTTCGCTGTCGATTTTCCGGTCATCACAATCAACGACATGGTCCGCGCGCAACGCCCGCTCCTGCGCGAACTCGGCATCGAGCGCCTCCATGCGGTCACGGGCGGCAGCATGGGCGGCATGCTCACGCTTGCCTTCGCGCAACTCTATCCAGACATGACTGAACGCGCCATCGTCATGGCTGCGGCGGCGGCGAATCATGCCCAAGCCATCGCCTGGAACAAGATCGGGCGGCGCGCCATCATGGACGATCCCCTTTGGCGCGAAGGCCGTTACTATGACGCGCCCGAGGGTCCGCCCAAACGGGGCCTCGCCCTGGCGCGGATGATTGGCCACGTCACCTACATCAGCGAAGGCGCCATGGATCAAAAATTCGGGCGCAAACTTCAGGCTGCCGGGAAGGAGAGCTTTTCCTTCGACGTCGATTACTCGGTCGAGAGCTATCTCGCTTACCAGGGCAGTATTTTTTATCAGCGCTTCGACGCCAATTCGTATCTCTATATCACCCGGGCCATCGATTATTTCGATTTCGCCGCCGGGACCGGCGGAGACCTGGCCGCCGCCTTTGCCCGCACCCGCGCTCGCTTTCGGTTCTTCTCCTACGACGCCGACTGGCTTTATTCGCCCGAGCGTGTCGAAGCCATGGCCGTCGCCGCGCAGGCCGCCGGACGCGAAGCGATCCATCATAAAATTCACGCTCCGCTCGGCCACGACGCTTTCCTGGTGCAAAAGGAGCCGCAGAGCGGTCTGATCCGGGAATTTTTGGAGTAGAGGCGTTCTTTATCCGTCAACTTTTTGGACGGAATTAACGGAAAGACGGAATTGTTGTATAGAAAAACGGCAAGGGGAGTGGACAAAAGTTCGAGAAGGAACATATTTTCATGGGGCAACTGAAGATGCCTTTTGTTGATGGCTGAAAATCGTGGAAGATTTTCTGTCCATATTAATGATGCATTCAGACCAAGCATGAATTTAAAAATCAAAGTCTGCCTGACGCTTGTCCTGAGTATCATTATAGTGGGCGCCTCTTATCTGGCATGGAGTCATCGGGTGTCCGATCATCAGGCATGGAATGCGGAGAGTTTCTCCAATTTTAAATTGACGATCAATATTCCTGAAGGCCCGCAAAACCAGCCGATTTTGTCCAAAAGCGAGATCGATCCCCTTTTTTTTGTTACCTTGAAAAATGTCACATCCAGTCCCATTTTTCTTTGGAAGTCGTCATACGGTGTTTGTAAAGACCTCTATTTTGAAGTCACCGATGAGAATGGCCATACGACAGAAGTGCGCCAATCATTGCCTCTGGATATCACTCAAGACCCGGGTAAGCGCTTACGGCTCGACGCGGGACAAGCCACAGTGGTGAAGATTTATAACCTGTCGGAAACAACTGCCGGCAATTTTCCCTGGGACAATATGGAAGAATGTCCCTGGATTTTCCCCTTTCCCGAAAGGGGCCGGAGTCAAAAAGTGACAATCCGCGCGATTTTGGGTCCAAATTTGCATTGGTTTCCGTCACAAGATCTAAGTTGGAAGGGCAAGGCCGTTTCAGAACCCTGTGAAGTTATTCTGAAGAATGATGCCGGATGATTTCTTGGCCCAATGTTGCCGGACTTCCGTAGAAGCAGAGTCTTAGGCGCTCTTTCCCTCCGCCTCCTCGATCTCCTCCGGCGCGACGAACAACTCGGCATGACCGCTCATGCCCATTTCCATTACCACTTCAAGAAACGACATGGCGGAGTAATTGAGCTGATGCCAGATGTTGATAAGAAGTTGGGGTTGGTCGGCGATGCGGTTCCAAATCAATCCGGCCAGGATGCGCGTTTCCTCGTCTTTCCATTCGAGATCGTCGGCGACGCGGGTCAGCCGGCCCTTCATCTGACGCAGGGTCAGCGGCATGGCCTGATAGGTATCGCGCTTGCCGACTCCCTGCAAAAGGAGGTTGGTGCTGTCCATGTCGATTTTGTATTCCTTCGGAAACGGTTCGGAAGGCTCAGTAACCGAACGGAAATAGAAGACGCCCTCGGAAGCCGATTCGACAAAGCCCTGCCAGATCGCTTCGATTCCGTGCAGATGGGCGAAGCGGGCGTACTCGACGCGGCCCTGGTGGAAAAAGAAGCAGCCGAGTATTTCGTTGGCTGAATTATTGAGCCGCAGTTCCCCGGTGTGGCCCATGCCAGTAATGGCCTGGACAATAGTGAGGAGGTCGAAGCGCTGCAGATTGCCGGTGAGGTCGATCGAGTAGACATCGTGGTGAGCTTCGGTCGCCGTGTTGTGGAGGCGCCGGGCGAGATTCAGGCTGAAGAAGAGCCCGAGGTCGGGAATCTGCTTGAGCAGATGGAGGAAATCGTCCCGGTCGATGCGCAAGAGCCGGCAGGCCTCGCGAGTGCGGATGGTGGCGAGGCGCGGATTGTTGGTGAAGACGGCGAGATCCCCAAAAAAATCGCCGCGCGACATGACGGCGACGAGGCGGCTTTGCTTGCGGTCGGGACTGAAGGTGACCGCTTCCACGGAGCCTTCCGCGACAATGAAAACGGCGTCGGCGGCGCTGCCCTGCTCGTAAACGATCTGGAGCGGCTCGAAGGAAGCCTCCACGCAGGCCTCTTCGATTTCCTGGCGGCGGGTGTCGCCGACCGAATCGAGCAGGTCGAAAAAGTTGGAAGAGAGAGCGCGCTTCACCCGGGGAATTTCCTTCTCTCCCGAGGCTATCACAAGACCGGCAAATTATAGCAACGGGAAATGACGGCCCCGCCAGGCGCAAGGCGGTCTCATTCCCGCACGCCCGCCACGGTAAAACCGAGCTCTTGCAAAAGCGCCCAGGTTGCCGCGCAACGGTCTCCCTGCAACACAATCTCCTGGCGGTCGAACGAGCCGCCGCAGCCGAGCTTCCCCTTCAGCTCTTTGGCCAGATTGGCGATCATCACCGCGTTCGCTCCCGGAAGTTCGGCAAAGCCCGAGATGACGACCACGACCTTGCCGCCCCGGTCCTTCGTCTCGCGCCGCAAAACAAGCCGGCCCCGCTTTTTTCGCGGTGGCGATGGAGAAGCATCCGGCCCGTGAACGACTTTCTTTTCCTGCTTCTCCTCTTCCGGCCCGGGCGCGAGATTTTTCAGGGCGTCGAGCTCGCCCAGAACCGCAAACGGATTAGTTTGCAGAGGAGCGGCGGAACGCGAGACGTCCACCTTTTTCCGGATCTCTTTCGGGCGGCTCATACCCTGGATAGTACAGTGGTTCAGGCAATGTAGCCGCCAAACATCTTGCGTCGCGCGGTGATTTCGTCCGCAGTCAGGTTCTCCAGCCGGCGCAGGCTGAATTCCTCCACACAAAACGAGGCGACCAGCGTGCCCTGGATGATCGCTTCCTTCAAATTGGCGAAGGAGCGATCGCCGGTGCGGGCGAGATGACCGATGACCCCTCCGGCAAAGCAATCGCCCGCGCCGGTCGGATCCTTGATCTGTTCGAGCGGAAACGCGCCGGTGCTGAAAAACTCGCCGTCGCGCCCGAAGAGGAGGCAGCCATGCTCGCCTTTCTTGACTGCCACGTAGCGCGGCCCCAGCCCGGTGATCTTGCGTCCGGCGCGGATGAGATTGTTCTCTTCGGTCAATTGGCGCGCTTCGCTGTCGTTCAGGATGAGCATGTCGATTTCGCCGAGCAGCTTAAGCAGGTCGGCGCGGGCCATTTCGATCCAGAGATCCATCGTGTCGGCCACGATGAATTCCGGCGCCCGCGCCTGCTCGCAGACGTTGCGTTGCAGCGAAGGCGCGATGTTGCCCAGCAAAACGTAGGGCGTGGCGCGATAGCTCTCCGGGAGTTTGGGCTGGAATTTCTCAAACACGTTAAGTTCGACCGAAAGCGTGCGCCGGTTGTTCATGTTTTGCTCATACTCGCCCGCCCAGCAAAAAGTCCGGCCCGCGGCGACTTCCAGCCCGGTCAAATCGATCCCGCGGCTGGCGAAAAGTTGCCGGTGCTGCGGCGGAAAATCTTCTCCGATGACGCCAACCATCCGCACCGGGCCAAAAAAGCTGGCCGCCACCGAAGCGTAGGAGGCCGATCCTCCGAGAAGGTTACGGTGTTCTGAAACCGGCGTTTTGATGTGATCGAGCGCGATGGAGCCGACAACGAGTACAGGCATCACTCAAGTAAGAAGAAAGAAAGTGGCGGTGAGAAGCAGAAATTTGACCTCATGGACGGCGGAAAAATTTTGCTTCCAATACAATGGGCCGGATACGACTCATGCCCGCTTTCCGGTTCGCCTCCAGGTAAAACTTTTTCAGCGTGACCCAAGCCTGATTTTCGGACACCCTCTGCCCTATGGCCCTTGACGACATCCTTCTCGAAGCCGAAGAAAAAATGATCAAAAGCGCGGAAGTCATCCAGCACGAGTTTGCCGGCGTCCGCACCGGCAAAGCTTCACCCGAGCTGGTCACCAATCTCATGGTCGAGGCTTACGGCACGCACATGCGCCTCAAGGAACTCGCCGCGGTGACCACGCCGGATTCCCGTCTGGTGCAAATCCAGCCTTGGGACGCTTCCACCGTCGAGCCGATCCGCAAAGCGCTCGAGGAATCGAAGCTCGGCATCACCCCGCTGGTCGACGGCAAGCTCATCCGCCTGCCCATTCCCCCCTTGTCGGAGGAACGCCGGCAGGATCTGGTGAAGGCTGTGCGCAAAATGGCCGAAGAGGGGCGGGTCAGCATCCGCGCCAATCGCCGCCATGCCATCGACGAAATCAAAAAAATCCAGAAAGCCGGCGAAATTACCGAAGACCAATTGGCCGGGGGTGAAAAGGAAGTCCAGAAGCTGACCGACCAATACATCGCCGAGATCGACAAGGGTCTTGCCGCCAAGGAAGCCGAACTGCTCAAAGTCTGACGCTCCGTCGGCGCCAGCTTTCTCATGACCGACTATCCTTCCGCTTTCACCGAACTCGTCGAAGCGCTTCGCCAGCTCCCGTCGGTCGGTCCGCGCAGCGCCGAACGTCACGCTCTTTTTCTTCTTCAAGCCGCGCCCACCATCAGCGAACGGCTTGCTTCCGCCATCAGCGCCGCGCGGACTCAAATTCATCCCTGCCGCCAGTGCGGATTTTATGCCCAGGGCGCCGGCGCGCTTTGCTCCATTTGTTCCAACCCGCAGCGCGACACGGCTCTCTGGTGCGTCGTCGAACAGCCGAGCGATGTAATCAAAATCGAAAAATCGAATTTCTTCCGGGGCCTCTATCATGTCCTGGGCGGACGCCTTTCGCCCCTTGACCATGTCGGCCCGGAGGATCTGTCCATCGCCAAAATGGAACAGCGTCTCAAAGAGGCGCCGCCCAAAGAGGCCGTTCTCGCTCTCGCTGCCGACGCTGAAGGCGAGACAACCGCTCTCTATCTCGCGCCCATTCTCAAAAACGCCGGCGTAAAAGTTTCTCGCCTGGCCATGGGACTGCCCGCCGGGGGGGGGCTCGAGTATGCCGATAGCGTCACCCTCGGTTATGCCCTTTCGGGCCGCCGCGAACTCTGACGGTGGTAGAGAAGCGACATCTCGCGTGCGGCAATTTAATTTACCTGACGATTATTTTCAGCCAGACGTCCCGGTCCTCGCTCGATCCCCAAATCGGGTCGCCCGCCCAGTTGTCGCCCGCGGCCTGTTTGATGAGGCCCAGGCCGTCCGCCCAAGGCCGGACTATTTCCCGAGCCGGGTTGTCTTTCATGAAATCCCTTTCGGCAATGAAGCGGTATGCTTGGGCGGGAGCGTCGCACGCGCTCCAATCGCCGGAGCTAAGGGAGCTCACAAACCCAATCTCATTCCTGTCGAAAAGACCTGCGGCGACGAAATAATAAGCGCCTCCCCAGCGCAGCCGGTCATTGACGACATGGAAAACAATCCAGTCGCCGCGAAAGACTTGAAGATCGATCTGTTCGCGCGTCGCGCCAAACATTTCCGAGAGCAAGTGCCGTTGGGTATCGGGGACGACTTTGCCGTTGTCATAAACATCAACCACAAAATCGTCGGCCACGGTGATAATAAAATTCGCCCGGAGATTTTCGCGGCTGTGTGACGGGCTGGAACCGGCAATGATTCCCGCCCGTGCCTGTTCATCGGCGCGAAGCGGGGTCGAGTTTGAAGCCGGTCTGGCCCACGCTTCATCGGCGCGAAGTGCGCTGAAGCCGGTGGCCACTCCCGATAGGCTTATGACAAACAGAATTCGAGAGGAGATCATATCAATTATTTTTCTTTTTACTTAATCGTAGAACTAAGATTATTTCTTTATTGAAATTTTATAGGACCGTTTTATGGCGGATAATCGAAAAGAGAATTTGTTTGATTCTATAAATAATTAACTCTAATTGCAGGTCTTTCATTTCGCGAAAATTTTCTTACGGTATCTTGCGTTTAGCCCAAACCTGTTCGATGGTTCCTATCTGTTTTTTTGCATAGCGTGGGTCGAAGGGAATGAAATTTCCCCGCTGATTCACCAGAAGATTGCGGGATTGGAGGCTTTCGACAAAGGATTAGTTGAACTTGGTTTCCCAAATGCTCAAGAATGCCCATGAAAACATTCATGGTTGATGATCAGGAATCGGTTGAGGCTGTATCGATCCAGGCTCATAAGGAACTGACACTGCGCATCTTGGAAAGCCTTACTAACGGTCAAAAACCCGCAAACATCAATGTTCGTCTTTGGGACGGTTCTTATTGGCCTGACGAAGCACCTAAAGCGGCGACTATCGTCCTGAACCGGCCGAGCGCGTTGAAAGAAATGTTGCAGAAGGGATCGGA
The DNA here is from genome assembly GCA_035508775.1 of Methylacidiphilales bacterium. Lineage (GTDB taxonomy): Bacteria > Verrucomicrobiota > Verrucomicrobiia > Methylacidiphilales > UBA1321 > JABDGH01. The sequence continues at coordinate 20,890 of DATJMI010000013.1, forward strand.
AGCCGGAGTGGGAGAAGCCTATATCCGTTCCGCTTTTGATATTGAGGGCGACATCGAAGCCGCCTTTGAATTGGAAGATATCCTCGTGACTCAAACCGGGGGCTGGTCCAAAAAACTTAAAACCGGCTTTCTTCTTCGCCATCTATCGGATTCCACTGCCATTACCCGGACGCGCAGCGTTCATCTGACCGGGCAGGAGCATTCATTGTCCCGCGATAAGGATGCCGTCCGATTTCATTATGACGTTTCCAATGACTTTTATCGCTTGTGGCTGGATCCCCTGATGATCTACTCCTGCGCTTATTTTTCGAATCCGGATAACACCCTCGAAGCCGCGCAGGTGGAGAAGCTGGATCACATCTGCCGTAAGCTTGCCCTGCGGCCCGGCGAGCGCCTGCTTGATATCGGCTGTGGCTGGGGTGGTCTTCTGATCCATGCTGCTCGCCATTACGGCATCGTGGGAACCGGAATAACTCTCAGTGAAAACCAGCGCGAACTGGCGCAGAAGCGGATCGAAGAGGCCGGGTTGCAGGACCGGATCACCGTTCGCATCCAGGATTACCGCGCTCTGGAAGAAGGAGAATCTTACGACGCCATTGTCAGTGTCGGGATGGTGGAGCATGTGGGAAGAAAGATGCTGCCGGAATATTTCCAACGCACCGCGCGCCTGCTCAAACCCGGTGGACTCTTTTTGAATCATGGCATTGGCGTGGGGCCGATTCCGTTGCCCACGCAAAGCGGGTCTTTCATTCACCAATATGTCTTTCCCGATACGGATCTGGTCCCCATCGGCCTGTCGCTGGCCTTTGCCGAAGATGCCCATTTCGAGGTTCGCGATGTGGAAAGCCTCCGGGAACACTACGCCCTCACTTTGCGTCACTGGGTCCGGCGGCTGGAGGCAAAACGCGACGAGGCGCTGCAGTATGTCAATGATACCGTTTATCGCATCTGGAAACTCTACATGGCTGGATGTATCCGTGGGTTCAAGCTGGGCAAACTCAGTGTCTACCAGACTCTCCTGGCGAAGCTCACATCGGACGGCAGTTCCCGCGCTCCTTTGACCCGAAGCGCATGGTACCGGATGGAGTCCACTCCGCCTTGTTGAAAGCGGGGATGATACGATGACCACATTCCCCCGCGCTTTGCATCCGCCAAATCGGAGATAAATTAGGCGGATGCCGTTCCAATTACAGAGCCCTTTTCCGCCGATGGGCGATCAGCCGCAGGCGATCGAGAAACTGTTGCAGCGGCTTCGTGCCGGCGAGAAGCATTCCGTGTTGCTGGGCGTGACCGGATCGGGCAAGACCTTTACCATGGCCAATGTGGTGGCGGCGCTGGACCGCCCCACCCTGGTGTTATCGCATAATAAGACTCTGGCCGCGCAACTTTACAGCGAATTCAAGCAGTTTTTCCCCGCCAACGCCGTCGAATATTTCGTTTCCTACTTCGATTACTACCAGCCCGAGGCTTACATCCCGCGCACCGACACCTACATTGAGAAAGACTCAAGCGTGAATGATGAGATCGAACGCTTGCGGCTCTCGGCCACCAGCGCGCTGCTCACCCGGCGCGACGTGCTGGTGGTGGCCAGCGTCTCGTGCATTTACGGCCTCGGCTCGCCCGAAGATTACAAAGACATGGTTTGTCCGGTAAAGAAGGGACAGTTTCTCAGTCGCGAGGCATTCCTGGCGCGGCTGGTGGAAATGCAATATGAGCGGAACGATTACCAGCTCACGCGTGGCCGGTTCCGCGTGCGCGGCGACACCGTGGAACTGTGCCCGGCCTACACGGAGGATGCGCTGCGGGTTGAATTTTTCGGCGACGAGATCGAGCGTCTGACCCGCTTCGAGCCGTTCGACGGCGAAAACATCGAGGCGGTTGAAGAGACGACGATTTTCGCCGCGCGGCATTACGTCACGCCGGCCGATAAAATGCGCCGCGCCTTGGGAACGATCCGGGTGGAACTGGACGAACGGATCGCGGAACTGGAAAAGCAAGGCAAGTTGCTCGAGGCGCAGCGGCTCAAAATGCGGACGACTTTTGACCTCGAAATGATGGAGGAAATGGGCTTCTGCAACGGAATCGAGAATTATTCGCGCCACCTCAGCGGGCGCCCGCCCGGCTCGCGCCCCTTTACCCTGATCGACTTTTTCCCGAAGGACTTTCTTGCCATCATCGACGAGTCGCACGTGGCCGTGCCGCAAATCGGCGGGATGTACGAGGGCGACCGCTCGCGCAAAACGGTGCTGGTGGAGCACGGGTTCCGATTGCCATCGGCGCTCGACAACCGGCCGCTGAAGTTCGGGGAATTCGACGAGATGACCGGGCAGCGGCTTTATGTCTCGGCCACTCCGGCCAAATATGAAGTGCAACAGGCGGGTGGCATCACCGCGGAACAGGTCGTGCGTCCCACCGGGTTGCTCGATCCCGAAATCGTGGTAAAGCCGCTGGCGGGACAGGTGGACGATTTAATCGCCCAGGCGCGCCAGCGCGTCGAAAAAGGCGAGCGGGTGCTGGTGACGACGCTGACCAAACGGACGGCGGAAGACCTGGCCGACTACCTGCGCGATCTTGGCGTCAAAGTGCGTTATATTCATTCGGAAATCGACACTATCGAGCGGGTGGAAATCTTGCGCAGCCTGCGCACCGGGGAAGTCGACGTGCTGATCGGGATCAACTTGTTGCGCGAAGGGCTCGATCTGCCCGAGGTGTCGCTGGTGGCCGTGCTCGATGCCGACAAGGAAGGCTTTTTGCGCTCGCAAACCTCGTTGATTCAGACCGCCGGGCGCGCGGCGCGGCACCAAAACGGACAGGTCATTCTTTACGCCGATACGATGACCGATTCGATCCGGCAATTGATCGCGGTGAGCAAGGCGCGGCGGGAAAAACAGATCGCCTACAATCAAGCGCACGGAATCACGCCGCGCTCGGTCGTGCGCGCTGTGCAGGAGAGTCTTGGCTATATCCTAAAAGGGCGGCAGATCGCCGCCAATGTGGTGGGCGAGGCGACGCCCGACATGGACATCATGCAGGTGTTGCAGGAACTCGAGACGGAGATGCTGGAAGCTTCCGCGGCGATGCGCTACGAGAAGGCGGCCTTGCTGCGCGATCAAATCATGGAATTGAAACAGCAGGCCGGACTGGCCAAAACCGAACCGGAAGCAAAATCGAAAACCTATCCCAAACCCGCCCGGGGCGCGGGCCGCAGGCCGGCGAAGAAAATCTAGAGCATTTTTTTGGTTTACGTGGACGCAAGAGGCACGGGCCTCGGTCCGAAGGGCAACAGATATTAGTCCAGCGCTAAAGCGCTGGGCTAATATCACCGTCACCGCGTTCCTGGCGGGATGCCGCTAGATTTAAACCGCGTTCCGGATAGTAAGCGTGGTATCGGCCAACTGCCTGATCCGCTCGGCCAGGGAAGAACCGGGCCGGCGCTCGTCGTCAAAGTCTTCACTGTGGGCATAGACAAAGCGGGGAACAATGAGACAGCGAAAATCGAGCATAAGGCTGTTGGCCAGCGCCATGATCGACATATAGCTGGACACGCCTCCCGCCGCGCAAAGAAAACCGACGACCTTGTTTTCCCACGCGCCGCCGGTAAGCTCGATGAGATTCTTGACCGCGGCGTTGGCATCGAAGTTGTAGACCGGGGTGGCGATGACGATAACCCGGGCGGCCTCGATAATCTCGGTCAGCGTGGCGACCTGCGGATGCTCATAAGCGGCTTCTCCGTCGCAGAGCGGCAGGGTATGCCGGCGCAGATCGATCATCCGGTGGGAGACGGCAAGCGTCTCATAGGCTTCCCGCAGCGCATCGGCCATGATGCGGCTGAAACTGACCGGTTTGAGCGAAGAAGCGATGATCAGGTATTCTGCGGAAGAAGATTCGGGCATGGGGGGGGGGCGTGTCTCCTCCATACGTAGCAACAACTTGCAGGGTTTCAATTTAATTACGTTCCTGAATATTCTAGTTTAAATGGCCCTCTTACCGGCAGGAGGACGTCTTACCGCAACAGCCTTGCTCTTGGCCGATGGTTGGATTTACCATGGCCTTTGACCGGGCTTGTGGCGAAATTGGCAGACGCGCCAGATTTAGGTTCTGGTTCCGCAAGGAGTGGGGGTTCAAGTCCCTCCAAGCCCATTCTGCTGATGAAGCCGTCATCCCGAGCGGAGTCGAAGGATCGGTTCCCCTGGCCCCCTAACTTGGGAACGAGAAGAAAAATAATCGAAAATTTTTCAAAGGAATGGCCTGCTTCGTTCGTCATATTCACTATAAATGGCTCACTACCCGAAATTCCATTTTGTGTTAATCCGAACCGAAAGTGTTGAGATCATCGAAACACAAGATGCACCCATTTTAACCGAAAAGGCTTTAAAAATGGCAGCACTCTTGGTAAGCTGTTTTCCCACTCAAAACTTAGGGTTTTCACTCGGAAATTGGCGCTTTAACCATCTCAATGTCGTATTGAGTTAAATAAATCTTGACCTGTTCCTTCTTTATCCTAACCTTTGCGTAACATAATCGTGCTCATGAAAACCTTCTCAACTAAACCCGGCATGGGCAAAGCCCCGGGCTTCGCCCATTTTTTGGCGGCAAGTTTATCTTCCCTTCTTCTTTTGACCTTGGCCTTTCCGCTCGCGGCGCAAACCTCCGTCAACACCAACCCCTGCGGATACTGCGATGTTGGCGCGTTTAGCAGCACGAACACCTATATTGGACTGCAGGCCAACTCGGACACTCTCGTTTCCATTCCCTTCACTCAGCCGCCCGCCTTTGTCGGCACCATCTCGTCGGTTTCAGGCAATGTGGTCACGGTGAACAATGCGCCGAACTGGACCGCCAACCAGTTTGTCTATGCTTCCGGCACCCAGAACAGCACCTACTACGCCTTGCTCGGCTCGGTTAGCGGCGGCGGCACCGATCCCAATCAAGGCTGCTACTATACGGTGACCGCGAACGGCAGCAATACGCTCACCCTTTCGCTCGGCAACGACAACATCGGTTCCGTTCCCGCCAACACCCAAATCACCCTGATCCCCTACTGGACCCTCGGCACACTTTTCCCGGCCTCCAACGCCAATGTCTCGTTTACGCCGAGTACAACAACCCGTTCCCTTAAGACTCAGATATTGATTCCGGACTATACTGATGCTGGAATCAATCTTGGCTCAACCGCCCTCTATTTTTATATCAACAGTGGTTCCAATGTCGGCTGGCGACTCTTTGGCGATTCAATTACCACTAATCATAGCGATGATATCCTCAATCCATATGGCTATATTATCGTTCGGAATCAAAACAGTGCTCCCACCCTTCCTTTAGTTACCAACGGTTATGTGTCGACAGGGTCCCAAACGGTGCAATTGGCGACTCTTACCAGCAGCCAACAGGATAACGCGGCTGCTATTATCCAACCCGTTGGCGTAACTCTTGACAACAGTGGCTTGAGTCCTTCCAACGGCTCTTTTACAGCGAGTACCAGCACGCGTAGCCTTCAGGATCAACTCCTTTTTTATAATAACTCTTCGACTGGAATTAATCAATCTGCCTCTGCCTTATATTATTACATAAGTAACGGATCAAACGTCGGTTGGCGGCTCTTCGGTGATTCAGTCACCACCGACCATGGCAATGATGTGATTCCGGCTGGAAGTGCTCTTACCATTCGCAAAGCTGCCACCAACAATGGAGCAACCGTCTTTTGGACCAGTACCCCGACTTATTAATAACCAAATGAAAAAATATCTTCTTTTTGCTTTTCTGGCGGTATTCATTCTACCGGCCCGCGCGAATTTTACCGCTTTTTTAGATGCTGGACAGCTAACCGGACCATCTGGGGTTACGAGTGGCCCCAATGCGATGCAGATTGGGGGATCTACCCCGCCATCGGGTACCGGATCTCTTGTTCTGCTTATTGATATTGGTTCCGCTTCCAGCGCTAATACTAGCATATATGCCGGCAGTTATGTCGGTACGGGTGATACGATCCTTGCCGCCACCGGTTTTAATGAGAATAGTGGAAACACCAACGAAATGCTCTCGACATTGAGCAACATTTCAGGTGGTACCACCGGCGACAACCTGGCCATTTTGTGGTTCCCTCAAATTACATATAATCAATATGAAAGCGCCACACAGACTGTGGCCGGTGATTATTTTGGCACCTATACCCCGAGTCCTGTTGGAGAAGTGCCGACGGATGGAGGAAATGCTTGGGTCGTGCCTAGCGCGGGGTCTGATATCGATCTCTTTTTCTTTACGTCTAATGATTTCGGAGGCGCTGAACCAAACAGCGACGGCTACGCGAACAATCAAGTCCTCTCATCGGTGCCGGAACCATCCACAATAGCCATGGTAGGCTTCGCTGGCGCGGTGTTTCTCTTGATGAGCGTTCGCCGCCTGCGTACCCAAGCTGCGCCCGCGCGGGTCTGACTTCAGCAAGGCAGACCGATCCTGGCGGCCCGGCTAGGGTCTGTCCGAAAAGATGGGTCGTCATTTCGAGTTTGCCGAATCACACCCTATCCACCATCTCCAAGCTCGGGATGGCTACAGTTCTGAAATTGACCCAGAACCCGCAAATAGCCTAACTCCCCGCCAGCGGCTCGGGTCGGATCACGCCCCGTTCGGTGGTCTTCAAAAATTCGACCAGCACTTTGACGTGGGAATTGGCCGCCTCTTCCGAGGCTTCAATCTTCCCGATGGCCTGCGAAAAATTGAGCGTCCGGTCGGCGAGAAAACGGTAGGTACGGCGCAGCGCCCGGATATCCGCCTCGGGAAAATCGCGTCTTTTCAACCCCACCTCATTCACACCGCGCAAAATCGCCGGATTGCCGTCGGCCACGAGATAGGGCGGCACATCCTGCACGATTTTGGCGCAGCCGCCGATGATGGCGTGCGCCCCGATCCGGCAAAACTGGTGCACCGCGCTCAATCCGCTGATGATGGCGTGATCGCCCACGGTGACATGCCCCGCCAGCGTCGCGTTGTTGGAGAAAATCGTTTTGTTGCCCACCACGCAGTTGTGGGCGATGTGCGAATAGGCAAGAAACAGATTTCCATTGCCGATGACCGTTTTGTCGCCCGGCCCGGTGGCGCGGTGCACGGTGGAAAATTCGCGGAACACGTTGCCCTCGCCGATTTCGAGATAAGTCGGCTCCCCTCTATACTTCAAATCCTGCGTCTTGAAACCGATGGCGGTGTAAGGGAAGAACTCGTTGCGGGGGCCGATTTTGTTCGGGCCGTCGATGGTGGCGTGATGCCCGACCTGCGTGCCGTCCCCCAGTTCCACTTCAGCTCCGATGACGGCGTAAGGGCCGATTTTTATCCCCGCGCCCAACCGGGCCTTCGGGTCCACCAGGGCCGTGGGATGGATCGACGACTCTGCCGTGGCCATGGGCTTTTACACGTCGACAATGCCGAACATCAGCTCGGCTTCGGAAACGATCTCGTTCTTGACCCGGCAGACGCCCACCGCGCGGACGATCTTGCTCCGCGCTTTCGTCAACTCCACCTCAATGATCAGCGTATCGCCCGGAAACACCGGTTTGCGCCATTTCACCTTGTCGGCGCTCATAAAGTAACCGATCTTGCCGTTCAAGCCCGTGGCGCGGGCCACGAGGATGCTGGCCACCTGGGCCATGGCCTCGATCTGCAACACGCCGGGCATGACGGGATGGCCGGGAAAATGGCCCGGGAAAAACGGCTCGTTCATGGTCACCGCCTTCTGCCCGATCGCCTTGACGTTGCCTTCAAACCCCAGGATCCGGTCCAGCATGAGGAAGGGATAACGGTGGGGCAGAACTTTCATGATCTCCTGCGCGTCCATCCCGGAGTCGCCCACCGGCGCCTGCTCGAAAGGCATGCGTTGCGCCTGGCGCTGCTTGTATTGTTTGTAAAGCTCGCGCGTTAAATCGACATTGAGCGCGTGGCTCGGCTTGGCCGCGTAGATGTGGGCCTTGAGCCGTCCCGGGAAGAGACTCAGGTCGCCGATGATGTCGAGAATCTTATGCCGGACAAATTCGTCCTCATAGCGGAGCGGTTCTCGGGAGAGAATCGCATCGCCGCGGATGACCACGGCATTCTCGAGATTGCCGCCCTTGATCAAGCCCTTCTCCATCAGCGGCTGGACTTCCTCGTAGAAAACGAACGTGCGCGCCAGCGCGATATCCTTCGCATAATTGCCGGTCTCCGGATTCCACGCGCGGTATTGCGTATGTTTGCCGAGATGATTCGCGTTGGTGCAGCTCACCTCGAAGCGGTCGGAGGGCCAGGCGATGACGTAGCTGCCGTCGCGTCCGGAGACGCGCACCGGTTCATGTACCTCGTATTCGGTTACCGCCGCGTCGAGCTCCTGTTTGCCCGCCCGGTTGATGAGATCGACAAATTGCCGGCCGCTGCCGTCGCCGATGGGCGGCTCGTTGGCGTCGATTTCGATCAGCGCATTGTCGATGCCGCAACCCCGCAACGCCGAAAGCAGATGCTCCACGGTATGAATCTTCACGCTCCCTTCGCCAAGCGTCGTGGCCCTCTCGACCTGTTTGACGTTATCGATATGGGCGGAGACCGTCGGCTCGTCGGCCAGATCGATCCGCTTGAAGACGTACCCGGTGTTGGCCGGAGCCGGTTTGAGCGTCAGCATGACCTCATTCCCCGTGTGCAGGGCGGAACCCTTCACGGCTTGTGGTTCGCGGACGGTGGTTTGTTTCAGGCTCGCCATGGAAACGTTTACGCTACCCGTTTTGCCGTGGCCTTGGCAACCCTCGGTTCGTCAATCTGATGCGGACAGCCTCTAAAGAGCGCTGCTCCAATCGCATCTGCTCAACCCTGGCGAAGATGCCGCGCGAGCAGCGTCACGGGATGCACAACCTCAATCTCCGCGCCGCGCAGGGCAGCGCCGTTTTGAATTTGGAGAAGACAACCGGGATTGCCGGTGGCAACGACCGTCGCGCCGGTGGAGGCGATGTGGTCGAGCTTGCGTTGTTGCAGCTTGCCCGCCATTTCGGGCTGGATGAGGTTGTAAATCCCCGCGCTGCCGCAGCACCACATCGACTCGGCCAGAGGAACCAGGTCGATTCCGGGAATCCCGGCGAGAAGTTGGCGCGGTTGCGCGGTGATTTTCTGGCCATGACAAAGATGACAGGCGTCATGATAGGTGACGCGAAGCCTGGCGCCGGACGGTCTTACCGGCGGCTGATAGCCGATTTCAACCAGCCACTCGCTGATATCGCGGACTTTTTCGCTCCAGAGGCGGGCCTTGGCGGCGTAGGTTGGATCATCATGGAGCAGGCGGCCGTAATGCTTGAGATGCGAACCGCAACCGGCGGCATTGGTGATGATGGCGTCGAGCCGGCCAAGGTCGAAGCAGTCGAGCAGGCGCCGGGCGTAACCTTTGGCCATCTCGTGCTCGCCAATATGGGCATGCAGCGATCCGCAGCAAGCCTGACACGGCGGCGTCACCACGGCACAGCCGGCGGCGAGCAAAACATCGGCGGTATCGCGGTTAACGTGGCTGTAAACGAGGTCTTGCACGCAGCCAGTGAGAAGTCCCACCCGGCAGCCTGCCTTTGTCTCCTTTCCGGATGGCGAATCATTTCCTCGCGCGCGATGAGGGCCGGGCTGCTCGTCCGGCGCGATCAAATCAGGTGAAAAATGGCGGCGGATGACGGGCGTCTTGGCTTCGAGGTCCCGAAGGGACTTCGGCAAGAGCTGGAGAACGCCGCATACGCGAACGAGCTTCTGGAGACCAAGGGCCTGATAGAGCCAGAGCAGACGCCCGGCGAGCCGAAGCCGCCCTTGCTGCCGGAAAAGGAAGCCGAGAAAAAAGCCGCGCAGAAAAGCCCGCGGAACCGAATCGAGCGCGCGGCTCCGTTCGGCCTCGGCGCGAGCCATCTCGAAGAGCCGGGTGTAATCGACGCCGGCGGGGCAGGCCGTTTCACAGGCGAGGCAGCCAAGGCAGAAATACATCTCTTCGCCAAAGGCTTTCCGCGCCTCAAGCCGTCCGTCGGTGATGGCCCGCATCAGCGCGATGCGGCCCCGGGGGCTGTTCCGCTCGATCTTCGTTTCGTCGTATGTCGGGCAGGTGGGCAGGCACATCCCGCAGTGGATGCATTGCTGGACCACCGAGTAATCGAGGCCTTTTAAGTAGCTCACTTCAATTCTGCAATTTTTTTACCAGATCGCGAACGGCGGCGGCGCCGGCCACGGCGGCAAAAACCACCTCGGCATCGTCGCTCGCTGCGCTGGAAAATTCGATATTGCCGTATCCGAGAAAATTCATATCCGCGGCGATGCTGCGGATATCCTGGATGCGCAGTTCACGCGATTTGCGGTCGAAGATGCCGGTTTCGACACTCACGCGCTTGCTTGTCACCGTGTAGCGGGTGACCCGCCGGTCGAAGAAGATGTAGAGAAAAATGACCAAGGCAAAGGGAAGGGGAGCCAAAGCAAGGAACTGGGGCAGATGCAGGAAATGCAGGGGCAAATTGAAAACATAAAGCCCGCCGGCGGCCAGGATCAGAATAACCATCAGCAAAAACCACCAGACCCATTTCCACCAGGTGGGATGGCCCACCCAATGGACTTGCTCCGATCCGGATGGCGGCGGCGAGACCGGCGCGACTCCGGGAGGAGGAGGCGCGGTTGGTTTGTGTCCCGCTGCCAATTCAGATGGCGAGTGCGCCCCGGCGGGAGCGCCGGATGGCGCTTCGATTTCGGAAATGATATCCCCCAACGGTTCCCAACCGGCCTTCCCTTCCTGCCAATAAAGCGTCAGCGCTGTAATCTGTCCCGCATTCCACATCGATCGGACTTGCTGCAGGGTGAAAGGACCGGCCTGCGCCTCGTTGAGCCAAAGGTAGTACATGGTTTCAAACTAGACGCAGAATTAGTGGTTGGCCAGAGCCGGAGCCATTGTCCCAGCCGTCCGTTTATAGTTTCAGCATCTTTTGGCGGTAATGCTCATCGGGGCGGGAGTCGATGCGGGCGACGTTTTGCGCCGTCAGTGCAACCGGGCCGCCCCAGGAACCGGCGCCAGTGAAAATCCGGGCCGCTTTTTCGGCCATAAGAGTGGCGGCGAGGACCGCGCCGGTGGTCCCGCCGAGAGCGATGAGGCCGTGATTCTGGAGGAGGATGAGGCGGGGGGGGCGATTTTCCGCGAGGACGAATTTTTCGGTTTCGTTTTTGATGGCGCGCGCCAGTTCGATCCCCGGATCGACGTAGGGGACGAGGACCGATTTCGTTCCGCAGCAGACGATTTCGTCGGGGAAGCGGCGCTCGAGGGCGAAGCGGCGGCTGGGATCGTCGCCCGCGCAGAGGATCTGATTGACGGCGACGGGATGGGTATGACCGGCGACTTCGATTCCAGGCAGAGTGAGCAGCCAGGCATGGAAGACGGCTTCGACCGAGGGCTTGGGCTGGGAGGAATCGACACGCGCGGCGAGCAGGGCTTTTTCGACTTCGGCATCGCCCATTTCGCCGGCTTCGAGGAGAGGCAGCAGCGCTCCGAAGCGGCAGGCGACGAGACCGCTTTCATCCAAACCGGCCAGCGCCGCGCCGCTGGCTTTGACGAGGAAAGTCTCCTCATCAAGGCGGCAGGAGGCGTTTCCCTCGCCCAGGATGGCCAAGCCGCGATCTTCGCGGCCCAGATCGTGTGAGAGCTTCAGGAGAGCGGCGGCTTTTTCCGAAGCGGCCTCGCTCATACCTTTCCGCAGACCGCGACATCAAGGCCGAGTTCGTCCATGGCGGCGGCTTTGGCGAAGAGGGCGGTCCGGGCGGCGGCTTTGTCGGGCGCGTAGGCAACCTGAATATGGTTGCTCTTGTGGCGCGCCATCATCTGGTCACGCGAGATGCCGGGAAGCACGGCGTGCATGATGGGCCATTGAGAGGTAGTCAGTTTCCAGCGCTCTTCGGTTTCGGCTTGCGGGAGTTTCACGACTTCAGCCAGGCCGGTGTCGAATTTGAGTTTGCCGTTGTCGACAAAGACGCGGCTCCAAACGACCCAGCCCGGTTTGCTGATGCCTTTGACCGTGCCGCCCCCCAGCCGGAAATACATGGCGGGCTGGCGTTCGCTCGAGGTGCCCTTATAACCGCCGATGAAATGAGCCGGTGGGGCGGCGCCGGAAATGAGGAAAACCCAGACGTAGGCGTCGAGTTCATGGCCATGGTAATGGCGTCCCCAGCGGAGGTCGTGCAGGGTGTTTTCGGGCGGGAAGCCGAGTTCACGCCAGATTTTGTAAGTGACGACGCCGTCGAGTCCGGCGCATTCGTCGACTTCGTTGAAGTGCGGCAGGGCTTCGCCCTTGAAGAGTTCCTTGCCGGTCAATTCGTCATAAACGGGCGGACGCTCGGCGTTATTGAGGATGCCCTCGGCGAGGTCGGAGGCGGGAAGGAGATCCTTAAGGCCTTGCTGATATTGGATGCCGATCGTACCGGCGCCAAATTCGGCGGCGATGCGCACGGCGGCGATGTAGATTTTGCATTGCTGGAGGATTTGGGCCTCCGTCAGATCGGTTTCCTCGCTTTGACCGAGTTTGAAGGTCATGCCTTTGGCCAGGAGCCAATCATAGACGGCGCGCGCCTCTTCGTCTTTGACGGTGCGTGTTTTGGCGTAAAGCGCGGACTGGCTGAGCCGTTCTTTAAAGACGCCGGTGGGGTTGAGCAGTTCGTCGGGGATGATGGCGTTGTACATGCCCATGCAGCCCTCGTCGAAGACTCCCATGATCAGCTTGTCCTGCTTGAGTTTTTCGGCGAATTTGCGCCCCAATTTCGCGGCGGCGCCCGGTATTTTGGCCTTTTTCAGCGGTTTGACGTGAGAGGTGTCATGCTTGACTTTGCCCTTTTTGAGCCACGAGCGGAGGCCCTTAAGGAAAAATTCGTCGGTAAAGTCCTCGCTCCAGAGGCTGCTGTACTTGATTCCCGCTTTGGTCATGGAGCCATTGAGGTTGAGCATGCCGACGAGCCCCGGCCAGGTGCCGCTCCAGTTGGCGACCGTGAGGATGGGGCCGCGATGGGTGGTCAATCCGGGGAGAACATGATGGCTATATTGCCAGACCGCCTCGGCGACGATAAGTGGCGCGTCAGGGGGAATGTCACGGAAAACCTCCATGCCATATTTTTGGCTGTCGATAAACCCGTGCTTTTTGGCCGGATCGTAGGCATGAGCCCGTTTCACCTCGAAGCCTTCTTTGTTGATGGCTTCGGTAAGATCTTTTTCCAGCGCCGCTTGGGCCGCCTGACAGGTTTGATTGGCGGCAAGACGAAGATCGCCGCTGACGACGAGATAGATGATTTTGTTTTTGGGCATGGAATTGGATGGAGTTTTTAGGGAAGCTCAGATTCTTAGATTTAAAGAGGGAGGCCGGGAGTCAATCAAATAAAACTTCCGGTAGTGTCCTGCTAATTTGGGTAATAATATACCTGTTACAACGCGGTTTGTGTGTTGCTGTCTGTCCTTTCAGCGTTGGATAAACAAAAAAAAGCAGAGTTCCATTTCCGTTGCCTATCCACGATCAGGCCTCCCTTTCCAATCGCCCAAAACTTTCTGTACTTGGTCAGAAGATACAGCGTTGTGCCAAAAATGGTCAAAGGAACGATGAGCAAAACCCAGCCTACTCTTTCAATAGGATCGGCTATACGCTGGATAGCATGAAGGGCAAAAAATCCGACATAAAGGATGAAGAAGAGGTCTACTGTAAATTGAAGTAACAGTTGTTCAATCAAAGGAGCCCAGTTCATTTCGTCGCCTCTCTCTTTGCCGTATTAGAAGCCTGAAACTTGGCGAGGTCTTTGTCTGACTGTTGCTTGCTGTTGGACAGGATTTTCTTCACTGCGTTGCGAAAATCTTTTTCAGGAACGAGAGAAATGTCTGTAGCTTGCTTGGTTTTTGACATAATGGATTTCGCCTTTTTAGAAATGCTTTTGCTTTGCCATATTCCCTTCCTTCTACGGCTTGAAGAGTTGCATGCTGAATATCTTCGTATCCCACGGTTCCTTCCAAATGCGGGCCATAACTGCATGGTAAGACGTTCAACCTACTTTATCAACCGTTTCAAACTGTACCACTACCTCCTGGTGCTCGTCCTGCGTACCAGTGAGTGCTGTGCACGGCAGATTCTCTTTTGGGTGAAGCTTTTCTGCCGTCCGCGGGACCTGCCAGGCTCAACACCTCCCCAAAAACAGCCTATTTTCCTTCGATGAACGTATAATCTATTGCCGTCTTGCGGCAGCGTGGCTTAAATGGCTGCCAAAGTGAAAAAATTGGGACCCGTTGCGATCATTGGAGCAGGTATTTCCGGCCTTAGTTGTGCCCAAGTGCTTCACGCCGCGGGGGTTGACGTTCGCATTTACGAAAGCGGATCCACGGTCGGGGGGCGGTGTGCCACCCGGCTCTGGCAGGGGCATCTCGTTGATTTTGGAGTACAATATTTCACGGCCCAAAGTAGCGAGTTTAAAAGGGAACTGCTTACCCGCCTGCGGCAGTTCCGTCCTATTGTTTCGCCCATTGTCGATGGAGACGCGGAAATTGTCGCCAGTCCCGGAGGTCCCCGTTTTTATGTTCTCCAAGGCAACAATTATCTCCCTCAGGTGCTTTCGCGCGGACTCGACGTGCGCCTTAACACCCGGGTCGAGACGGTGTTGTTTCTGCCCTCCGGCATCAACTGCCTCGGCGAGACCTATCGGGCGGTGATCGGCTCGCTGCCCGGACCGCAAACGGCGCGCCTGTTTGGCCTGGCTCGGTCGCCCGCCGAATACGAACCGTGCATCACGGCGCTCTTCGAATATTCGGGGGCCAGCCTCGGCCTTTCCCGCGAGTGCTACGCGCGAACCCGGAGGAGCGGCCAGCATGGGATTCTCGCCAGTTACTGCGAGAACTACAAGGTTGGGCGCATTGTCGGCAATAAGACGGTTTTCATCGTCCACGCCTCGCCCGGTTTCAGCCGCGATTACGAGGGTGTTCCGCCCGAAACTTATCTTCCTCTGCTCGCGCTGGAAAACGAAAACATCTGGCGGATACCGCCGGGTCTGCTGACCGCGAGTTCGGGACATCGCTGGAATTTTGCGCGTCCGCATGATGGAACGCGTCATCGCATCGATCTCCCCCCCGGCGCCTTTTTTTGCGGTGATTCGCGCACCGATCCAACGGTCGAAAGCGTCTGGCTCGATGGACGCCATATCGCCCGCGAGGTACTCAACTATCTCGCGAGTCTTGTTTCTTAGAGGCGGGCCCAATAGCGGGCATGGCGCCTCGGATCGGATAGCGTCTAAGTCCGCTTGGCTTTTCCCGGTGAGAAGCGGACGATCCAGCATGCGCCCAGAATGACGCACCACGAACACGAAAGCGCCCAAAGGAGGATAATGACCACCGAGCCGAGCGCTTCGTAAACCGCGTTGGCCCGCCACATGTTCGGCAAGACGTAGGCAAAGATGAGGCTGCACAAAACCCAGCCGAACGCCGCCACCAGGCTTCCATCCCGCACGACGGCCAAGCTGTGCGCTCTTACGGGCACGAGATAATAAGTCAGAAAGAAGGCGCCGAAGAGCGCCGCCATCATGACCAGGTCTCGCGCCACCAGGAGGGGCGCGGTCCAGTAATTCGAGTTGAGGTGCAATTGCCCCAGGATATTTTGGATAACCGGCGTCACGACCGAAACGATGGAAATGAGCAGCAGCAGCAGCGCCCAGATGAAGAGAAGCGCCACGGTTTTCACCACCAACATCCAGCTCCATTGGGATGGACGCCGCGGGTCATCGAAGATAAAGACCAGCGTTTTGACGATTTGATCCATGAGATTGAAGGAGGTGTAGACGGCGAGAATAAATCCGATCGTGGCCAATCCGCGGTGCGAGGTTGACTTGAGCGTCGCGATGATATGCGCCGACAAATTGGCCACCTGCGATACGCTGACCGCCTTTTCCCTCAGGGTTTCATCATGGAGCGGGGGGGCGGGCGCTGGAGCTTTTTCGCCTGTTCCGGGAGGGCGCGATGCTTCGGACGCCAATTCGGCCGGGAGAATGTCGGTCAGCAGATTCTCATACGCCATGGTCAGGTCCACGTTTTTTGGTGCGAATTGCGCCGCTAGCGTAAAGGTCACGACCAAAAAGGGGATGAGGGAGAGGACAAAGCAATAGGCCAGAGCCGAGGCGTAAGTTCCCAACCGGTCCAGCTTGGTAACCAGAAGCGGTCCGAACAGCCACTTTAATATAGCGCCGATCACAAAAACTATCTCTGCATGGCCGTTGCGGAGTTGGCAATCCGCGAATCGCTTAAAGATGGTGTCAATCGGGATAATCGTGTCAAAGATTCTCCATGCCCGCTTTTTTTATCACCGGTACCGATACCGGCATCGGCAAGACTTGGGTGGCCTGCTGGCTGGTACGCGCCTGGCGCGCGCGCGGCCATGAGGCCGCTGCGGTCAAACCCATTTCCACCGGAGATCGCCGTGACGCCGAACTTCTGCGCGAGGCTGGCGGAAACGGGCTTTCTCTTGAAGAAATCAATCCCTATTACTTTCACAAGCCCGCCGCTCCGTTGGTTGCCGCCCGGGCGGAAGGCCGCGCCATCGATTTTCCGGCGCTTAATCGCGATATTGGATTGCTTCGCGAAAAATTCACCCATTTCGCGGTGGAGGGTGTTGGTGGCTGGCGTGTTCCTCTCGCGCCCAACTATGGGGTGCGAGAGTGGGCGCGCGACCTCGCCCTGCCGGTCGTTGTCGTGGCGCGG
>DATJMI010000014.1:0-10433 GCA_035508775.1 Methylacidiphilales bacterium
CCTCCCACCACTGCGCCGATCAAGGCAAGCCGCAGGATCAGACTGGCTCCCAGTAAGGGAGCCTGCTCAGTGTCCGGAACTTGATCTGGGTCACTTGAACTCATTTGCGTTTCGTTCGGCTAACCGCACTTCTAATTGAAAATTAGGTTAGGACATCGGAGGCACAGCTGAAAACAGCGGGATGAGCCCTTCCAGCATGGTGGGATGGGTGAAGACGGCATCGCGAAGCGCGGTGTAAGGCAACCCGGCTAGCATCGCAACCTGAACGGTGGCCATGACCTCTCCCGCCATGACGCCGAACATGGTGAAACCAAGGACGCGGTCGCTATGCGTGTCGACCATCACCTTCATGAAGCCACGCGTTTCAGAAAGCGTCCGGGTTCGTAGATCGACCACCATCGGAATTTTGGCCAGGCGATAAGGAATGCCCCGGTCCTTCGCTTCCCTTTCGCTCAGGCCGATTCGTGCGAACTCGGGATCGGTGAACATGCAGAATGGCACCTGACGTCCGGTCGTGACATGGTTGCGGCCGGTGATGTTATCTCGCACGACTCGGAAATCATCAAAGGAGATATGGGTGAAGTGGGGGCTGCCGGCGCAATCGCCGATGGCCCACACGCCCTCGGCGGTGGTTTGAAGCCGTTCGTTGACTTTCACAAATCCGCGCTCGGTTGTTTCCACGCCGGCCAACTCCAGACCGATGTTGTCGGTATTGGGTGTACGACCACCGGCGACGAGAAGGTGAGTACCCTCCAGCACCACCTCAACACCGTCATGCGTTCCATGGATCTTGACCCATTCACCCGACTTGCCCTCGATACGGCTAATCTTCGTATTCGTTGCGACTGTTATTCCCTCATCCCGGCATAACGCCTCCAAGGCCTGGGTGATGTCCTCGTCTTCACGATGGGCCAGATGACCATTGCGTTCGACGATGGTGACCTCACTGCCGAAACGGCGCATGGCCTGGGATAACTCCAGACCGATGTAGCCACCGCCGAGGACCAGGAGATGTCCCGGGGTCTGATCCAGTTCGAGCGCCTCGATGTGGGTGAGCGGACTGGCTTCACTTAGACCAGGCGTGTGATCGATGGTCGCCCGACTGCCGGTATTGATGACGACATTCTTGCCACGAAACGTTCGCGTACCGCCATCAGCCAAGGTTACCTCGATGGTTTTAGGCCCGACAAATCTACCCGAACCCATGACCAATTCCGTCCCGGTTTTTTTGTAATTATCGAGATGCATGTCAACCAGGCCGGTGACCATCTTGCGCTTGCGGTCGCGCACAGCCGACATGTTGATGCGCGTGTTTTCCTTGCTGATGCCGAATTCTTCGCTGCGAAAGAAATACGAGGCAACCTTGGCGCTGTGGATGATGTTCTTGCTCGGAAGGCAGGCGATGTTGGGACAGGAACCGCCGATCCATTTGCGCTCGATGACGACAGCGCGTTGTCCTTTCCGGGCTAGGGTCCAGGCGAGGTACTTGCCTCCTTCGCCGCTGCCGAGAACTACCAGATCGTATTCTTCAGGATTTGCGGTGAACGTTGTCATGTCGGTATATATAAGGGTTGGGGGTGGATCGAGTTAAAAAGTCGCCTATCGTTCGGGGCCAGCTTGCTGTCGAGACCAGTCTAAAGTGAAATCAGTATTTCGTCCTCCTCACGTCTCAAGATCTCACCGCAGGTTCGCCCTAAGGAAATTAAGCATCTCCCGACTAATTTCAATCGCCTCCGTTTCAAGGGCGAAGTGTCCTGTATTATGGTGTGGCCTCGGCGGAGGCGAAACTTTCGTATGAAACATCACCTAATGAATCCGACCTTTTGTGGAAAAGGTCTTATTTCCGTAGAGACGTGGAGTATGAACTGGGCAAAATCCCTGGCAACCTTTCCAAAGGCCCTTTTGCTTATCTGGCAGCCGTTTTGATTCCGGCGACGATGACGAAGGCTAGCGCAGCCAGACCGACCGCAAAGAGGGCCGTCCACCCGTAAATGGAAGCGAGGGTCAGCTTTGCCCAGGCTTGTAGGGGGCCAACGCCAAAGGCGGCCACTCCGTAGCCCATCTGATAGAAGCCGATCATGCCACCCGCAACGGAAGCGGTCATAGAGGTCAGTTCCCGCTGGCCAAAGCTGATGACTAACGGCAACAGGGCTGAGCAGCCCAATCCGGCCATGCCGAAAGAAAGTATGGCAAGAAAAGGATGCGCCTTGGGAGTCCCCCCCGTCATGAGGAAAGCGAGCGCCAGAAGAATCGGAAGAGCGCGATAGGTCCAATGCGGCGGGCACCATTTCTCGACGGCGGCAAAGAGGACCCGGCCACCCGTGACGGTGACCCAAAACACTGTGAGCGCCATCGAAGCGAGCGTAACGGATGCGCCGAGCCCTGTTGACATATAGACCGGAGCCCAATTCGCATTCAGGGTTTCGCAGATTCCATAAATGAGGGAGAAGGCGGCATAGACCCAGAAGCGGGCGCGCATTTTGGCGGCGCTGGTGCGAGCCGGACCGGCATTCGCCCGCGCGGGTGGGTGCGATTCTTCCTTTAGGGGTAAACGAAGGCTGAAGAGGAGAAGCGCGAGGGTGAGTCCGCTCATCAGGACTGGCAGACCCCACCAAAAACCGAGTCCCACAAAGATGATCGCAAAAATCGGCGCAAGCGCGGTGCCCAAGCCGAGCAGGGCATTAAGTGTCAGAACGGCTGTGTCGATTTTTTCCGGAAAAAAGGCCGCGGTGAACGTGTTGAGCGCCGGGACGGCGAAGCCAAAGCCGACGCCCAGGCAGGCCGTGGCCGCGAGGAGGATGCCATAAGCCAACGGATGGCTGCCGGCGGCGAACTGGCTGACGAAAAGGAGCGCCATGGAGAGGAGGTCGGCCGCGAGTCCGAGCAGAAAGACGCGCTTGCCACCGATATGGCGGGTGAGGCCCGCGCCGAGCAGCGACGAGAGGATGGCGGTGACCGCCTGAGGGACGAACATGCCGCCATATTCCGTCGTGGAGAGGCCGTAGTGGTCGGCGCTGGTGAAGATGGCGCTGACGGCCGGGAAAGTGACGAGCACGATCCCCTGGATCACGGCCGCCGCATAGACAGCGGCGATTTCCTGGCGTTGGGCCATATCCTATTTGAGCCGTTCAAGAAGGTGATCGCCTACGCGCAAGGCATTCGCGATGGCCGTGAGGGAGGGATTCACGGCCCCGATACTGCAGAAAAAGCTCGTGTCCACGATGTAGAGATTATCGACTTCGTGGGCTTTGCAGTTCAGATCCAGAACAGAAGTCTTGGGGTCGGTGCCAAAGCGGCATGTCCCCGATTGATGACCCACGCCCGCTATCGGGATTTCCTTGCCCATGTAAGCCGAATTGGGAATGAGATGCTTATGCATGCCCAGGTATTCGAGCATTGATTTCAGGCGCTCGTAGAGTCGTTTGGTCGGCACTTTATTATTGAAGGTGTAATTGAGAACGATTTTTTTATTGCGGTCGAGCGTCACCCGGTTGTTGGGATCGGGAATGTCTTCCGTCGTCAGCCAGAAATCGACGGCATGGCGCGCCATTTCGTCCAGGGCAAAGCCGGGAGCGAAGAAGGGAGCATCATCTCGGAACATCGGGCCTTTGGACTTCCCGATCATCTGGATGTTGCCCATCGGAAAATCAAAATCTTTGTCTCTAAAGTAAAAATCATTCAGTGAGATCGTCTTTTGGAACTGCGTGAGGTTCGGTTCAAGCGACAGAGCCACAACCGCCTGACTGTTGTGGAACATGTAATTGCGCCCCACCTGATCCGAGCCGTTGGCCAGGCCATTCGGATGCCTGTCATTGGCCGAGAGCAGAAGAATGCGCGCGCTGTTGGCCGCTCCCGCCGAAACGACCACAATGCCGCCGCGATACGATTCGGTTTTCCCGTCGCGGCTCACCACCACCTCGGTCACTTCGCGACCCGAGGGACTGGTCTTGAGCTGGGTCACCTCCGCATTGGTGGTAAGGATCACATTGGAGCGCCTTAACGCGGGGCGGACCGCGATGACTTCGGCATCGGCCTTGGCGTGAACCAGGCAGGGATAGCCGTCGCAGGTATCACATTTCAGACAATGGCTCTCCGCCCGATGTGCCTCGTTGAGCATCACCGCCGTCGGAGCATGGAAAGGATGGTAGCCCGCTTTCAGAAGATCGTCGTGCAACCGCTGGATGCGCGGTTCGTGGGCAATGGGTGGATAAGGATAGGGCTTGCTCGCCGGAGGTTCTGTGGGATCTTCCCCACGTAAGCCGTGCACCTGGTAAAGGGCTTCCGCTTCGGTATAGTAAGGCTCGAAGTCGTCGTATTTCAGCGGCCATCCCGGGGAAATGCCTTCATAATGCCGCACGACGTCGAAGTCCTCTTTGCGCAAACGAAAAAGTGCCGCTCCGTACATCTTCGTCGCTCCGCCGACGCAGTAATGAATGCCGGGCTGGAATTCCTTGCCATGCATGTCGTGCCATTTGTCATCGGCGACGTACCGGTTTTTGACGAAGACCTCGGTGGGGTCCCAGTTTTCTTTTTCGCGGGGAAGGTAATCGCCGCGTTCCACGATCAGAATACTCTTGCCCGAACCGGCCAGCTTGAGGGCCAGGGTGCCTCCACCCGCACCGCTACCGATGATGATAATGTCGTAGTCGGTTTTCATGGATGTTTTCTCGGTGAAGGTTCGAATGGGGAGTTAATAAAAGACACGGCGCGTGCGAGTAACTAATCAAAATCTCGCTATGAACTAAAAGTTAAACGGCGCAGCCATCTTACTCTGTCCGTGCCCGCAGGCGAGCACGATAAGGTTCGAGAATTTTACATAGGCCTGCTCGGCCTCGAAGAAGTTCCTCGCGCCATTCCGCCTTTTTAGTGTTAACAGGCTCTAACTCAAAATCTGCACTTCCGTCGGCTGGAGAATGATGTAAAGGCAGGCGATGCTCGTCGGTTGCGTTGGCTGGGGACCGTCCAACACAAGGCCGGTTTTCGACAGAACATTGCCGGATCCTGTTGTTCCCACGTTGCTGTAGGCAACGCTGTAGACCCCCAAATCCCGGTTGATGTCGAGATCGGCTAGGACGAAGCCTTTGAAAACGGACGTCGTGCTCGTATTGGCTACGACAACGACTTCGGTATCACAGAGGATTCTCGAAAACGCGATGAGACCACCGACGCCGAACGACTGCCCAAAGTTGTAGCCGTCCTGCGAAAGTTCCCGGAAATAAAGCCGACCGTAGCGTAGCGCGGGGGTGTTGGTGCGCAGGCTGATGATTTTCTGGATGTCGGTGTAAAACGCATTGGTGTTGTCGAAAGCCGGTGTCGGTTTTCCCCAGAGCGCCTCTCGTACCACTTCCGGGGCGGCGGTGGGATTGATCGTGCCCGTCAGCCCTTGTTCCGTGCCGTAGTATAGACAGGGGATACCCTGCAACGCGTAAAGGCAGGCTAATGCCTGGGTAACCTGCGAGGCCGGTGTCGTGGGAGTATTAAATCGCTGGTACTGGTCGTGGTTATCGAGAAAGGTGACAAAGTAGCGCCCTGCTTCCGCATGGGAGCTAACCAGGCTTTCCTCCGTGGTATTGCGCGCGTTGAACATTGAGTAAACAGCGTCGACGCCCGCGAAGCCTTTGACCGCGTTTGTCAACACGTAGAAGAGCGGATAATCCATGGCAGCATCCAGACCACCGCTATCAATTTGCGAGCTGTGCCGCCCGACGAATGAGTTGATCGTGGTATCGCTGTCCCAGATTTCGCCATAGGAGAAAAAATTCTTTTTGCCTAGGCTCAGGGCGAATTCGCGCATGGCGTTGCAAAAATTCTCGACGATGTCGGGCCGGACATATTTAGCCGTGTCGATGCGGAAAGCATCGATGTCGTATTTGGCGATGAGATACTGGTAGCACCGGGCGAGGATCGCCAGGACCGGCGTTGTGCCGTACTTGGTGCGGTAGACCTCCTCGCCGGGAACAGTCGCGTCATATTCCCCGACCAATTGGCGAAAGACGGCAAAGTCGCCCGGGATGAATCCCTCCGGCCCCATATTGCCTGTATTCTGGCCCTGCCGTCGGAAGAAAACCTTGTCTTGTAACTCGGCTGGCCAGATAAAGTCGTCCAGGCCCGGCACGGTGCCGGCAGGTAGTTGGTTGATCCACGCCGGATTGGGCGTTCCGGTCGCATCAAGCCACTCGACCGACGGTTCTTGGCCGAGCGGAGCATTCAGATACGGAGGATCGGTCGGCTGCTGGAGCGTATTGTTGATCAGGTAATCGAAAACCTGGGCGGCATGATTGATGACGATGTCCTGGATGATGTAAAGGCCCAGGCTGTGAGCGGTATCGATCAAATTGCGATATTCCTTTTCAGCGGTGTTGAGCGTACCATCGGAAGCGAAGCGCTTTTCCAAGTTGATGAAGTCCTGTGCGCCGTAGCCGTAATAACTGTACCCGGCTTTTTCGCATGGATTCTTCAGTACGGGGGTAATCCAGATTGCCTTAACGCCGAGATCCCGAAGGTAGGGCAGTTGCGCCGTGACGCCGTTGAACGTGCCGCCCTGCCGCGAGGTGGTCTCCAAATTCCAGGGAAAATTAGGTGGCGCGGCCGCATTGTTAAAGCGGTCAAGCATCAGGAGATAGATCGTGCAATCTCGCCAATCAATGGGCGACGGAAACGGCTGGGGCAGATTGAACGCCGCGCCGCCCAGCTGAATGGCCGGGTTTCCACCGGCAGCCGCAGATTGGGCAGCATTGATAACCCCGGCAACGTCGGAACCGAATACCTGTGTGGCCATGATTTTCCTCCTCCCCGGTCAAATCGGCAGGCCGGTGAGCAGGTCAAGCAGAAACCGTTCCTGCCGCAGAATCGTCACGAAAAAGAAAAGTTGCGTGGCGAAATAATCGTCGTCACGCTATTTACCGCAGTCATCCGATGGTTTTCCTGCGGCACGTGCTTGGCCACGCCACTCGCGCCGGTGATCTGCCCAAAGGCAAGCGTGGCGATAGGGTCGTCATCGCTGGCGTGGTCATTTGCCGTCAACGTCCGGGCACGGCCAAGGGCCATGTCTTTGTGAACCTCGAAGATGAAACGGGAATCGCCAATGCCATCGTGCGGAAAGAACCTTTTGAAAAGCTGCGATTGACCGTCACCCATGAACCTCTTTTGGAAATTGAAGGAAAACTTCAACATCTTGAAGGCGTCGTCTCGGTTCTGGCGCGAGATATTCGTAGTATAAATGCCCCGGCTGTTCTCTTCGGCCAGTCCTACGATTTTCATTAAGGCGAACGGTGGCAAAGGAAACTGGACACGTTCGACCTATCGGTAAAAATGCAGGCTCCACGAATTCCCACTTTGGCATCGACGCCATCGATTTGCTCGCGGCTGCTGCCACTGGCGCACGGTAGTGCCCATGAGATTCCAAATCCGGTCTCCAGTGAGCGATCTAAAGTCTGACTCGCCACTACTCGCGTAAACTCGCGCTAACACAGCCACTACTCAGTAAGTCTAAGTGAACGGTTCATGGTGCAATCATTGCCATGGACGTCAACCCACGAAAGTTTGTGGACGCCTGCCAAAGCAAGACTGGTAAGACTGTTATTTTCTCGTTTTTGTCGGAATGTGCTGCGCCGTCTATTACGGATTCACGTTTTCGGCAACGACGTCGAAGTCGCAGCCGGTGACGAAGACCTTCACCCCGGACGACTCCGGCAAAGAGTAACCTGTACACGTTGATCGCAATGGATCCTTGTTCAACATTCCCGGTTTGATCTCACTGCGGGGCAGGGGCAACGGCAATGCAAATACCGCATCTCCAAAGGGGCCGCCCGTACTGCCCATCACCCTCTACAATGGCGACTCGGGCGACATTGAAATTTCCGAGGAGTATGCCCCTTATGGCCGGCTCATTCCGTGCGAAACGGTCATCACCATTGATTCGGCCAATATCGAAACCCCCATCATCGGATTTGTCACCGAGGATGTTTATCACGATGGACGGCTGATTATCCCTGCGGGCGCGGAGGTTCATGGCCAGGCCCAGGTGGATCGTTCCCGCGAGCGCATCGCGAGCGAGGACAACTGGTACATTGTGTGGCGCACCACCGATCGGATGGACGGCGCAGAGCTGCCCCTGCATGGCGTGGCCCTCGACATGGAGCGCGACTATCGCTCCGGCACTTGGGCGCTGACGGATGGCTCAGCCGGTCTGAGGGGGAACATTCTCAAGACCGATAATTGGGCGGAAATCAAACTCTTTGCCGCCACCTTTCTCAGCGCGGCGGCCAGCGGTCTTCAGCAGACCCAGGAGATCATCAATCCCCTGAGCGGACAATCGCAGCAGACTCCGCTTTCCACCCCGCAAAATGCCGGGCTCCAAGGTGCGAGCGCCGTGCTTAATCAGTACGCCGAACAGATTGCCGATTCGATCAAGCGCGACGGGTTTTACGTCCGCGTCCCGGCTGGAAAGCAATTTTATCTCTATGTGATGCAGACAATTGACCTCCAAAAAGCCCGCCAGGGCGAATCGACTTTAAACTCCGACAAACCTCAAACCAAACCCACACCCAATCAACTATGAAACTTATCTATCTCTTAATTCCACTCCTAATTCTTGGATGCAGCGCCGAGCGGCCCTTGGCCGAAACAACACCTTCCGATCCACCGGCCACTGCGCCGGGCATCGCGATGGAAATCATGCGCCATAGCGACATGCGGTTGACCAACCACATTTACACCGATATGGGACTTTTGCCGGTGGCTGATGCCATTCTCGATGTGCCTTCCATCATCGGAAAGAAGGACAAAGTGGAGGCACGTGGGGAGGCACTCATTTCATTCCCGGCGGGTCAAAACTCCAACGGGTCAGACACCTCCAGTCACTCCTCAACTTGCTTGGAAATGCTTGATAATCAGAACAATAGTCCAAGGAAAAACACCCCTGTCACGGTGGGACAAAAGGTGTCAACTGGTGCGCGGTACAGGGTTCGAACCCGCAAGTTCCACTCTGCAACAACAGCCACTTACAAATCAAGGCACACAAGGAGGCATACAAAATATTTCTGATCCCGATTTGGCCGCAATCGTCACAGCTTGGCACGGCCTGTCAAATTCCCTGCGCACCGTCATCTTAAGCATCGTCAAACAAGCGTAAGCTATAGATTACCATGTCTATCTTCTCGTCGGCATACCTCCGGGTTGATTTTTAACTTAGTCCTTACTTGCCGCCGCTGGTCTGCGCCGGGTCAAAGCCTGGGCCAATTGCTGCAACTGCTGAAAACGGGACGCATTCTGCCGCCGTGAGGGCACGAATCCATTTCGTCCTTGCGGATCACCCACCATGCTCTAACAATCCCTTCGACCTTGGGGACGATTCCACGCGATGCCTTATGAATGAATTGAGCCACTACAGGTATATTGACGCTCTTCGAGGCTTCGCTTTTCTTGGCGTGTTGTCGATCCACAGTGCCCAGGAGTGTCCGCATTTTCAATTTCCGGGTTGTGGGATGATCCTGGCCGGCATGTACGGGGTTCAGCTTTTTTTCCTGCTGAGCGCTGTCACGCTTTGCCGCTCGATGATGATTCGTTCCGCCAAGGAACGCTTTCCCATACGGAATTTTTTTATCAGGCGCTTTTTCCGAATCGCGCCGCTTTTCTGGTTCGCCATCGTTTATTATTTCCTGATGGACGGCACGGGTCCGCGATACTGGGCGCCGCATGGACTCGCCTGGTGGCATTTTGTGGCCACGGCTTTCTTCGTTCACGGCTGGACTCCGACAAGCATCGACAGCGTGGTTCCCGGCGGATGGTCGATTGGAGTGGAAATGACCTTCTATCTCTGCCTTCCGTTTCTTGCCCGCCGGATAACTTCCCTTTGGTCGGGCGTATCGGCCGCGTTTTTTGCCATCGTGGCCGCTCTCATCCTCAATCGGATCGCCTATCCCATCCTCTCTCATTTTTTCGATAAAAATGAAGACTACCTTGTCTCCTCTTTTCTCATCTATTGGTTTCCTTCCCAGTTGCCGGTTTTCCTTATCGGTATCGCCCTGTTTTTTTGTCTCCAGAACGAGACGTTGAAGAGAACGCTCGCTTCGCCGGAGAGGCCGGTCATTCTCCTGCTCATGGCCGCTTATGGCTATGTCGCCCTGTCCCGCCATGGCAGCGGTCCAGTTCCCCCGCAGGTTGGCTATGCCGGGGTTTTCGCGCTGGTCATCCTTGCATTGAAGATGCGCCCCCTGGCCCTGTTCGTTAATCCTCTCACGTGCGGCCTGGGGACGATCAGCTTTAGTTGTTACATCACTCACTTTACCGCGCTGACCATCGCGGCCAAGTTCCTGGAATCTCAGCAATTCGGGTTTTTGCCGCTCAAGTTGGCGAGCTTTCTTCACTTTCTGGCCATCTGGATTGTGGGGCTGATCATCACCGTTATCATCTCCAGCGTGACCTATTGGAGC
>DATJMI010000015.1:0-6499 GCA_035508775.1 Methylacidiphilales bacterium
CGAGACCATCGGCCAAAAAATATTAATCAGGATATCGTCCACCCGCTCGCTGCCGATCAGACGGCAAGGCGCGCTCAAAGGCGCCCCGGTCAGGGTAGCCTGCCTTTCCCAAAAGGGATCGCGCACCGCCAGCAACGTTTGCGCGAAACGTTTGGCATCCCGGGTTTTGAGGGCGGAGAGGAGTTCCGGAATGCGTGGCACAATTTGCGCCAGCGCCGCCAATCGCCGCTCGGGCCGGTTCAGAGGACGCAAACCCGCGAGCTTCCATTGGTTGCGCGGAAGCAAGGCATAATCGAGTTCGCCACGCGCTTTCCACCAGATTTCCCAGAGCCGCCGCAACCATTGGCGCGGTTCGCCCCGCAACTTGGCCGTGCTTTCTCCGGGCAAAAATCCGCCCAGCCCGAAAAGATGGGCCAGCCGCGCTTCATGTTCCATGGCGCGGAGTTTTTTCCACGGCAAACGCTGGGCGGTCAGCCGCATCGGAATTTGATTCGCGTGAAAACCCAGCGCCTCGGCCAACGCCTCATGCAGCGCCTGCTCCGGGCCAGCCAGCCGCAGGCGCCATCGCCATCGTTGCGCTTTTTGCCGCAACCGGAAAAGTCCCGCTGCCCGTAAAATATCCGCCAGTTGGCCGCCAGGTAAGCGCGCCAGTTCCAGCGAGCAGCGCCCCGGCGTTGCGCGGGGAAGAGGATGCCGCAGCAACGTCGCGCATAAGGGTTGCAACTCCGGCCACGGAGCGACCAACTGCGTTCCAAGCACCACCTGTGGCACCCGCCGGAACGATGCCGTGGCCGGAAAAAATGGCTTCTCCCCGGCTGCTTCCCAAACAACATGCAGGATTGTTTCCTCATAGGCGGGATCGGCGTGATGTCCGTGGGTGTGCCAGTCTGCCGGGTGCAAATGGATTTCCACGTTGCCGACACTGACCTCGGGGTCCGGTCCATCTTTGCCACTGAATCGAGCCACCGCGCGGATGAAATCAGGACCGCCGCCATGGTTCCAAAATCCAGGCTGAACAATGGAGACTTTCCGTCCGTCGTCGGTCGTCAGTACCGGCTGATAAAGCTGTTCGAACCAGAGCGCCTGCACCTCGATTTCGCTGGGAAATGCCGGAGCGTTTTCACGTACGGCCCGCAGAGTTTCGTAAGCTTTTGACATATCCATGAGCGGAAAAACAGCGCTGCTTGAGCCGTCCCCAAGCATGTTGGCAAAGCAGACCTGGGTCACGCCGAAAGAGTGCTCCCCCCCAGGGAGGGAGAGATTCTTACGGAATGCTTTCAAGCTCGTAACTTGCGTCCAAGCCCAATTTTATCATAAGTGGTAACTAGTTATGAGCTTCCGGTTTTCTCTTTGCGTCTCGTTCCCACTTTTTCTGCTGGGGAGCTTTACGGCGGCGCACGCCCTCACCCCTACGCTAGCATCGCCTCCGCCCGGTCTGACCACCCCGGAGGGCAAAGTGCCGCCGCCGCCGGGGCAGATTGATCTCTCCAACGAGCCGATCGTCAAAGTGGTCGCCAACGTCCAACCCGCCGTGGTCAATATTACCGCCGAGGAAACGGTACCCGAATACTATTTGCGCTATGATCCCTTCTTCCGGCCCTATCGCGTCAATCGTACGGCGCAAAGCATCGGCTCCGGTCTGCTCATCTCCGCCGATGGCTACATTCTCACCAATGCCCATGTCGTCGCCCTGGCCGAAACGGAAAAATCGGTCAATATCACCCTCTCCACCGGTTCCAAGTACCGGGCCACCATCATCAACGAAGACGAAGACAAAGATCTAGCGTTGCTGAAAATCGACGACAAGACCGTCCAGTTTCCGTATTTCGATCTCAGCTATGTCTCGCCCAATTATCTGGGGGAAACGGTCGTCGCCCTCGGCAGCCCGGAAGGCTATCAGAATTCCGTCAGCCACGGCATTCTCAGCGCCAAGAACCGCACATTCACCGCGGAGGGACATACCTACAACGATCTCATCCAGACCGATGCCGCCATTAATCCCGGCAACAGCGGCGGGCCGCTCGTCGATCTCAACGGTAGTCTAGTCGGCATTAACTCCGCCAAATTGGCCGGTGAAGCCATTGAAAACATCGGGTTTGCCATTCCCAACGAAGTCGTTGTTCCCTGGGCCAATGACGCCATCGCCGTCGCCAAAGGTCTCAAAGCCCCAACCATCACCGCCGCCGCCAGCGCCCTCGATGCCCTGCACCGGCGCCTCGGCCTTACCCTGAAACCCCTGACCGCGGACGAAGCGGCCGAAAAGGGACTCGATTTCAACGGCGGCCTCGTCATCACCGCTGTCGAAGACAACAGCCCCGCCGCCGATGCCGGCCTGCAGAAAAACATGATCGTCGTCGCCATCGGCAATCGCGTCGTCACCGATGAAAAGACCCTTCCGATTGAATTGCAGGAACTCGGGACCGGCGCCCGCGTCCGCCTCCACATCATCTACCAGCAGCAATTTGGCGCCTTCCTTTTTCAGCGCGGCGGTTCCGTGATGCTGACAGCGCGCTGAGCGCCGTGCAATCACCGCGTCCCCATACCCACGCCCTGGACGGTCTGGAAAAGCTTGCCTTCCGACTTGATCGAGGGAGCGATGATGATTTCGGTCTCCTGGAATTGCTTGATGTTGGCCGCGCCGACGTTGCCCATGCAGGTCATGATGGCGCCAACCAGATTTTGCGAGCCGTCGTCGACCGTGGCCGGGCCGAACAGGATCTGTTTGAGCGAGCCGCTGATCCCGACATGGATGCGAGTGCCGCGCGGAAGGTTGGCGTGAGGCGTGGCCATGCCCCAGTGATGACCGCGGCCCGGCGCTTCTTCAGCGCGGGCGAAGGCGGAGCCGACCATAACTGCATCCGAACCACAGGCGAGCGCCTTGCAGACATCGCCGCCCTTGGACATGCCACCGTCAGTGATAATCGGCACATAGCGGCCCGATTTCTTGAAATAGGCGTCGCGGGCGGCGGCGCAATCGACCGTGGCCGTGACTTGCGGCACGCCGAGACCGAGGACGCCACGCGAGGTGCAGGCCGCTCCGGGACCGACGCCAATTAGTACCCCGGAAACGCCGCATTCCATCAATTCAAGGACGACATTGAATGTCACCGCGTTGCCGATGATGATTGGTATCTTACTGGCCTTGGTGAAAGCGGCGAGGTCGAGCGACTTATATTCGTTTGAAATGTGCCGGACGGTCGACACCGTCGATTGGATAACGAAAACGTCGGCGCCGGCTTCCTGAGCAATGGCGGCGAAGCGCTCCGCCTTTTGCGGGATGGAGGAAACGGCGACGATGCCGCCCCCCTTGCGCAATTCCTGCACCCGCCGGGAGATGAGTTCTTCTTTAATCGGCTGGGTATAAAGTTTTTGGATTTGCTCAGTAACCGTGCCCTTATCGGCCCGGGCGATCTGGGCCAGGGCTTCCTCGGGATCGTCGTAGCGCGTTTGGACGCCCTCGAGATTAACGACTCCGAGCCCGCCGAGCTTGGCCATTTCGATGCAAAACCGGACGTTGGTGACGCCATCCATCGCGCTGGCGATGATCGGAATCTTAAGCTTGAGCGGTTCCTGGCCGCCGGAGCGGGGGATTTCGAACGAGGTATTGACTTCGTTCGGGTTTATGGTCACTTCGCCGGGCACCAAGGCAATTTCATCGAAACCGTAGGTCACCCGGGCCTTGCGGTTGCGTCCGATCCACATTCCCATCAGCTGGTCTCCTTCACAATCTTGCCTTCATAGAGCGCCCCGCACCGCGGACAGCGCGGCCGCTGGTACGGCACACGTTCGGTGAAAGAACTCTGGCAAGATCCACAAATGAAAATTCGCCGGCCGTCCAAATCCGAACGGCGGCGAGTCCGTAAAAAAAACAACCACGCCACAAGCACGACGGCAAGAAAAACCGTCACATAAAGAATAAAAAAATGGGCCAGGGAAAGTTTCATCGGGAAAAGCAGCCGGAGCACATTTACGTGGAAGAGGGTGGCGTCGGCACCACGACCTCCGGTGGTTCAGGCGCGTAATGCCAGAAAATCGTCACCCGGCCCCAAATCAGGCCCGGCTGGCCGGTGGACTTAAAGCGAACCTTGCGCGCCGCCAGGATGGCTTGTTGATCGAGATCAATCCTGTCACTGCCGCAACTTTGTTCGAGCAGGACGTGCTCCACCGTCCCGCCGGGATTGACCGCAATACGCAATTGTGTGGGCGCCAGATCGGTATTGGAAACAGGCGAAGGTAGCACGGGTACGTTGAGCGGTTTGCGCTGGTCCAGCGCATCGTCCCACTGCCACGTCGTTTCCGCAGCAATGGGAGGTGAGGCTTCCTCATAGGAAAAGGGCTGGCGAGGCGGGATCATCGCCGTCTGCACCGATTGTTCGACCGGAGGAATCACCGTCTGCGCCACGCGGTAGCTATCCGCCGCCACCGGCAGGGGCATGAGTTGAGAACCAGCGCCGGCGTTAATGACTGGGAAATCGAGCGGAGACTCGCCGGCTGGCCGTTGAGCCGGGGCGGGCAGAGGCAAAATAAAAAGACGAGGATCGGTCAACCGATCCCATAAGCGATCATTGGCCGCGTCTTCCGCGGCCAGAGGAACCGGCGCAGCGACCATGACATGGATATGAGCCTGGCGCCGCAAGTCGGCCCGGATCGCGTCGATCTGAATAAAGTGAATAATGGCAAGATGCGCCAGCAAGGCGATAAAGATAAAAAGACCGAGCCGCCGCTGCCTCTTCGGCACGTAGTCGATCCATGGATGGAGCAGCGCCATCGTTTGGGTAACGGCGCCGGACGGGGCCGCGCCCGGAGAAGGCGGGGCGGAAAGTTCCGGAGTCGGGGTTGCCATGGTGATTTTGAGATAGGTTCTAGGGCAAAGCAGCGCCCGTCATTGGTTGCGTGGCCAGGACAACCGGCAGCCGGTGAGCCG
Source organism: Methylacidiphilales bacterium (assembly GCA_035508775.1). Classification (GTDB taxonomy): domain Bacteria; phylum Verrucomicrobiota; class Verrucomicrobiia; order Methylacidiphilales; family UBA1321; genus JABDGH01. The sequence continues at coordinate 4,925 of DATJMI010000015.1, forward strand.
AAGCGACGTCTTCGATGCTGATGATGGTATCGAGCGTGACCCCCTTGTCGGCCTTGATCACCAAAGGTGGCGGCAGGCGGCCCAGCGGCAGCTTATCGAGCAAATCGCGCAGCCCGGAAAGCGTGACGATCTGGTCGTTGAAGTAAAGCATCGGCACACGCGGGAGCGGCGCACCGCTGGCGTCGGTTAATTGCGGACCGAGGGTCACGGCCACGATCAGCCGGCTCGAAGGCGTTCCGACACCGAATTCGCTGGGGGGAGGCTCGACCTTGATGCCCGATTGCAACACAAAAGAGGAACTAAGGAGGAAAAAGGAGAGCAAGAGCAGGATGACCGTGACGACCGGCACGAGGTCGATCAGGCCACGCAACGGCTGAAGCCGGCGGATCAGGACGAAAGCCATCCCCCATTATGCCGCGTGAGTCCGGGGGAGACAAGCGTGCGGTAACGTTTTGGATAGATTCTTAGGGCGGCGGTGAGTCGGGCGGTGGCAGCAGCGGATTGACCGGTTCGGACGGTTTTTTGGCGAGCTGCGCCGGCTTGATCTCATCGGCGCCGTGATAAGCGGGAGCCGACGGCGCAATGGTAATCTCAACCCGGCGGTTGCGGGCGTGACCCTCTTTCCCATTCAGGATGATGGGCTGAAAATCGCCGCGCGCGACCACAATCACGTTCTGGAATGGCAACGCAGTCTGGTCGCGGAAATAGAGAGAGATCGCTGTCGCCCGCGCCGCGGTCAAGTCCCAGCCCGACGCGAAATGGGGCTTTTTCTCCGCGCCGGTCCCGTCTTTCGGCTGGTTGGCCTGGTTTTCATTCCCCGGGGTGGCATCGCTGACGGCAGCGACCTCCGCGTCGCCATCGGTAAAGGTGTCGATCCGCAACTCGAAGTTATCGAGTTGTCCGTTGAGCGCCTGCGCGACTTGGCTCAGCAGCGACTTGCCGCCGCGCGTCAACACCGCATCGCCCGTGGCAAATAGCGCGGTGGCGGGTATGCGCAGCACGGGCCGGCCTCCGCGCGCCACCACATCGGTGTTGTCGGTGCTTTGGCTGATTTTGCGGACCGTGCCGTCGAATTTCTTCACTACCGCCGCCTGTACTTGATTCTGCTGCGATTGATTCTGCAATTGCGCGTTTAGCGAGTCGACCTGGGATTCTTCCTGCGCCAGTTTGGCTTCTTTCTGTTGCATTAATTCATCGCGGAGATCGAGTTGCTTTTCCCGCTCGGCCACATTGGCCTGCAATTGCTGTTTTTGGGAATTGAGAGAATCTCTTGCCTCCTGCAAGGAGAGGGCCGTGTCATTCCATTGGATGGCCCGCGTCTCGTTTTCGCGGTCTTTCCAGAAGTAGTAGCAAGCGGCTCCGGCGAAAAAAACCGACACAAGTCCCCAGAAAATACTTGCGCCTTGTGACCGCCCGATCCGCGGGGTGCTGTCAAAATTTGCCACGCCGCCCAATCTAAGACCAGCCCTCCGGTCAAAGCAAGGCTCGGTTGGGCGGCGGCTTAAATTTGACCTCCTGTCTCAATAGGACTAGAACTCATTGCAAAAGTAGCCATGGGCTGCGTTGTATTTTTCA
>DATJMI010000016.1:0-2732 GCA_035508775.1 Methylacidiphilales bacterium
GAATTCCGACCTGCTTAAGCCATTTCAGGAACTCTGCCAACAGCGGCAACGCTTCCTCGTTATTTCCCATGTGCGTCCCGATGGTGACGCCTATGGCTCCACGCTGGGACTTGGACTTTGCCTCCGCGCCCTGGGCAAAACCGTCCTTCATTGCAATGCCGATGGCCTGAGCCCCCTCTTCGATTTTCTGCCGGGCAGCGCCGGTTTTGTCTCCACGCCCGCCACGCCACCGGAAAGCAGCTGCCTGATTATCGCCGTTGACTGCGCCGACCACAAGCGCCTGGGCCCCGTATTCGATACCTGGAAGCGCCTCCCGGACGTCAACATCGACCACCACATTAGCAACCGAGGTTACGCTAATCTGAATTTTATCGACTCCGAGACTCCGGCCACGGCGCAGGTTCTCTACGAAATGATTACCGCGCTCGAGTGGCCCCTCACCGCCGATATCGCCGCCAATCTCTACGTCGGCCTCATGACCGATACGGGCTCCTTTCGCTACCGCCAGACCACCGCCCGGTCCTTCGAAATCGCCGCGCGGTTGGTTGAAGCCGGAGCCGATCCAACCGCCCTGGCCGAAAGCTGCTATCAGAGCTTTCGTGCCGAAAGGCTTTTTCTCCTGCGCGAAGTTCTCAACCAGGTCCGCTTTGCCAACCGCAACCGCATCGCCTGGTTTTATATCAGCCCGGAAGTTTACTCTCGCAGCGGCGCCATTCCCGACGAGGCCGAAGGACTGATTGAAAATCTCCAGACTATCCGGAGCGTCGAGGTCGCTTTTGTCCTCGAGAGCATGCCTGACGGACTGACGCGCGCCAGCCTCCGCTCGCGTGGCCGGGTCGATGTCCAAAAAATCAGCGCTCAATTCGGCGGCGGCGGCCATGTGCTCGCCGCCGGGTTACGCACGAAGCTTGACCCCTCCACGCTCGAAACGAAATTAATCGAGCTTATCGCGGAACAACTGCCCGCCTAACCATTTTACCGCTTGATTATGGAAGTTGACGGAGTTCTTCTCATCGACAAACCGGCCGGCTGCACATCCCACGACGTGGTCGACTATGTGCGCAACCGCTTTCATTTCAAAAAGGTCGGCCATTGCGGCACGCTCGATCCGCTCGCCACCGGACTGCTGATGCTAGTCATCGGCAAAGCCACAAAAATCCAAGATCTGCTCATGGCGGAAGACAAGGAATATGCCGGTTCCATGAAACTCGGCGTTATCACCGACTCGCAAGATGCCGACGGCAAGATCGTCGAGGAAAAACCGGTTCTCGCCTTCACCCGCGAACAACTCGATACCGCCTTTAAAAAATATACCGGCGATTTTTACCAGATGCCCCCCATGGTCTCCGCGCTTAAAAAACAGGGCGTGCCGCTTTACAAGCTGGCCCGGGCGGGAAAGACGGTCGAGCGCGAGCCGCGCCTGGTCCACATCGCTTCCTACGCCATCGACGAAATCGCCCTTCCCCTGGTCAAATTCCGCATCCATTGCAGCAAAGGCTTCTACGTGCGCACCTACTGTCACGACATCGGCGGCGACCTCGGTTGCGGCGCTCATCTCGTTCAGCTCAGTCGCCTTAAGTCGGGCAACTTTTCCCTCCAGCACGCACTGAAGTGGGAGGCTCTCCAAAAAATCACCGATGCTCATCAACTTCTTCCCTCGCTCCTCACCTTGCCCGAGGTTTCACGCCTGCGGCGCCAGTAAAATCCAGAGGTTGCCGTGCTCACCGGTCCCGAACCTCTTTCGCAACTCGCGCCGCATCCCGGTATCACCGGTCTGGCCATCGGCGTATTCGACGGCATCCACCTCGGCCATCAAGCAGTCATTCACAGCCTTCACGAAAACTGGGCGGCGCTCACCTTCGAGCCGCATCCCCTCGCCGTTATCGCTCCCGGCCGCGCCCCGCCGCGTCTTACCACGCTTGGCCAGAAGCTTGTCCTGCTGCGCCAGCATGGCGCCGTGGCCGTTATCGCGGTAAAATTCGATGATGATTTACGCCGGCTCTCACCCGCGCAATTCGTCGGCGAGATCGCCCGCGTTTTTCCCGAACTCCGGCACGCGGCCATCGGGCAAAATTGGTCCTTTGGCCGGAACCGCGAAGGGAATGCCGCCCGTCTCGCCGAGCTTGCCGATGGCCGCCACATCACCGTAAAGATCATTCCCGCGGTTGAGCTGGATGGCGAGCCGGTGAGCAGCACCCGCATCCGCGGCGCGATTTCGCAGCGGCTCTTCGCCGAGGCGGCGCGGCTTCTGGGCCGCTCTTACGCCGTTACCGGAACTGTCGTGGAAGGGGACGCGCGTGGACGGCTCCTGGGTTTTCCGACCGCCAATCTCGCCGATGTCGAACAGCTTCTTCCTCCTCGCGGCGTCTATGCCGCGCGCGTTCGCATGGGCGAGAACGAGGCCATCCATCAGGCTGTTCTCAATCTTGGGCGGCGCCCCACTTTTACTTCCAATGGCGTCGATTCGCTCGAAGTCCATCTTCTCGATTTTCACGGCGATCTTTACGGAGAGGAACTTGAAATTTCCCATTTTAGCTTCCTGCGCGAAGAAATGATCTTCGCGGGCCCCGATGCGCTCAAAGCGCAAATTGCGGCTGATATTGCAAAGGCAAGGGTGATTCTTGCGCGGTGAGGCCATTTATGAATGAGATTTGGCACAAATGGGTTCGTATTTTTCAAACCTCAGCGAATCGGCCAACTTCCATTCGTTTCCACCCGTCATTCCGAGGTTG
>DATJMI010000017.1:0-15869 GCA_035508775.1 Methylacidiphilales bacterium
CATCTTATGAATCCCTTTTCTAAAATTTTGATCATCCTCTTCCTGTCCGCCGGGTTATCCCAAGCCCAAAATGTTTCCCCTGCGCAAAATCAACCACCGCCAGCGCCCAAGCAGTTTAATGTCCGGGATTTTGGAGCCACGGGAGATGGGAAAACCAATAACACTTCCTTCCTGCAAAAAGCTCTTGATGCTTGTGCCGCCGCGGGCGGTGGCGAAGTCGTCGTTCCGGCGGGAAATTATCTCACCGGCAGTCTCGTTCTCCATTCTCATGTCACCTTAAACATCGAACAAAACGCAGTTTTACAGGGCAGCGGCGACACCGCCGATTATCCTCTGGGAACCGCCCGCTGGGAGGGAATCGAGTCTCCCGCCTACCGCGCCTTGATTTCCGCCGATCATGCCGAGGATATTGCTATTATCGGAGCGGGAACCATTGCCGGAGACCAACAAATCGGCCATTTGCGCCACCCGCGCGCGCCAACTTTGATCGAGCCAGTCGAATGCAAAAACGTGCGCGTGGACGGGCTCACGCTTACCGGCAGCCGCATCTGGACCCTCCATCCGACCTACTGCCAGAATGTGGTGATTTCGAACGTGACCTTTAACACCACTGAAGCGAACTCCGACAACATCGACCCCGATTCCTGCCGGGGAGTCAAAATTGATCATTGTACTTTTTCCTGCGGCGACGACGACATCGCGATCAAATCGGGCAAAGGAATGGAAGGCGCAAAAATCGCCCGTCCGTGTGAAGACATCGAAATCACCAACTGCACTTTTCTCAAAGGCTACAGTTCCATCGCGTTCGGCAGCGAGCTTTCCGGCGGCATTCAAAAGGTGCATATCGCTCACTGCGTTTTCAAAAAAGGCCGGGCGGCCCTTTACCTCAAAAGCCGCCCCGGACGCGGAGGTTACGCGACCGATATCACTGCTGAAGATCTCGAGACGGCGGAACCGCTCCTGGAAATACAAACGACCTATACCTCCAATCCCGACAAACAGGGAATTCCCGGAGATAATGGGATTACCTCTTTTGCGAGAATACAAATCTCTAATGTTAAATCGACCAGCGGCCGGCTGGTCACAGTCGATGCGACCGAAAAAAAACCCATCGATGGCCTGACTCTGAGCGACGTTACCGGATCTTGCGCCGATGGCTTCATCCTCAAAAATATAAAAAACATCGAGTTGAAAAACATCAACTTAACCGGCCTGCATGGCCCTCTCCTCTATACGCTAAATGTCCAGGGCGACGGGTTGAACGGCAGCGTTCCCTATACCGGAGGCCAGCGTTGATTTTTTTCAACCGGCGACATCCGGTTTAATCTGTCCGCCGATGATAAATAAACCAATGCAAGCCCGAAAGAGGTCCGGTCGGGAAAATTTTGACCAGTTCGTATTGGTGCCCCTGATTGTCGGCAAACATCCGCGCTGGAGGTGTGAGCCCGGCATAAGACTCCTTTTCGCAGATAAGCCACTCAACACCATTCGTCGGCCAATGTTCCATGGTGGCATATTGTAACAAATGATGGCCGGCTTCCGTCCGATTATAAAAATCGACCACCACGCCGATCCGAAAATCCTGGTCTCCTCCTATGGTCGTTGACGCCTCATTCGAATTTTGCAACACATAGCGTAGCGCTTCGCCATTATTTCCCCGGCCATACTTCAAAAGAGCCACAATATGCCAGCCATTGGCCATCAAGTATCCGGCGAGCAACAATCCGCAGAGAATTTTCCCTCTGCCTCGCCCGGACCAGCAAAGCGAAGATAGAAAAAAACTCATCAAAAGCGCAAAAAAAGCAACCGAGACAATGAAGTATCTGACGTACAGGACTTCCGACTCCCCCGCCCACGCCAACAAAATGGGCATAATGGCAACAACACTTGCAAAAAAAACAATCAAATCCGGCCTTTCGCTCCAGAGTCGGTAAAGAGAACCAATGAAAACAAGCATCGCCACGCCAAAGACTACCCATGTTGGGAACAGAGAAGGCATGCCCAAAGCCCAAGCCAGAGAAGTCTCGTAACAGTTCGCCAATCCCGGATGGTCCCCCCCGGCGATGACCATGTGACGAACGTCGATCCAATAGAGCAGAATGAATAACAACGCCGGCAGGGTATAACAAAAAAACAGAGCCGCCGCGATATCTCTCCATCCCGGAGCAGATTTAATCAGCCGGTAAGCAGCCCATAAAAACGACGAAAAGAAAAAAGTCAGAAATTCCAAATGAGCCAGAAGACCCAGACATGCGCTGAGAGAAAACAAAAACGCCATCGGCCACTGCCGTTCCCGCAAATAGCGCTCCAGAAAATAGTAACATAGAAACGAAAAAAAAATGAGCGCCGAATAGCCCCTCGCTTCCGATGAATAGAGAATGAGCACATAGGAGAAGCCAATCAAAAACATCGCCACCACGGCGTTCATCATGCTCCGGTTCAGACCAATCAATCCCGCTACCACCACACTGCCGATCCCCGCTACAATCGAAGGAATACGGTACCCGGACCAATTACCCCGAAATCCACAAAAATAAATCCACAAGGCATTCAGGTAATGATTATTGTCGCTGTGAATCGCATAGAAAATTTGCCACGGTGATGAAACCTGGCTGACCAGATCAATGGACCAAATTTCATCCAACCAAAGGTCATTCTGAGCCGCCCAGATTCTGATCGCGGAGGCAATCAATAAAAGCGCGACCGCTGCCACAATCAGCCCAGGGCGTTGAGATTTTTTTTCCAAATCACCCCGGCGGGTAACGCGCATTAGAAACACTGTTGTGGAACAAATCTCTTTTCAATGCTTAAATGCATGAAATGAAGGGTGCGCAAGATTCCAAGCGGCCAGGGGACAAACTGTTCGACTCGCGGTGAAAATCCCCTGCCCAAAAGGATCATTTTCCATGAGTGAAATCCCGCTCTGAAGTTAAAAATGCAAATAAAGAAAGTGGAAAAAGTTGCCTGGGCTATTTCACATCCGCCGTTTTTTCCACTGCGGAAGGCTGGTACATAAAAACCCCCGCATTGTTCTGTCCATCGCCCCGGCAATCGACGTAATTATAGTAGGAGGCAAGCTGGCTCTTGAGCGTGGCCAATAAATCATCCGGGATCTTATCCTCGGGCCAAATCACCACCGCCGCAATCGAGTGACTGGTCAGAAAGGCGAGCGGATCCGTTATCTTGCCCGCGTAGAAATCACCCACCTGCTGGGCGCGGTAATCGCTTTCCTCCTTATGCCCGTAACGCTCCTCAGAATAAGTCCAGGCGACGTACGCCTGATTACCGCTGAAAACCGCCAGGGCGGGAGATGGATTGTAATCCCATTCGACTTTTCCGGTCAAGAGCGTCGCATTGTGGAGCTGCGAGAGCACCTGCAGCATCCGCGCCGCCGGCGGATCACGGCGCAGAACGCCGTTGCCCTCAAGATGGCAGAAGTTTTTCCAATCGACCCAACGAAACGTCGTATGCATCCAGCCGCAAAAGGAAATCGCCGCCGAAACCACCAACACACCGGTCAAAAACCGGTAGGCGATGGCCGGACGCATGGCCACGGCCGGAAAGAAAGCCACCAGGCCGGCGCCGAAGGTATAACCCCACATTTTTTCAATCGTGTTATAGCGTCCCTCCTCGATGTTAAAATTTTCAATGAGAATGAGCATCAGCGGCACGACAACGTGCGCCCATCTCAGCCCCAACGGAAGTTTGGGCCAGACAAAAAGTAAACCCAGCCAGAGCGTAAGGACCGGCCACCACTGAAAAATGAATTCAAAGAACGGCGTCCGCCATTCTTTGCGATTCAAAATGATGGGCGGGGCGTTCGGCGTGCCAAAAATCGACTGAAGCGAGGGCCACATGCAGACCAATCCCACAGCCACCACAATAAAAACAAACGCCGGATTCTCAGGCCGGTACTTGCGCCAAAAAGCAAGGACCAACCCTCCGCCACAAAGCATGGCGGTAATGGGCAGCGCCCACGTCGAGGTTAGGATGGCAATAAAGGGAATGAGCATCGCGGTAATCCACGGCCAGTTCCGGCGCTCGTCCGCCGCCAGTTCCATCAATATCCAAACAGCGAAGATCGTGAGAAAATGTCCGCCCGCATTCGGATGATATTCATCGCGGTAAGTCCAGTAGCCGGGTGGCTGCAACCGGAGCGACTCCCGGTACGGCGCCGTGGCCAGCAGAGCCCATATCGGATTATGCGGATTTCGGTTCGGATCGTTCAAGCCTCCGGAAAGGTCCGCCGTGGTCCATGGACTGGGCTCTTTCTCCGTCAGCCAGAGATAAGCGCTCGATCCTGTTGCCGCGCTTTCGATGAGAAACGGCAGAAGAAGCGTGATCCAGATCCGCCCTCCCGTGATCCTCCAGGCCGCCGCCGCCGCCGCAAAGCAGGTAACGGCCGAGAGAAAAGCATGGGAAAGATTGTATCCTGTACCGATATCGACCTTGAGCAGCCGCGTCAGCACCGAAGCCGCGTAATGATTAAACGTATAGTAATACTGCAGCTTGAAGGGCGGCAGCCAACCATCCGTCGGCGGTAACGTCTCGCCCTTGGTAAAGTTGGCCAGCAAGTTGAGATCGGCCAGCCCATCTGAAGAGGGAAGAATGTCCGGTTCGAGACAACGAATGAAAAAAGTAAAAGCAAAAGAGACGAGAAAAATAAACACGGGCAGCCGCAAACCATCCCAGGAAAAGCTCGATGATGCCGGAGAAGACGCCAATGCCGGGTTGGCCGCAACCGGCGCGGCGGGACGCAATCCTTCACTCCAAAGGCCGGGACGCTCGGGAGATGTCTCATCTGCCGGACCGGATGACGGGGCCAGAGTTGGAGATGATGCAGACTGCAGCAGATGCCGCAATCCCTGCCAGGTAAGACCCGGATAGATGACCAGTACAATCGCCCCGACCGTCGTCAATGGCAGGAGCCAAAGCAACGAAGAGAGAGGTATAAAATACTCGATGAAATTCAACACCACGCAGAAAGCCAGCATCGGCACCAGAAAACCAAACCAAACCGATTCGCGGCCAAACAACCGTCGGAACAGTACAGCTCCCGCCACTACGTGCAAGGAAACAAGAGACCAGAGCAGCAGCGCGCGCACCAAAAGCATTCTCTGGAGGTTGTCCGAAAAATAGGCGTAGGTCACGCCGAAAGAATTTTTGTCCTGAGATCAGGCGCCGGGCCAGGGAGGCCGCGCATGGCAATATTTTTTTGGCAAAGCATAATGCCGTCCGCAGGCCCAGAGTCTTGTTCTCTGTAAAAACCGGCCTAAGTTGGGAGACATGGCTACCGCCAGACTCATTGATGGCAAAGCAATTGCCGCGCAAATCCATTCCGAAACCAAGACCCGCGTCCAGGCTCTCAAAGAGCGGCACAGGATCATTCCCGGCATCACCTTCGTCCGCGTTGGAGAAGATCCCGCCTCGCGCGCCTACGTCCGCATGAAAGGGGCCAGGGCGGAAGAACTCGGAATCTGTTCCGATACCATCGTTCTCCATGAAGCCACGCCGCAGGCGGAGCTTCTGGCTCTCATCGAAAAACTCAACCGCGATCCCAAAATTCACGGCATCCTCGTCCAAGCGCCGTTACCGAAGCAGATCAGGGAAGACGAAATTTTCAGCGCCATCGATTGCCACAAGGACGTCGACGGCTTCCACCCGGTCAACGTCGGCAAACTTCTCCTCGGTCAAAATCCTCTTTTCAAACCGTGCACGCCTGCCGGTGTTCATGAACTGCTGATCCGCTCCGGCCTTCCCATCCGTGGCGCCGAAGTGGTCATCCTGGGCCGCGGCAATATTGTCGGCAAACCGATGGCCGCCATTCTTCTGCAAAAAGACACACACGCCGACGCCACCGTGACCCTGCTCCATTCCCGCAGCCAAAACATCGCCGGGCACTGCCGCCGCGCCGACATTCTCATCGCCGCGATGGGGCAGGCTCATTTCGTCAAGGCTGACATGGTCAAGCCCGGCGCCACCGTCATCGACGTCGGTGTGAACCGCATCGACGATCCCCAGGCCAAAAATGGTTACCGGCTGGTTGGCGATGTCGATTTTGACGCGGTGAGCCAAGTCGCCGGAGCGATCACTCCCAATCCCGGCGGCGTTGGCCCGATGACCATCGCCATGCTTCTGAGCAACACCGTCCGCGCGGCGGAACTCGCCTCCGGACCGTAAAACCAGGCTATCTCCCATTGAGCGCACGGATCGCAACCCAAAGATCGCGCTTGGGACGGTCGATCTGAACCGCCCGCCAGCCCGCCTTCCGCGGCCCCTCGATATCATTGCGCGTGTCGTCCCCCACGCTGAGCAAACATTCGGGTCTGAGCCGGAGCACATCGGAAACGTGGCGGTAAATCGCCGGGTCCGGCTTTTCCCAGCCGAGTTCCGCGCTGATAAAGCGGTTCGTCAAAAATTCCCCCAGGCCGTTGCCATCGAGCACGGGGTGAAGCCGCGCGTCCCAATTGGACAAAAGAACCATCTCAATATCGTAATCGCGTAACGCCTGCAAAACCTCCGGAACTTCAGGATAAATCCCCCACGCTTCCGGCTTGGCAAAATAAAGATAGACCTCCTCGAAAAAAGCCTCAAATGCCTTCGTCCCGGCAAAGGCTTGCTCCGGCAATGAACGCCGCACAATCTGTTTCCACCATTCCCGGTCGTCGCCGTCGCGCGGCACTTTCCGCTTCGGTCCCGAGAATCCATTCTTAAACGCCTGGCTGAAAGCCGCCGTGGCCGCGGCGGCTTGAATTTTAACTCCATGGGCGCGGGCAAAACGCGCATACGTTTCGCCAACGGGATCCGCCGGGTACAGCAAGGTTCCTCCCACATCAAAAACAATGGCGCGAATCCGGGACATCAGAACAAATCTTATCGGGCGGTTACAGGCGCATCGAGACGCTCATTCAATCTATATTCTTCCGTGTCATTCTGCCGTTGCGCAAGCATTTCTCCAACCAGAAAAAGCGATCCTGCTACCAGCACAGGAATATCGCCGGGAGCGGTAACGAGGTCATGCCACATATCCGCCACCGAATTGTAACAGGTCACCGGCAGGTCCGGAAAAAACGCCTCGAGCCAAGCCGGATCCGCCGTCCGTTCGTTCGCCAACCGCACCAACGACACCCGCTGCGCCAGCAGCCGCAAAGGGCGGGCCATTTCCGCCACGTCCTTGTCCGCGACCGAGGCAAAGACGAGATGAGCGCGGCCTGCGGCTTCCCTGGCGCTCCACCCAAAACGTGCCGCCAGAAAAGCGCGCCATGTATCGGCCAGCTTCATGGCACCCGCCGGATTATGCGCGCCATCAACCACCATCAGCGGTTTTTCCGAAATGATGTCAAATCGTCCGGGCCATCGGGCGCTCTCCAGCCCGCACATCAGCGCTTCCCTGGAAACTCCGGCATACTTAACCGCCTGCGCCGCGCAGGCGGCATTCATCACCTGGTGCGAACCGATCAAACCGAGCCGGTACGCGCGCCCACCAATGCGCGCCAACTGCCTGTTTCCATCCAAACCCAAATCCTCGGTCTTCATGTCGCGCTGGACCAGCGTCAATCCACTTCCTTTGGCCCTGGCCCGCCGGACAATGACTTCACGGGCTTCGCCGGGATCAACCGCGCTCACCACCGGCGCCCGCGGCTTGATGATCGCCGCCTTTTCCGCCGCGATTTCGGCCAGTGTGCTTCCAAGATGTTTTTGATGATCGAGGCCGATATTGGTGATGATGCAAACTTCCGGCCGCACAATGTTGGTGGCGTCGAGCCGCCCGCCCAGCCCCGTTTCCCAAACCACCCATTCCACCTTTTCCCGCGCAAAGTACCAGAGCGCCAAGGCGGTCATGATTTCAAAAAACGTGGCCGAATAACCTTCCATCTCCTCCAAGGCGCCGCGAACCGCTCCCATCCCGGCGGCAAAATCGGTCTCGGAAATCGGTTGCCGGTCGATTTGTATCCGTTCGCGCACACTGACCAAATGCGGCGAGGTGTAAAGCCCCGTGCGGTGCCCCGACGCACGCAGGCACGACTCGCAAAAGGCGGCGGTCGAGCCTTTCCCATTGGTTCCGGCAATATGCATAAACCGGAGGCGCTCCTGCGGATTTCCCAGCGCGCCCGCCAGGCGCCGCATCGGGCCAAGGCCAAGCTTCACGCCAAAACGGCGGGCCTCGCCAAGATAGGAAAGCGCATCGTGATACGTCATGATTGTCGTCTCTTGGCAAAATAGATGGCCAACCCTCCCTTTTCAATGCGCCTATTTATTCTCGCAACGGTAGATCATGTATTCACGGAGCAAATGGCCGCGAAAACTGACGACGACGCGCTCAAGTGGCGTGATCGTGTTGAAATTGCGCTGCAGGGCCGCAGGCGTAGCCTCCCCGGTAATCCAAAGAGCGCGGTGCGGCGGTTGCATTGGATAACTGGGCCAGAAATCGTATTGAGTGGCCGGCGGCTGGTGCCGCAGTGTGTAGATAAACTCATGGCCCGGCAGGTAAAAAGAAAAAATGGCCGCTTCCTTGTAGGCATCGGCAATCAGCACATCGGCCTGCTGTTCCTGTTGCAGCCGGCCGAGTTCAGCCGCGATTTGCGACCAACCGGCGACACGGCTCATCGGGTCCAGTTTCGGTGGCAGCGGCAAAATTTCGGGATTGTGCATCAGCACCGTCTGAATCCAGGCCAGCAGGAAAGCCGCGGCCACAAATAGACGCATTCTACGGCTGGCCAGAATCCGCAGCCAGTAGGAAGCGAGAACTATGATCAGGCTCAGGTACGAAATCGCCGGCCAATTTGGTTCGCCCCGGAAATGGCAGGCCAGTACGGCGTAAAGAAGAAAGACCGGAAGAAAAAGAAGCAACATGAAAAGATCGCCTTCCGTCTCCGTTGCGCTCCTTTCGCCCCATCGCCGCGCCAGCAATCCCAGAACCGTGCCCATCAAGGCGAGAAAAAGCAGCGGCGAAATGACCAGGGCCTGCATGACAAGAAAATCGAGAAACGTGGAACCATGAAGATCAAACGAGCCGTTGAGCTTTCCCCGGGTCCGCAGTTGGATGAAACTCACCCAGCCATGCTGCCCATTCCACCACCAGACTGGCAGTGTGCATAAAACCGCAACGGCCAGCATCAGCCAGAAACCCCGCCGGAGCAGCAAATCGCGCCGGGCCGGAACCAAAAGCAAAAAAAACAAAAACGACACCAGCTCAAGCGCATTGAGGTACTTGGCCAAAAAACCGGAACCGGTGGCGAATCCAGCCAGAACCCAATCAAAAAGACGGTCCTCCTGCACCGCGCGGGAAAAATGGCACGCTGCCCAGACCCAAAAGAAAGCCGACAACGGATCAATCGTCATCACCACCGCGCCGAGCGCGCAAATCGGCGTCACTCCGGTAATCAACACCGCCAGCAACGCCGCCGTATCGTCATACCAGCGCCGGGCAAGAAGAAAAATCTGCCACGCTGTTCCGGCGGAAAGCAGCACGGCAAAAAAGCGAATCCCGAAATTATTGCCGCCAAAAAGCGCCGTTCCCGCCGCGATGGTGTACGCAACCGCCGGGCCTTTGCTGTAATAACTGGCATCGGGATGAAGTGACCATTGGAAATAATAGGCCTCGTCCGGCAACAGCGGCAGCCACACGCAATAAAAAAACCGGAGAGCCGTCGCCGCCACAATGATAAAAATGGCCGCCTGCGCGGGCGCAAGTCCCAAAAATCGGACGGAAACAGCATTCATGAAGAAACCGCGAGATTAGCGGCGGACGAAGGACGCGAACAAGCCTTTCTCCACTGCCGCCATTAGTCTTGGCTCCGTTGGCAAATCAGTAACTTGCCTTTCGTGAATTTTCATGCAAGCATGTACTTGCATGAAAGAAACCAGCCGGAAAATCCTCGATGCTGCCTTGCGCGTTTTCGCCCGCGAGGGCGTCGCGGGCGCCACCACCCGGGAAATTGCGCGCGCCGCGCGGGTCAATGAAGTCACCCTCTTCCGTTATTTCCGGAACAAAAACGAGCTTCTGCGGCGCGTCGTGCTTCTCTGTTCCGAACGTTTCGAACACATCTTTACCGCAGCGCCCTTTGAAACCCAGGCCGATTTGCGCCGGACCGTGCTGGCTTACACCACCGTCTATGTCGCCATGCTGCACGAAAAAGAGGATTTTGTCCGCACCTTTCTGGGCGAACTCAACCGCCATCCCAAACTGTGCCGCAGCCTCTTTATCGAATCAGCCAAGCCGGCCCGGCAAAAATTTATCGCCTACCTTCAAGCCGCGCAAAAACGTCGGCTGGTACGGCGTAACCTTGACGTCACCACCGCCGCTGACGCCCTCAGTGGCATGCTGCTGGCCGGCGTGATCCGGCGTCCCCTCACCGAAACGGTGTACCGCAACGAGGACTACGTCAAAACTTGCCTGGAACTTTTCCTGAGGGGAATCGAGCCGTGAACCCGGCGATGGCCGTTCCCATTCCCCGGGGGTTGACCGGTCTGGCGCAACGCGCGGCGGAACAAGGCTGGCTGAAATGGGCCATCGTGCTCAGCGCCTCCTTTGCGGCCATCCTCGAGGTGATTGACGTCAGCATCGTCAATGTCGCTCTCCCGTACATGCAAGGCAACCTGGGTGCAACCCTCTCGGAAATCGGCTGGGTCTCCACCGGCTACTCGATTGCCAACGTCATCGTCATTCCTCTTTCGGCCTGGCTTGGACTCCGTTTCGGTAAAAAGCGCTACTTTGTTTTTTCGCTCATCGCTTTCACCCTCTCTTCGATTCTCTGCGGTTTTGCCACCAGCCTGTCGATGCTCATCATCGGGCGCGTTCTTCAAGGCCTGGGGGGTGGCGGCCTGCTGGCCAAGGCCCAGGGGTTGATGTTCGAGACGTTCCCGCCGGAAGAACAGGCCCGCGCCAGCATGGTCTTCACTCTCGGCGTTATCGCCGGTCCGGCCATTGGCCCCGCTTTGGGCGGTTATCTGACCGACAATTTCGGCTGGCGCTGGATTTTTTTCATCAATCTGCCGCTCGGCATCATTGCCGTCCTCATGTGCAACACTTTCCTGCTGCCGGATGATCCCCATGCTCGCGCGCGCCAGTCCGTCGACTGGATGGGCATTCTCTGGCTGGCCCTCGGTCTGGGCGCGCTTCAGACCGTACTCGAGCAGGGCCAGCAGGACGACTGGTTTTCCTCGCCCTTTATTGAGCGGATGACGTTCCTGAGCATCCTTGGGCTCGCCCTCTTCGTCTGGCAGGAACTGCGGGTGGAACATCCCGCCGTCGACTTGCGGGTGCTCCGCCACCGTTCCCTCACCGCCGGAAGCCTGATCTCGCTCGTGGTCGGCATGGGGCTTTACGGGACGATCTTCGTCGTTCCCGTCTTCGCCCAAAACATCCTTCAATTCACCGCCACCAAAACGGGATTGCTCCTGGTCCCCGGCGCCCTTGCGTCGGCCGCGGGCACCTTCGCCCTGGCGCCGCTGGGAAAACTCCTTTCCCCGCGCATGCTCATCGTCACCGGATGCCTGATCACCATCGCGGTCATGTTTTCCTTCACCAACCTCAACCCCGACACCGGCTATGACCAGCTCTATTGGCCCCTCATCTGGCGCGGATTCGGCACGGTGCTGATGTTCCTGCCCCTTTCCCTCGCCACCCTCGGACCTCTGCCGAAAAAAGATATCGCCGCGGGCGCCGGTTTTTTCAGCCTGACCCGGCAAATGGGCGGCAGCATTGGCATCGCCGTCATTACCACCCTGGTGGCCAAACAACAGTTCGTTCATCGCGCCCAACTTGTGTATGACATTTCCGATCTTAACCCCGCCTATCATGACCGTCTTGGCTCCAATACCTCTTTTTTCCACAACTTCACCGGCGATCCGGTGGCGGCTAAAAATCAGGCGCTAAGCTTGATTGACCGCGCCGTTGATCTTCAGGCCGCTCTGCTCAGTTACCGGGATATCTTTTATTTCGTCGCCCTCGTTTTTGCGCTTTCGCTGCCTCTGATCTTCCTGCTCGGCAAAGGCCCCCGGCCCGCCGCCACCTCCTAATTCATTTGTCTATGAGTGCTCCACCCCTCCAAGAAGAAGATATCGCCCTGTCGGACAAAAAATCAGCGCCCCCCACAACGCCGGTTTCCAGCAAAAAACTCCCCCCTCTTGCCCGGCGATACAAACGCCCGCTCCTGATTATGGCGGGAATCATCTCGCTCATCGCCGCCGCCATCTATACCTACGACGCCTACACCCATGAAGAGACCGACGACGCCTACGTCACCGGCCATCTTCATGACGTCTCGTCGCGCATCAACGCGGTGGTCACCGATGTCCTGGCCGACGATAACCAACCTGTCAAGGAAGGCGATGTGTTGGTCAAACTCGATTCTTCGGAATACCTCGCGCTGGTCGCGGCGGCCCAGGCCCAGTTGGCCAAGGCGCAGGCCGACCTGGCCCGCCAAACGCCGCTGGTCGCGCTGCATGCGGTTTCGCCGGAGGATCTCGACGCCACGCGAAGCACCCGCGACGTCGATCTCGCCCAGCTCCGCCTGGCCGAATTGCAAGTCGACTATTCCACCATCAAAGCGCCCGCTTCCGGTTACGTGGGCCGGAAAGACGTCGAAACCGGCAACCGGGTCTCTCCGGGCCAGACACTCCTGGTTATCGTCGAACCCGAACTGTGGATCGTCGCCAACTTCAAGGAGACCCAGCTGGCCCGGATGCATCCCGGCCAGCCGGCGCAAATCACCATCGATTCAATTCCCGGCAAGGTCTTCCCCGGTAAAGTCGATAGTTTTTCTCCGGCCACCGGCAATGAATTCGCGCTTTTGCCCGCCGATAATGCCACCGGTAATTTCACCAAAATCGTCCAGCGTGTGCCGGTCAAAATCACCTTCGATCCCGGCGCCACCACCGGCTACGAAAACCGCATCCGGGCCGGCGAATCGGCGGTAGTCAAAGTCGCGGTGACAGAACCGGGAACCAAGCCGTAAAGAAACCCGGAACAAACTCCGGGCCATCCCGTCAACCGCCCCCGGTCAGGGCCGCGTTAATGGCCGTGCCGATCTGATAAAAGTCGTTGCTGATATCGGCCGTGCTATAGGCTTGATACTGCTGCCCAATCGGCTGGCTGGAAATGTAAGTGATATTCGAACCGCCCCCGGCCGTGGTATTGGTTGCATTGGCAACCTGGGCCAGAATCAGTTGCTCACTATCCTCGACCAGGCTGCCGTAACCCACCGTGAAGATCGTCACGCCCGCGGCCCGCGCATGCCAGGCATATTCCTGCGCCTTCCAAAATCCGAGAGGGAGAAACAGGGAATTATGGTAGTGATTATTCGGGATCGCCACCCAGGTCGACTTGGAAAAATCGTAATAATGGGTCGGCCGTCCATTCCAGCACATGGTGTTGCTATAAATATTCCCCGAACTGCTATCGTATACATAGCCGCCCGTCTCCGAAGGGTTCTGATACAAAAGATTGGAATAAAGGAGTCCGGGAGTGGGATAACTGTTGGAAACGCCGATATTTGTTCCCACAAAAGTGTTGGGACGCCAGTCCTGCGGGTTGGGACTGATATTGGTGTTCAGCGTTGGGTCGGTGGTCATATTCACGCCATAAGCGCCAATCACCCAACTGGGCGCGCCGCTCTTCCAGCTCGAGGCGCTGCTCATCACCGAACTGGCGGCGGTGGTGCTGGAGAGGGCGCCGTTCGTTCCCATGTAAAAAAGCTCGCCGTTTTGGGCCGGAGCCGCGTTGCTCGAAAGCATGTTCATCGAATACGCCTCATGCCGGGCCAAACCGTCCCCTGTGGGATCGGGATCAACCAGGGGATCGGCCAGGGCGTAGGTGGCGTCCCAATCGATGCCCACCATGTCAAACGGCCAGTAAAATACGCCTTCTGGATAATAGGACCCAAAGCCATAGTAGGGCCTCAGCGCGCCCGTCAGCGGCTCGACCCCCGTCCCGACCGGATCATTGGAGCGGTAAACGTAGTAACCGGTCAGATCATTGACGTAATTGCGAAACATCAGGCTCCGCATGGTGGAATCTCTCACCACCCCATTCTGGATCGAGGTGGTTTCATCGTAGTAAAAGGGAGCATCATTGCCATCCGTGGCCGCAGGGGCGGGCGTCAGGTCATCCGGCCATTCAAAAGCCAAATTAAAGTTATCCCAGCGATAAGAGGCAAAATTGTCCGGGGCTCCCGCGTTATACAGGCTGCTGTCATCGATCGTGCCCATATCGAGTCCATCATAGACGCCACCGTCGAGAACGTAACCTGGAACGACCAATTGAACCTGCTCCCCCGGAGCCAATGGTACCGTAACGGTATTGGTCGGATTATTGAGGTCCCCAAGATAGGCTTCGAAAGGAGTGCCGTTGCTGTCGCAAACATAGGCGACGGCGCCGGGTTGAACCCAGACATTGACCGTACTGCTGTAGTCGTTGGTGATGCCGGTTATCGGATCCATTCCGACAAAGTTACTGTTGGTGATCGAGACCGGAGCGCCCGCCCTGCCGGACGACGACCCGGCAGTGGACGATCCAGGCAACGGCTCCAATTGAACGCCGGCGGGGCCGCCGCCATCGTTGGTATCGAGGCTGATCCAATAATCGTTGGCGTGGTTGGCAATATTGGTTGAGGAAAAGATGAGGCTGTTCACCGCATTGGTCATGCCGGGCATCGGGCTCAGAGAGGGCATGAAAACCATGTTCGTCGCCGCATTGGTTAGATCGCCGGAGAGATCGGTCGTGTTGAACTTATTGGAAACGATCTCAAAGGGCGTTGTGTACGCCCCCGGATCGGTATTCGTGTCGGGATAGGATACCCAGTTGGTATAAGTGGGAGCGGCTACCAGTGTCCGGGTATTGTTCCACTTGCCGTCGGTGAAAAGAACGATGTATTTCACCACATCGGGATTATTGAAACCGGAATTGGACATCATGCATTCCAAAGCCACCCGCAGTCCCTCGTCAGCTGCGGTCGTACCGCCAAATTTTAACCGCCGGACTCCTTGGGTGGCATAATTATTAGTATAACTGCTGCTGGCTGGGTCCTGCTCGGGATCGACCGCCGGCACACCTAGGACGGCGCCGCCATAGCCGCCGGCCGCGGTATTGGTGATGACGTTATAGGAATCGCAAAGATTGTTCGTGGCGGCTTCGAGAAAATTGGTGGTCAAGGGCATCTCGAGCCGGGCAAAGCTGCCAAAGGAGACAATCCCGATATAATCCGAACTCGTATCGAAAAAGTTGAGAAACGTCATGACCGACTGGGGAAGGCCAAATGCGCCGCCGCCGGACTGAAGCATCGAACCCGACCGGTCGATCACGACCATGATCAGACGCGGATTGCGGGTGGCCACGGCCGCCGAGGAGACCTTCAAATCCTTAAAGGCGCTGATCCCCCTGAATCCTCCGATAATTCCCTGCGCATAACCAATGAAATAAGTTTGTACGGGACAACGGGCGTTGCAGGTCGCGCTCGTAACCTGGCCGCCGGCGCCGGTGGTGAGGACAACCTGGACGTAGCGGCGATACTGCCCGTTCGCATCCTGGGTTCCGTCATTGAAATTGTAAGTGAGGATGGTAGTGGGCGAACCAGTCGATGACGTGCTGGTGCTTGTCGTAACCGACGACGGAGACGAGGACGAAGCTATCGTTCCCAGATCGCTATAATTCGCCACCGCTACATTCCGCATGAGCCCCGCGACACTCGCTGTCCCCATGTCGAAATTACCGACTGCCGCCAAAGCAGCCCCATCAACGGCCCGGCTCAACCGGGCCTTGGCAAGATAAAGCAAGCCCGAGTCGATAGCCAAACCGCAAAGCAACATGATCGTGCCCCAAGCCAGGAGAAAGAATACCAACGTCTGGGCATCCCTTCGTCCCTTCAACA